>CALHDP010000089.1 GCA_938023085.1 uncultured Collinsella sp.
GCGGCGTTACCTCAGCTGGATAGAGGGTCTGACTACGAATCAGAACGTCATAGGTTCGAATCCTATACGCCGCACCAATTGAACTTGAAGCCTCCGGCAACGGGGGCTTTTCTTTTATGGCGGTATCCCATGGATTCGAACCTCGGTCGAGGCGCGGGCGTAAAGAAAACGCGGAGCGTTTTTAGCCCGCGGGCGAGCACGCCGGCAGGCGGGCGAAGCCGGTGCGGATCCGCGAAGCGGATACGCGGAATCCTATACGCCGCACCAATTGAACTTGAAGCCTCCGGCAACGGGGGCTTTTCTTTTATGGCAACACTGCCTGGATTCGAACCTCGGTCGAGACGCGAGCGTCTTAATCATCACTTCGTAAAATTTTTCCAAATTGTCGCTTGACCCATCGAGGGGTCACGTGCATAATAATCCTTGCGCTGCGGCGTTACCTCAGCTGGATAGAGGGTCTGACTACGAATCAGAACGTCATAGGTTCGAATCCTATACGCCGCACCAATTGATTTTAAAGCTCCCGGCAACGGGGGCTTTTCTTATATCGCGATGCGTCGAAGATCGCATCAGGTGGTCAAAATGAGTAAAAATCAAATTTGATAACTTTTTTCGAAAAATGCTTGACCTTTATTCAGTCGATGTGCATAATAATCAACAAGTCGCGGCGTTACCTCAGCTGGATAGAGGGTCTGACTACGAATCAGAACGTCATAGGTTCGAATCCTATACGCCGCACCAATTGAACTTGAAGCCTCCGGCAACGGGGGCTTTTCTTTTATGGCGGTATCCCATGGATTCGAACCTCGGTCGAGGCGCGGGCGTAAAGAAAACGCGGAGCGTTTTTAGCCCGCGGGCGAGCGCGCCGGCAGGCGGGCGAAGCCGGTGCGGATCCGCGCAGCGGATGCGCGGAATCCTATACGCCGCACCATTTGAGATTAAAGCTCCCGGCAACGGGGGTTTTCTTTTGCGCCGGCTTGAGTGCTTTCGTCCAAAGGGACGATTTCCTGTCGACTCGTGTAAGATTCCGAGTAGATGTCGCGACTTATTCGCGACCACTCCTTCTTCAAGCGACCGATCAGGGTGATACTTCGTGGCAGAGCGTCCGACATACAAGCTCAGGTTTCTCGATCCTAAGAAGCGCTTTCCGGCGATGCCCGAGCAGCCTGCGGGACGCTCATATGGCGTGGTCTGGAAACTCTTTGACGAGGATCAGCATGAATCTTGTTATGTCGTCGAGTTCGTTGGCAAAAGTCATGTGTCGCTTTTGGGCTACGTAAGCGTTTCGGGTGAGGTGTACAAGGTGGACCGCCCCGTCAGCGAGGCTCCGCTGCCCAACGATCCCGACATGGAACTGGTCCTTGACGAGTCGGATTCCAGTATTGGTGAGATTATGGTAAGGGAAGCCAACGGTGCAATGCGCGCGTGTGCGCAAACTGCCGGCTCTCCCGAAGGCCCCATGCGCGAGCAGTCCGACCACGAGACATGGAATTCGACCCGCGCCCTTCCTTACGGCGAGTTCATGGCCTCGATGTTCTTGCGTTACGTGATATTTGCCAACTCCGAAAGCGCTATTGTGAACACGGCGGACGCCGGCGGACTCGACGAGGGTATGCAAAACGTTGTCGACAAGATCAAGCTCGTAAAGTTGTCCGAGCCGGTCGAGGTGTTTTTGGGCTTTAACACGGCACCGCTCCCCGATGCTATCGAGACGCTGCTTTACCGCGTTGACCATGCCGAGAATCCGAGCGGTATCGAGCGCTATGCCGCCGCCCTTATGAGCGAAATTGACTTGCCCCGCCTGCGCACCATCGCTGCCAAGTCCGAGATGAGCCTGGCTCGCATTGATCGCTCAAAGATTTTCTATCTCAATTTTGATCGTAGCCTGTTGGACCAGGACGAGATTGACATGCTGCTTGCCATCGAGTGCCGTCTCAACCGCCTCTCCGGCATCCTTGAGCGCATCGGGGCCGGATTGGTCCCTGCGGCATCCTCGCCGAGCCTTGAGGGCTGCGCGCTCTTTGATGCGTGGCATATCGCCAAGACGACCAACGATGTTCCCCGACTGCTCGATACGGCTTCGAGCGATAACCCGTGGGGCAAACCGGGTACGGTGGCTTGCCGGCCGGGCGGTGAGTGGGATGTGCGTACCCGCTTCGCGCGCATTGTCGAGGCGCTTAACGTGGTCACGCGGCTCGACTATACCTATCGGGCAAACGTTGCCGAGGGGATTATGCTCGTTCGGTTTGGGCAGTCTGTCGTTGATGCCATGCCGCAACGTGAATACGACGCTCAAGATGACGCCTGGCGCGAGCTGGACGAGGATACGCGTGCGATCTGGGCCGCGGAGCACGATGCGCGCGTGGCACTCACGCTTGCGGCAGCGTGTTTTGCCGCAGGCACCTGCATCACGCGCTGCTATGTGCAGATTGCTACTCCCGACAGTGAGCAGGGCGAGCGCGTTGTCGCAACGTATTTCTTTGGGCGCGCGGCCTATCTGGCCGATTGCATGTCTGTCGCCAAGGATCTTGAGAGCATGGACATGGACGATATGCCGTGCAAGCGTGTGCTTGAGGCGTATGAGTCAACCGCTCCGGAGACGATTGAGCCTGCGGAGGTTCATGCTCGTCCGCGTGATGACCATCGCACGCTGCCGCCGACGCTGCGCGATCTGCTGCTTGCCGATACGGCTGACGAGTTGGAGGTCATGGAAGAGGACGACGACCCATACGTGGCCCGTGTTGTTGAATTGCGCGAGCAGGCAAAAGTCGACCGTACAGGTGCTTTTGAAGGCTTTTCCCGTCTTGTCGAGGAGTTGGAGGCTAAGTGCGCGGTCGCCGAGCTTTTGGCGACAGGTCCGGTTCAAACGCAGTTTTGCGATAACCAGCTGGTGCGCATGGTGCTACCGGTGTTGGAAGAAGACCGCTCTGTGCGGATCCTTCGTGCGCCCGATGCACTGTACTTTGCCCAGCACGAGATCTGCAGTTTTTACGCCGAGCAAGAGGACTTTGAACGAGCGCTGCCCGAGGTGCGCCATCTTTACGATCTGGCGCGTTCGTCCATGCAATCGCACTTTGCGCTCATCAACGTGCTTGCGCGTCTGGAGCGCTTTGACGAGATTATCGAGGTGGCGCGCCACGGCCTACGTATTGCCAGCGATCGTTCTGCAATCGGCTACCTGTTCTATCGCTTGGCGTTTGCCTATTGGAATTGCGATCAGCTCGACCTAGCACTGGCTTGTTACCGTCTCGTGCCGCGCGGCGAGGAGTCGGGCAGTAGCGCGCTGGAAGAAATGCAGGGCCTTATGAACGAGATGGGCGTCAGCGAGCCTCCGACGTTCGAGGAAGCGGTCGAGACCATCCGCAAGGCTGGACTCGAGCTGCCGCCAGTGTCCGTCGTGACGAATCAGCTGGCAGATGCCGCTGTTCAACTGGTCGACAACGGCTTCTTTTTCCTGGCACGCGGTTGCATCTTCCAAATGTGGCGCACCATGGGCAACGACGAGCTCGGCTCCCTCAACCGCTCGCTGGGGTAGGGGCGAAAACTGCAAGGAGAAAAGGCCGCTAGGCAATTAGAAAATTCCCTCTTGCTCAACTTCGACTGTTTGGTTACTATAGAACGGCTGTTACGGAGAGCTGACCGAGAGGCCGAAGGTGCTCGCCTGCTAAGCGAGTATGCCCCAAAAGGGCATCTGGGGTTCGAATCCCCAGCTCTCCGCCAGTTTAACTTTAAATAAGGGTCCCATCGGGGGCCCTTTTTTATTATCGAGAAAGGGTGCTGGGGATTCGAACCCTCAAAAAAGGAGGCATCCTTTCGGACGCCTCCTTTCAGTGGGCTGATTATTCTTGCGCCCTACACCTCGGGCGCCTTGGCTACGGTCTCGCTCTCTGCCGTGAGCGGGCGGTTGTCGATGCGGCGGCCCAGGCGGTCGAGCTTCACAAGGAGCCACTCGATGGGATTGGGCCCCGAGCCTTCCTCGTCGGCAACCAGGTCCATGACGGCGATCTTGGTGCCGTCCTGCTTGAGCGTAACGCTGCCCACCTTGTCGCCCACATGCACCGTGCCCGAAAGATCGTCGTAGCTAACCTTTTCGGTCACCTCGCCGGCAAGGGAAAACACGGTCGCTTGCGCTGTGGGATCGGCGAGCGTGGCGTCGATCGTCTTATCCGTCCAGTCGGTTTGACCAATGCGTGCCATAAGCGGGTTGCCGTTGGCGGTCTTTTCCTGCGTGCTGGCGATTGCGACCGTCACCTTGTGACCGTAGTACCAATTGGCAAGGGTTGCGGTATCGGTAAAGCGCTGGTCGGTGGTGGTGGAGTTCAAAACGACGGTGTAGATCTCGTCGCCATCGCGGTTGTAGGCACCCGTAAAGCAATAGCCTGCATCGTCGGTGGTGCCGGTCTTGCCACCGATGTTGCCATCTTGGCCCAGCAAATAGTTATGCGTGTCCATGGAATGCGAATGGTCGGTGCCGTCGGCGCCCGTGACCTCGATCCAGGAATCCTCGCTCGCTACGACCTCGCGGATCGTGTCGTTTTTCATGGCCTCCTGCATCATCAGCGCTACGTCGTGTGCGGTTGAGTGCATATCGCCAGCCCACTCATCAAAGTCCAGACCATGCGGGTTTTCAAAAAGTGTGCCGGTGCAGCCGAGCTTCTTAGCGCGCTCGTTCATGGCCTTCACAAATGTGGCCTCGGCGTCTTTGGTCTTAGGGTCGATTTTCTTGCCCACATATTCGGCGAGCACGATGGCGGCGTCGTTGCCCGAGGGAATCATCAGGCCGCGCAGTGCCTGCTCCACGGTAAGCTCGTCGCCTTCGAGCAAGCCGGCGGTCGAATTACCCACGGTGGCTGCGGCGTTGCTCACCGTGACCTTCTCGTCCATCTTGCAATTCTCGACGGTTAGGATTGCGGTCATGACCTTGGTGATCGAGGCGATTTTGACCTGCCCATCGGCGCCGCGCCCATAGTAGACGGTGCCGTCTTTGCCCATGACGAGGGCATTGGTCGCATCGATATCGGGCAGGTTTTCGGCCGAGATGCCGCGCGCATCGGCGGTTTTGCCGCAAACATTGTCGGTCGTGAGCACTTGGGCGCCAGCGACGGTGGGCACGCCAGCGGCAAGGGCGATAGCGCAGACAAAGCCGGCGGCAAGCTGGGCTGAGCGCTTTGCAAAAGAGGTGAGGGTCTTCACAGGTTTCGCTTTCGACGGGATGGTCTCTTCTGGAACTAGAGTATATCGTTTGCCGTCGTCGGCGATCATCGCGTGCGTGCGTGGTCCACATCCGCGCTCGAACGGGCACAAGGGTGCTTAAGGCCGACTTAATCACCCACGCTTGTTGTGTGTGGCGTGCGTCGCCTCGGGCATAATGGAGCGCGAGAGGAGCACGCATGAACGAGCGCATACTGGTAGTTGATGACGAGAAGGCCATCGCCGACTTGGTTGGTATCTACCTAACCAAAGAGGGCTTTGATGTCCAGATTGCCTATAGTGGGGCCGATGCTGCCAAGGCAATCTTGGAGCAGGAGTTCGATCTGGCGCTGCTGGATGTCATGCTGCCCGATATCGATGGATTTGAGCTGCTGCGTACGATCCGTTCCAGCCATACCTATCCCGTGATCATGCTGACGGCGCGCGATGCCCAGCAAGACAAGATCGAGGGCCTTTCGCTTGGCGCGGACGATTACGTGGTTAAGCCGTTCCGTCCGCTGGAGCTCATCGCGCGCGTGCACGCTCAGCTTCGCCGCTATACCAGCTACGGTAGCCGTGCGCAGGCGGCCGAGTCGCCGACCATTCAGCTCGACGGCTTGGAGGTCAACCGCGATGCTCGTTCCGTGACGGTGGACGGTTCACCGGTACGCCTCACACCCACCGAGTATTCAATCTTGCTGTATCTGGTCGAGCATCGCGGCAGCGTGGTGGCCGTGGAGGACCTGTTCCGCGCGGTGTGGAACGAGGACTTTATGCCCGGCTCCAACAATACGGTGATGGTGCACATTCGCCACTTGCGCGAAAAGATCGGCGACGACGCACAAAAGCCGCGCTTTATCAAAAACGTCTGGGGCGTCGGCTACATAATCGAATAACGCTTTTCGCTTGTGAGGATCTTGATATGACAAAAGACGATAGGCAAGCGTTCGAGGTGCCCGATCGACTCTTTGAATACGTGAGGTCGGTCGTCGACAACCGCGCGCTTGCAACGGTGCTGCTCTTTTTGCTGACCCTGCTGCTGATTGGCATTGATAACATCGCTGGAATCTTGGCGGTGCTGCTTGTCGGCTTTTTGCTAATCGATCGATTTGAGATCGTGCGCCGCTGCATGGTGATTGGCGGCGCCGCGTGGGCCATGGCGTTGGCGATTGGCGCCATGGCGCTCGGCGGCATCGAAGGGCCGGTGCTGTTCGATGCCGGCTTTGTATTCAACATGCTTGGCTTTGTGCTGGCGCTTGCCGCGTGCGTGCTGTTCTTGTGTGGCCGCGCCCTGTACTACCAGGGCTACGAACGGGGCGAGCAGCATGCCGATTGTGTGCTGGCCGCTCGTATTCAAGATCGCCTGATCGATCACCCCGACACCTGGGACAACATCGACGGCGATTTCTTGGAGGTCGAGGGCGCCCTTAACCGCGTGCGTGACCGAGAGCGCAAGGTGCAACAGGCCCTGCGTGACGAGTCGCATCGCAAGGACGATCTGGTCACGTACTTGGCGCATGACCTACGCACTCCGCTTGCCAGCGTGGTGGGCTATCTTTCGCTGCTGCAAGAGGCTCCTGAGCTGCCGGTTGAGCAACGTGCGCGCTTTACGGGCGTGGCTCTCGACAAGGCGCACCGGCTCGATGCGCTCATCGAGGAGTTCTTCGATATCACGCGCTTTGACTTCCACGATATCGTGCTCACGCGCGGCTATGTTGATCTGGGGTTGCTGCTGGCTCAGGTGGCTGACGAGTTCTATCCCATCCTCAACGAGCAGCATAAGGAAGCCCAAGTTGATATTCGCGAGGATCTGACGGTGCTCGTGGATGGCGACAAGATGGCCCGCGTGTTTAACAACATCATGAAAAACGCCGTCGCCTATAGCTATGAGGGCTCGACTATCACGATTGAGGCCGGGCGCCAAGACGATGGCGGCGTGCGCGTGCGCTTTATCAATCAGGGCGATCCTATCCCTGCAGCTAAGCTCAAGGTGATCTTTGAGAAGTTCTATCGCCTGGATGCGGCGCGTGCGACCAATCGCGGTGGTGCCGGTCTGGGCCTTGCTATTGCCAAGGAGATCATCGCGGCACACGGCGGTACCGTTGCATGTGAATCGACGCCCGAACACACGATATTCACCATCGAGCTGCCCGCCGCATAGCCAGCGTGCCCTTACAAACACTTGACAATGTGCTCACGTGTGTATGAGCCACGATTCCTACTATCGATACTGCTGAATTGATATCGATATGGAGGTATGCGGTATGACGGCTGCTGCGGCGATGGAGCCTACAGAGCTTGAGGAGCTCATGGAGGCGCAGGCTGAGGCCGCGCGCGAGCGCGAGGTTGGGGATGCGACTCGCCCCACGGCAGAGGATCTTGCCGCCTCGTCGACGCGCATCGATGTCGAGGGCCTCGACCTGTTCTATGGCGACCATCATGCGCTCAAGGACGTGAATATCAAGATCCGCGACAAGCAGATCACCTCGTTCATCGGGCCTTCGGGCTGCGGAAAGTCCACGTTGCTTCGCTGCTTTAACCGCATGAACGACGGCATCAAGGATTGCCGCATCGAGGGCAAGATTGCGCTCGATGGTCAAGATATCCTGGGCGATTACGACATCTGCCGCCTTCGCCAGCGCGTGGGCATGGTGTTCCAGCGCCCCAACCCGTTTCCCATGAGCATCTATGACAACGTCGCCTACGGTCCGCGCGGTATGGGTGTGCGCGATCGCGCCGTGCTCGATGAGCTGGTCGAGGACTCCCTGCGTCGCGCTGCCCTGTGGGACGAGGTCAAGGACAAGCTCAAGGAGTCGGGCCTGGGTCTTTCGGGTGGACAGCAGCAGCGCCTGTGCATCGCCCGCGCACTTGCCGTGCAGCCCGACATTCTGCTGATGGACGAGCCGACCTCGGCGCTCGACCCCGTGTCGACGCTCGTGGTGGAGCAGCTGGCCTGCGAGCTCAAAGAGACCTGTACGCTCGTGGTCGTTACGCACAATATGCAGCAGGCGGCGCGTATCTCCGACTCGGTCGCGTTTTTCTTGCTGGGTGAGTTGGTGGAGCACGCGCCCACCGCGCAGCTCTTTAAAAATCCGACCGATCCGCGCACGGCGGATTATTTGACGGGACGTTTTGGCTGATACCATCTAGTAAAGGTACCTTTAGGGTTAAGATGCGGTCATGCCGGCCGCAAAGGGGTTCAACATGATCTATTACGTCGAGGACGATGACAACATCAGGGATTTGACGGTCTATGCACTGCGCAAGCAGGGGATCGAGGCCGAAGGCTTTTCGTGCGACGGCGAGTTTAAGGCCGCCGTGGCGCGACGGGTACCCGATGCCGTCCTGCTCGACATCATGCTGCCCGATACCGATGGCTTGGCGATTATGCGCCGCCTGCGTGCCGATCGCCTGACGGCGACGGTGCCCATCATGATGCTTACCGCCAAGGATACCGAGCTCGACAAGGTGATGGCGCTCGATGGCGGTGCCGACGATTACCTGACTAAACCCTTCTCGCTCATGGAGCTTGCGAGCCGCTGCCGCGCACTGCTGCGTCGCGGCGGCATGGTCAAGCAGGCGAGCGATGTGCTCAGCGTGGGCGACATCGTGCTCTCGCCCAGCCATCGCGAGGTGACCGTTGCCGGCGAGCCGCTTAAGCTCACCCTACGCGAGTTCGACCTGCTCGAGTACCTCATGCGTAAGCCCGGCGTGGTCTTTACCCGCGAGTCGTTGCTGCAGAGCGTGTGGGGCTGGGACTTCGACGGCGGTTCGCGCACCGTTGACGTGCACGTGCAGACGCTTCGCCAAAAACTGGGCGAGCATGCCGGCGCCATCGAGACCGTGCGCGGCGTGGGCTACCGCTTGGCCGAGCCTTCTACCGGTGATGGTGCCGAAGGTGACGACACCGCGGCCACCGCATCGGAGGAGTAACCCGTGGTCTTCGCCCCCCAGGGAAAACATACGCTGTCGCACCGCGTTTTTGTGACGATCTTTGTCTGCGCCATGGCGGTTATCGTGGCGTTTACGGTGCTGGGCGCGTTCTTTGTGCAAAACACCTTGGCGGATGCCACGAGTGCCAATCTGGCGCAGGAAACCGAGCTCATTGCTGCCGCCCTCGACGAGCAGCAGGAGCCCATCCTGTTCTTGCGTAGCCTCGATCGCGAGGACTTGCGCATCACGCTGATTAACAAGGATGGATCGGTTGCCTACGACAACGAGGCGTCGCCTTCCACACTGCCCAACCATGGCGATCGCCCCGAGGTCATCGAGGCCTTTGAGAGTGGTTTGGGTTCCGCGGAGCGCGCAAGCTCTACGCTCGACGAGATTATGCTGTATCGCGCCGTCGCCCTTGATAACGGCCAGGTTGTC
The DNA here is from genome assembly GCA_938023085.1 of uncultured Collinsella sp. Classification (GTDB taxonomy): domain Bacteria; phylum Actinomycetota; class Coriobacteriia; order Coriobacteriales; family Coriobacteriaceae; genus Collinsella. The sequence continues at coordinate 9,562 of CALHDP010000089.1, forward strand.
CGCTTGGCGCAGGCCCAGCCTGGCGTTGCGGCGATTTTGCTGTCGATGGTGGCGCCGATGCTGCTTATCGCGGCAGCGGGTGCGGTACTCTCGTTTTTTATGGCGCGCCGCGAGTCCCGTGCCATCATCGCGCCTTTGCAAGAGGTGGATTTGGACCACCCACGCCGTAGCTATGAGCACGCCTATGCCGAGATGGTCCCCATGCTTGAGCGTATCGAGTCGCAGCGCCAGGAGCTCAAGCGCCAAATGGCGGTGCTGGCGGACAACGACCGTATGCGCCGCGAATTCACGGCGAATATCACCCATGAGCTCAAGACGCCGCTTACGGCGATTTCGGGCTATGCTGAGCTCATTGCAAACGGCATGGTCGAGGGCGAGGACGACCTGCGCAACTTTGGCGGTCGCATCTATCGTGAGGCGGGCCGCTTGGCAGCGCTTGTCAACGACATCCTTACGCTGTCTAACTTGGACGAGGCCGAGCGTGCAACTGAGGGCGAGGCGGTGCCCATTGGGTCCACGGAGCCTATTGAGCTCTCGCGTGCCATCTACGCGGTTGAGCAGCGTCTTGAACAGGTCGCCCGTCAGGCGAATGTGACGATAAGTCATGAGACCAAGCCTGTGGTCATCGAAGGCGTGTCGCGCTTGATCGACGAGCTCATCTATAATCTGGCAAGCAACGCCATCCGCTACAATCGACCCGGTGGTACGGTTACGCTGCAGTGCGGTACCAACGACGAAGGCCATCCGTTCCTCGCGGTCGCCGACACGGGAATCGGTATCGCGCCTGAAGAACAGGGCAAGGTATTTGAGCGGTTCTATCGCGTGGACAAGAGTAGGTCCAAGGCACGCGGCGGAACCGGCCTGGGGCTTGCCATTGTCAAGCATGCGGCCCTGTATCATCACGCCACGCTCGATCTGTCGAGCGAGTTGGGCGTGGGAACCACCATTACGGTGACGTTTCCCATACAGCAGGACGAGCCATTCGCATAGCGATACAACATAGATATTGATGTAGACGCCGCATTTGACTTTCGGGTGCGGCGTTGTTGTGCAATTTTACGATTGCTTCCGACATTTTTACAGGAGAGCCTGTTTCTTATGTATAGAGTTTGGTCTCGGTAAAAAGATGCGATAACATACGGACAGTTTTGTCAATCCGAACTGGGGAAATGAAAGGCAAGCTGCATGACCCTTCTCGAACTGTTCCAGCTGCTCAAAAAGCACCTTCAGCTGGTCATCACCCTTCCGGTGGTCTGCGCGATCGCCATGGGCATCGTGTCCTTCGTTGCGATGGACAACACCTATACCGCGACGACGAGCATGTACATTCTCGCCAAGACCGACGATAGCGGTCAGATGAGCTACAACGATCTCTCGGCGAGCCAGATGCTTTCCAACGATATCGCCACGCTGCTGGATAGCGATAGCGTTAAGAGCGGTGCTGCCAATGAGCTGGGCCTTGCTGACCTGGATGACTACAAGGTGTCTGTTTCCTCCGAGACCACCACGCGTGTCATTACGCTTTCGGTTACCGGCACCGATGCCAAGGAGACGGCTAAGGTCGCAAAGGCCATGGCCAGCTCGGTGAGTACGGTCGCTCAGAACGTCGGCGCTGCCCAGAGCATCAACGTTATCGACGAGGCTAAGACCCCCGAAGTCCCCAGCGGCCCCAAGCGCACGCTGTATATTGCCGTCGCGTTCCTCGCCGGTATCTTTATCGCAGTTGCCTATGTCGTTTTGGCAGACATGCTCAATACCCGCATCCGCGGTGCCGAAGAGGCAGAAGAGCTCCTGGGCATTCCCGTTGTTGGCCGAATTCCGGCTATGAAAGGTGGTAAATAGGCATGGCTAAGGCAAAGAACACCGATAAGCTCGTTGTACAGAATGCCGCCAAGACCCTTCTGGCCAACATCCGCTTTGCGAGCGTGGACGACCCCATTCGCACCATCACCGTTACCTCCTCGATTCCCAACGAGGGCAAGTCTACGGTTTCCATTAACCTTGCTCAGGCTATCGCCACGAGCGGCAAGTCCGTGCTCCTGGTCGAGGCCGATATGCGCCGCAGGTCTCTTTCCGATATGCTCGGCGTTCGTTCGCGCGGCGGACTCTATGCGGTCCTTTCCGAGCAGATCTCCATTGACCAGGCAATTGTCGAGACGGGTCAGAAGAACTTCTACTTCCTCGATGCCGAGCCGCATATTCCCAATCCTGCCGACATCATCGTCTCTCATCGCTTTGCCAAGCTGGTAAAGGCACTGTCTGCCAAGTTCCAGTACGTCATCTTCGACGCTCCTCCGGTAGGCACCTTCATCGATGCTGCCGAGATTGCCAGCCTGACCGACGGCACGCTGTTCGTGGTGCGCGAGGATTTCACCAAGCGCGAGGAGGCGCTCAACGCTATCGGTCAGCTTAAGAAGTCCGAGAAGGTCAAGCTCATCGGTACCGTTATGAACTACTGCGAGACCGAGACCAGCGAGTACTACTACTCCTACTACACCAAGGACGGTAAGAAGGTGAAGAAGGGCTCCGACGATCAGGGGACTTCAAAAAAGGGCATCTTCACCAACCGAGCAAACGTTTAGTTGATTAAGGCTGACCTATGCGTGACATTCATTGCCATATCTTGCCGGGTGTAGACGACGGTGCCGCCGATCTCGATGAGAGCTTGGCGATGCTCGAGGCTGCCAAGCGGGCCGGTGTAACCAGAATCGTTTGCACTCCTCACTGCCGTGATCCCTATTTTGATTACGACAAGATGTGGGATGCCTTTGAGCTGCTGCGTGATAACGCTGACGGTTTTCCGCTCCAGATGGGCTTCGAGGTCAACCATCGAAAGCTCGTTGAGCTTGGTATCGATGCTGCGGAGCACTTGCATTTCGATGGGACCAACGAGTTTCTGCTCGAGCTTTCGACGCATGCCGATGCGTATGCGTTTAGAGAGTACGAGAACACGATTTACGATTTGCAGTGCCGTGGCTACCAGGTGATCATCGCTCATCCTGAGCGCTATCGTGCGGTTCAAAAGGATGTAAGCGTGGCGGAGCGTCTGGTCGATATGGGCTGCAAGCTGCAGGCTTCGGCGGACTTTATTGCCGGCGGTCGCTTTGGTCGCGAGAAAAAGCCGGCACAGCGTCTGTTTGATCAGAACCTGTACAGTTTCATCGCGAGCGATGCCCATAACGTGGGTCATTACGATTGCCTGGCGAAGGCTCGCGCGAAGTTTAGCGTGCGCGGAGCCCATTTTCGCTAAAATCTGTCCCTAACGTTCGCATTGAATGAAGGGGCAGCCATGGATATCCAACTTAAGACGGGATGCTTTGATGACGCGGCGCTGGTGCGCCGCGCCGTTTTTATGGACGAGCAAGGCTACGAGAACGAGTTCGACGCGATCGATGAGGCGCCGGCTTGCATCCATGTGACGCTGTACGCGGACGGCGAGCTCACCGGCTGCTCGCGCGTGTTTCCCGAGGAACTGGAGCGCGCGGCAGATGCAGGGGCACCGGCTCTGCCGGCGTGCGACTTGGACGAAGGCGTCGCAGCGGGGGAGACCTATATTATGGGGCGCGTTGCCGTGCTGTCCGCCATGCGCCGTCGCGGTCTGGCAAGCAAGATTGTCGAAGCCAGCGAAGCTGCTGCGCGCGATGCCGGCGCCAAGCTCATAAAGTTGCATGCGCAGGAGTACGTGCTGCCGCTCTATGTTAAGGCCGGTTACACGCAGATTGCCCCGGTGGACTACGAAGACGAAGGCCAGCCTCATGCCTGGATGGCCAAGCGCGTAGATGGCAGATAGGGACGTTCCTTTCCGATGACAGATAGGGACGTTCCTTTTCTGCCGGCAGCTGGGGACGCTCCTTGGCAATTGACGCATTAGAGCGCTCGGACATACAGTTTTTCGATTCCGTGTGTATATATGCGCGCTATTGGGTTATAAAATCTAAGTCTGAACATAGCAGGTCTGCGATGCGGCTCGGGCAACCGGGCCGTTTTTGCGGACGGGGGTAGCGCGAAAGGACTGCATATGCGTCAATTTAAGACCGAGAGCAAAAAACTGCTCGACCTCATGATCAACTCCATCTACACCAATAAGGAAATCTTCCTGCGCGAGCTTATCTCTAACGCGAGCGACGCCGTCGACAAGCTCAACTTTAAGAGCCTGCAGGACCCGAGCGTCAAGCTCGACCAGGGCGACCTGGCTATTCGCGTCTCCTTTGATAAAGATGCCCGCACCATTACTATCTCGGATAACGGCATTGGCATGACAGCCGAGGAGCTCGAGCGCAATCTGGGCACCATCGCCCATTCCGGCTCTGAGGAGTTTAAGACCGAGAACGCCGAGCAGCAGGGTTCGGATGTCGACATCATTGGCCAGTTTGGCGTGGGCTTCTACTCGGCTTTTATGGTCGCCAGCCACGTGAAGGTCGTGAGCCGCGCCTATGGCGAGGACACCGCTCACGTGTGGGAGTCTGATGGTCTTGAGGGTTACACCATCGAAGATGGCGAGCGCGCCGAGCACGGTACCGATGTCATTCTGACGCTGCGCGAGAATGAGAAGCTCGACGCCGACGGCGAGGCCGAGACCTACGATCGCTTCCTGACCGAGTGGGGCCTCAAGAGCCTGATTCAGCAGTACAGCAACTATGTGCGCTACCCGATCCAGATGATGGTGACCAAGAGCCGCCAGAAACCCAAGCCCGAGGACGCGCCGGAGGATTACAAGCCCGAGTACGAGGACTACCAGGAGCTCGAGACCATCAACTCTATGACGCCGATCTGGAAGAAGCGCAGCTCCGACGTTGAGCAGAAGGATTACAACGAGTTCTACAAGTCCACGTTCCACGACTTTGACGATCCCGCGCGCACTATCAGCTTCCATGCCGAGGGTACGCTTGAGTACGATGCGCTGCTGTTTGTGCCGGGTCGTGCCCCGTTCGATCTGTACAGCAAGGACTACGAGAAGGGCCTGGCGCTCTACAGCTCCAACGTGCTGATTATGGAGAAGTGCGACGACCTGCTGCCCGACTACTACAACTTTGTGCGCGGTGTCGTGGATTCTGCCGACGTGACGCTCAATATTTCGCGCGAGACGCTGCAGCAGAACCGTCAGCTCAAGGCCATCGCCAAGCGTGTGGAAAAGAAGATCACCGCCGACCTTGAGGATATGCGTGACAACGACCGCGAGGCCTACGAGAAGTTCTTTGAGAACTTTGGCCGCGGTCTTAAGTACGGCATCTACTCGAGCTATGGCATGAAGGCCGATGAGCTCGCCGACCTGCTGCTGTTCTGGTCTGCCAAGGAGCAGAAGATGATTACCCTGGCCGAGTATGCCAAGGGCATGCCCGAGGATCAGAAGGCCATCTACTACGCCGCCGGCGACTCGCGTGAGCGCTTGGCCAAGATGCCCGTGGTAAAGGGCGTGCTCGACCGCGGCTATGACGTGCTGCTGCTGACGCAGGATGTGGATGAGTTCACGTTCCAGGCCATGCGTGAGTACGTTGCCGCCGATATGCCCAAGATCTATGAGGACGATGCTGCCCGCGAGGCTGCCGAGAAGGCCGTTACCGACGGTGCTGAGCCCGAGGTCGAGGATCGTCACCTGGAGCTCAAGAACGTCGCGACCGGTGATCTTGACCTGGCGACCGAGGACGAGAAGAAGGAGGCCGAGGACGCCACCAAGGAGAACGAGGACCTCTTTAGCGCCATGAAGGAGGCGCTCGGCGACAAGGTCGAGAAGGTCGCCGTCTCTGCGCGCCTGACCGATGCTCCCGCGTGCATCACCACCGAGGGCCCGCTTTCGCTCGAGATGGAGAAGGTGCTCCAGAAGGGTCCCGAGGGCGCGCCCGACGGTATGCCCAAGAGCCAGCGCGTGCTCGAGCTCAACGCCAAGCACCCGGTCTTTGCCAAGCTCGTCGCTGCTCAGAAGGCGGGCGACACCGACAAGATCAAGCAGTACTCCGGTTTGCTCTATGACCAGGCCCTGCTGGTCGAGGGTGTTCTGCCCGAGGACCCCGTGGCCTTCGCGGCGGCTGTCTGCAACTTGATGTAGTTAGGTAGTTACGCGGTTTTACCAAACCGCGTAACGGCTCGACGCTGCCCTTCGTTCCGCCGTTCTAACGAACGGCGGACCAGCCGACGCTGCGCGGGCACCAGAGCGACAACTTGTCATTCAAAGAGGACGGCATGACCAGAAGGTCTATGCCGTCCTCTTTTCATGCCAATTTGTTCGCTCTGGTGCCCGCTCGCTGGCATTACCAAAACATCGGCGGTCCAATAATGATTCCTTGGGAACGGGGGAAAGCAGTCATCGGGGACGTTCTTGTTTGACTAGTCGTTTAAGAACGTCCCCAATGACTATTTGAATTGCTAATTTGTGCGGGTTGTGGTTTTGTGAGCTGCTGGAATTAAAGATACTGTACATCTGTACGTTAACTTATCTTCGTAGTATATTGCTATCCGCAAAACTCAGCACCATTGTGCCGCGAGGCACTAAAGCGCCTACGTACAATGGTTGTCGATAGTACGATTCGATTCAACGACAGGATGGATGGTCCAAGCGTGAGCCTCGGCAGCAAACTATCCAATGCAAAGGTCTCCTTTGCGATATTTAAGCGTGACATTAAGCGATTGCTTATGAACCCCGTCGCCTTGGTGGTTACCCTGGGCGTGTGCGTTATTCCCTCACTGTATGCCTGGTACAACATCGTGGCAAACTGGGATCCGTATGGAAACACCCAGGGCATTAAAATCGCTATCGCCAACAATGATCGGGGCACCCAGAACGACCTAGTGGGCGAGCTCAACGCGGGCGACCAGGTCGTCGATCAGCTCAAGGAGAACGACCAACTGGGCTGGACCTTCGTCGATTCGGCGGCCGATGCCAAAGAGGGCGTCGAGAGCGGCGAGTACTATGCTGCCATCGTGATTCCCAAGAACTTCTCCGACAATCTCGTCTCGATGCTCGACGGCAATTACCATCAGCCGAAACTCACCTATTACGTCAACGAGAAAAAGAGCGCCATTGCGCCCAAGGTCACCGATACCGGTGCAAACACCATTGAGGGGCAGATCAACTCGGAGTTTGTCTCCACGGTGGGCGAGACCGTCGCGGGCATTGCCAAAGATGCTGGCATCGACCTTAAAGACAAGGCAACCCAGACTCAGGATTCGTTGGCAAGTTCGGTGTCCGAGGCATCCGATACCTTGGGCGAGGTGCGCGATTCGATTGGCGACATGAATGACGCCATCGATAAGACGAGTGGTGCTATCGCCTCGGCTGATGCGGCACTTGCCGGCCTGCAGGGTCAGGCGCCGTCACTGACGCAGGCGATCTCCCAGGGCAATGACCTGCTGGGCGAGGCCCGCACTACGGCGGGCAACTCTATCGCCTCGCTCTCCAAGGCGCTCTCGGAGGGCAGCCTTGCGCTCACCAAGACGTCGGCCTCCGCGAACGCTGCCATCGGCAAGCTGACGGGCACGGTCACATCTACGACCACCCGTATCGACAATTCGCTCGAGTCTCTCCAAGCGACGATCGACCACAATAAGGCCGTTATCGGGCACTTGGAGATTCTCGCCAATGACACGTCGACAGGTTCCGAGGAAATTGACGCGCGCATTGTATCGACCATCGATTTGCTTCGAGAGCAGAATGAAAAGCTTCAGAGCATCAAGGACGGTCTGTCTGCGCAGTCGAGCGCCATGGCAAATGACGCCGCGGCTGTATCGGGCGCCAGCGATGCTATCAATAACGCAATTCAGGCCGGTGCGACCAACCTTGGCCAGGCCCAAACGAACCTGGGCCAAAGCGCGCTGCCGAAGGCCTCAAGCGCGCTCGATTCCTTTGCTGCCGTCTCGGGTGATCTGACGGGAATCGTATCGGGTCTTACGCCCACGATTGCGAGCGCGCGTGGCACGCTGGCCCAACTCAACGCTACGCTCGGTCAGGCCAAGACCACGCTGTCCCAGACCGATGCCTCGCTTGCCAAGGTCCAGGACAAGCTTGCAACCGCCGCCAACGACATCGCGGCGCTACGGACCTCTGAGTCCATGGGCGAGCTGGCCGACCTGATGGGCGTCGACGTCGATGACGTTGCAGACTTCATGGCATCTCCGGTCGAACTGACCTCAAAGTCAATTTACCCGGTCAAGAGCTTTGGTTCGGGCATCGCCCCGTTCTATACCAATCTGGCGCTGTGGGTGGGTGGCTACGTGCTCATCGCCATCTACAAGCTCGAGGTCGACCGCGAAGGCATCGGCAGCTTTACCGCGCGTCAGGGCTACTTTGGCCGCTGGCTGCTCCTGGTGATCCTGGGCGCGCTCCAGGCCATCATCGTTACGGTGGGCGATCTGGTGATTGGCGTGCAGTGCGTCAGCCCGCTGCTGTTCGTGCTGGGCGGCATCGCCATTTCGTTCACCTACGTCAATATCATCTATGCGCTGTCCACCACGTTTAAGCATATCGGCAAGGCAATCGGTGTCATTCTCGTCATCGTGCAGATTCCGGGTTCGTCGGGCATGTACCCCATCGAGATGATGCCTGGCTTCTTCCAGTGGCTGCACCCACTGCTGCCCTTTACCTACGGCATCAATCTGCTGCGCGAGACGGTCGGCGGCATGTACTCGTTTAACTACCTGTTTAACCTGTGCATTCTGGGCGTGTTCTTGATCGTGGCGCTCTTTATCGGCCTGCAGCTGCGCCCGTTACTGCTCAACCTCAACCTTCTCTTTGATAAACAGCTTTCCACGACCGGTATGATGATTTGCGAGTCCAACGACCTGCCGCGCCAGCGCTACTCGCTGCGCACGGCCATGCGTGTCATGCTCGATTCCGATTCGTACCGTCGCGAACTGCTCGATCATGCGGTCGCCTTTGAACATCGCTACCCGTACTACATCAAGGGCGGTTTTGCCGCCGTGGTGGGCGTTCAGGTCCTGCTCTTTGTCCTGTCGACGGTTCTCGATATTGACAATAACGGCAAGATCATCCTGCTTGTCATTTGGATCATCTCGGTCATTGCCATCTGCGGCTGGCTTATCAATATCGAATATATCCGCGCGAGCCTCAATACCCAGATGCGCATCTCGGCGCTTTCGGATGAGGACCTGCGTCGCGAGATGCGCGAGCACACGGCCGCCATTCCTGCTGCCCGCTACATGTTTGGCCTCAACGCCAGCGAGCGTGGTGCCAAGGGCGGCGATCAGTCCACGGGCCGCTTGCCGCATATAGGCTCGAACCATAAATCTCAGGACAGCGACAGCACAGCCACAAATGATGGAGATGCCACTCCGCTTGGCAAGCACTCCAAAGGAGGTGAGGCATAAATGAAGAACATCCTGCATCTGTTTAAGCGCGATGTCCAAAACGTGTCTCGCTCCGTGATCGGCTTGGTTGTCGTGATGGGCCTCATTATCGTACCGTGTCTGTACGCGTGGTTTAACATCGCCGGCAGCTGGGATCCGTACGGCAACACCGGCAATCTTAAGATCGCCGTGGTCAACACCGATGAGGGTTACGAGAGCGATCTGATCCCCGTTGAGGTCAACGTGGGTGAAAACGTGACCGCCACCCTGCGCGGCAACGAGAGCTTCGATTGGGTTGTACTCAACAATCGAGAAAAGGCCATCGAGGGCGTCAAATCGGGCGCATACTATGCGGCTGTCGTTATCCCTAAGACGTTTAGTGCCGATATGATGACGCTCTTTTCGACCGACGTGAAGCATGCCGATATCGAGTTCTACGAGAATCAGAAGGCCAACGCCATTGCCCAGATCGTGACCGAGAAAGGGTCGAGTGCCGTCCAGAGCCAAGTCAACGAGACCTTTACCAAGACCATTACGACCATCGGTCTTAAAACCGTGTCCAGCCTGCTCGACTACATGAGCACCGATCAAGTGAGCAACTTTATCGCCAACCTGTCCTCGACGCTCGGCGATTCGGTCCAGGACCTGCAAGACGTTCAGGCCAGCGCAACGTCGCTGGCGGGCATTTTGAGTTCCACGTCCGATTCGCTGACGTCGGCGGGCGGTATGCTCAAGCAGACGGGCACGGTCGATGAGTCGACTAAGCAGCTGATGGAGCATGCCAAGAGCGGTATGAGCGATTCCAAGGAAGCGCTGAAGGACGCCAACGACGCCATCAACGCCGCGATTGACGGAAGCGCGGGCTCGTTTGACAACGTGTCCGCCGAGCTTGCGAAGGCATTTGATGCCGCGAATCAACATGTCGACCTTACAGTGTCCCAGCTCAACGATGCCGCGGCGGCGCTCAACACGCGTGCCGACGATATCGACGCCACGGCCGACCAGCTCCGCAGCTTTGCCGATCAGGTGACTGACGAAAAGCTCCAGGACAGCCTCAAGTCTGTGGCAACATCGCTGAGCAGAATCGCGGTGGAGTATCGCAATAACGCCAAGGACCTGACGGCAACCGCAAAGTCCCTTTCTGACAGCATGGCAGAAGTTAACAAGTCGCGTGCCGAGGTCGATCAGGCAATCGCGGATGCCAAGGCTGGTATCTCGGGCGCCAAGACTGACTACGACTCTACGTTTTCGGTCAAGGCCAAAGAACTCAAGAAGACTATTTCGGGCGTTCTGGATTCACTCAACGGTATCTCGGGCGATCTGGATAGTGCCGTAGACGGTCTGACCGACGCATCCGGTTCGCTGGCAAAGGGCCTCTCTAAGGCTGCAAAGCTCGTCAACAAGGCTTCTGACCAGCTGGGCGAGGCGGCGGACAAGATTAGCGCTTTCAAGGACGAGCTCGATGGTGCCCTTATGTCGGACGATCTGGCCACGATCAAGACGATGATCGGCAACGACCCCGATGGTTTGGCCGCGTCGCTTTCCGGTCCCGTCGCGCTCGACCGCAAGCCGGTCTATCCGATCCGCAATTACGGCTCTGCCATGGCGCCGTTCTACACGATCCTGTCGCTCTGGGTCGGCTCGATCGTGCTGGCTGCCATGATGAAGGTTTCGGTCGACGATGAGCTCATCAACGAGCTCATCCCCGTGCGCCTGCACGAGATCTATCTGGGCCGTTACCTGTTCTTTGGCGGTCTGGCCCTGCTGCAGGCAACACTCGTATGCGCGGGCGATATCCTGTTCTTTGGCATCCAGTGCGACAACCCGCTGCAGTTTGTGCTGGCGGGCTGGGTCGCGAGCCTCGTGTTCTCCAATATCGTCTACACGCTTACAGTGTCGTTTGGCGATATCGGTAAGGCACTTGCTGTCGTGCTGCTGGTTATGCAGGTCGGTGGTTCGGGCGGCACGTTCCCCATCGAGATGACCGGCCCCGTGTTCCAGGCAATCTATCCGTTCCTGCCGTTTACCCACGGCATCAACGCCATGCATGCCGCCATGGCCGGTGCCTACCATATGGAGTACTGGATTGAGCTGGGCATTCTGACGAGCTATCTGATTCCGTCGCTGGCCCTGGGCGTGGTCTTCCGCCGCCCAGTCATCAAAGCCAACGACTGGATCATCGAAAAGCTTGAAAGCACGAAACTTATTTAGTGCAACAGCGTGACATTGACGAAACATTGAGGTTTACTCTGCCGACGCTTTAGTGCGGTGAATTGCGGTGTGACGTTGGTTGTTGCTACAGTAGCGGGGCGTGCCGGGGGTCCGGCGCGTCCCGTTTTTATTTGACCATGAGGCGGCATGCAGCCATACGCGTGCGGACACCACGCCCAGTTTGAGTGTGAGGATGTTCCATGGCCCAATACGCTGCCAACGAAATCGAAAACATGCCCGATAGCCCTGTTGCTCGCGAGGACCTGGGCGCGGGCGGCACCTCCCGTGGTGCTGGTGCTCGTTCGCCGTTGTTCTGGAAAGTTCTACTGCTTTCGGTGGCGATTATCTGGGGCTACTCCTTTACCACTATGAAGGACGCGCTCGACACCATTCCGGTGTTCGAACTGCTCTATATTCGTTTTCTTCCCGCGGCGCTGGTCATGCTTGTTATCTTTCGCAAGCGCATCGCCGCCCACCTTAACGCTCGCAATCTGATTGTCGGTCTGAGCATGGGCGCGCTCATGTGGGCAGCCTATGCCTTGCAGACGGTCGGTCTGGCGCACACCACAGCGGGCAAGAACGCGTTTTTGACGGGAACATACTGCATCCTCGTGCCCTTTGCGAGCTATTTTCTGAGCGGCGAAAAACTCACCCGCTATAACCTGGGCGCGGCACTGCTGTGCTTGGCGGGCATTGGCTTGGTGGCGCTCGATAGCGTCGAGTTCAACATCGGTGATGCCATCACGCTGGGCGGTGCGGTTTTCTTTGCCATTCAGATGTCGGTGACGGCCAAGTACGGCCGAAAGATGGACATCAACGTCATCACGTTTTGGATGTTTGTGGGCAATGGCGTCTTGAGCCTTATCTCGTCGCTGTTGTTCGAGACCCAAGCGCCCGCGTCCGTGTGGACGCCGAGCTTTATCGGCGTGATGGCCTTTCTCTCGGTGGGCTGCACGTGCGTGGCGCTGCTCATCCAAAACGTCGGCTTGGCGCACGTCCCGGCCTCGACGGGCTCATTGCTCCTATCGATGGAGTCCCCCTCGGGTGTGTTGTTTTCGGTGCTGCTGATGGGGGAGGCGCTCACTTCGCGTCTGCTCGCCGGCTTCGTCCTCATCTTCTTGTCGATCATCTTGAGCGAGACACATTTCGATTTTTTGCGCCGAAATAATTGAGCGCAATTGTAAACAACTTGTTGCGCCGCCCTCCTGGGGCGGCGTTTTTTATGTAACGCCCTTACAGTTATGCCTTGCACTTTAGACTATCAAAGTGTTTGCTGCACAAATAATACTGGAGGGCATCTATGGCACCAGCTCAGTCCAATCTTCAACCGCAACCAGCGCCCAAGGCCACCCAGGCAGCGCAAGCCGCTATCGGTGACGGTCTTGTTGCCGAGGCTCAAGCTTTTGCAGACAAACTTGCTGCGTGGCGCCACGACCTGCATCAGACGCCCGAGTTGGGTAATCGCCTTCCGCAAACCTCTGCGTATATCCAGGCACGTCTGACCGAGATGGGCATCCCGTTTGCCACGCTCGTCGACGGCTCCTGTGTTGTGGGCCTTATTGGTGCTGGTGCGGCCGTGGCGGCCCAGGGCAACGGTATGTGCACGGACGATCAGGCCGGCACGGTCATCATGCTCCGTGGCGACATGGACGCACTGCCCGTCGCGGAAGAGTCGGGCGAGCCTTTCGCCTCTGTCAACGGCTGCATGCATGCTTGCGGCCACGATATGCATGCGACGGCCCTGCTTGGTGCCGCCCACCTGCTCAAGGCCCGCGAGTCCGAGCTTGTCGACGCCAACGCCACAGTTAAGTTGCTGTTCCAGCCGGGCGAGGAAACCTTTGAGGGCGCCCGCGCCGCCATTGCCGACGGTCTGCTGCAGAATCCGCGTCCCCAGGCCGCCTTTGCCATGCATGTCAATAGCCAGTCGCCGCTTGGCCTGGTGCTCTACGGCAGCCCGGCGCTCTCGGGCGTGTACGGTTTTCGCATCACGCTTCAGGGCAAGGGCGGCCATGGCTCGAGCCCCGAGATCTGCATCGACCCCATCACGGCCGGCGTCCATGTGCATCTGGCGCTTCAGGAGCTCATCTCCCGCGAGGTGCCGGCGGCCAAGGAGGTCGCGCTTACCGTTGGCAAGTTCGCCGGCGGTCAGGCCGCAAATGTCATCCCCGACACTTGTGTGCTCGAGGGAACGCTGCGTGGCTTCGACGTCGAGCTCATGGAGCACCTCAAGACCCGCATCGCGGAGGTCGTTAAAGGCGTTGCCTCGACCTATCGTACGCCGGCGACTATCGAGACGCTCTCGGATGTTCCCCCGCTCGTACTCGATGACGATATGACTCAGGCTTCGCTTGGCTATGTGGGTGTGGCGCTGCCCAAGGCCGCCTTCCTGCCGCTGTTCCACGCCATGGCGAGCGAGGACTTCGCGTTGATTTCGAGCGAGATCCCGAGTGCGTACTTTACCGTGGGCGCTGCCGTGACTGATACGGACGAGCATTTTGCTCAGCATCATCCCAAGGCACGTTTTAGCGATGCTGAGCTTCCCCTTGGCGCCGCGGCTTATGCCGCCGTCGCTTTGGGCTACATCGCCGACCACCGGTAGCACCCAACCTTGCTACTCGTTTTTTTAAAAAAGGAACAGTATGTCCCAACAACGTAAGCTCTTCCCTGGTTGGCTCGTCGTGGCCTCCGGCTTTGTGATCATGGCCACGTGCTACACGATTTTCGTCAACTGCATGAGCCTGTTTCAGCCGCTGATCGTCAGCGACCTGGGCATTTCCCTTGCGCAGTACAACATCTCCAATGCGATCTCTACCGTGGTGAGCGTTATCGGCTCACTTGTCATTGGCCATGTTGCCGATAAAGTAAGCGGCCGTGTTTTGGGCTCCCTCACTGTAATCGCCACCTCTGCCGTGCTTGTCGGCATGAGCTTTGTGGGCGAGCTTTGGCAGGTCTACGTGCTCTTTGCCGTTTCGGGCTGCTTTGCCGTTGCCTCGACCCGACTGCTCATTAGCCTGGTGACCGCCAACTGGTTTACGGCCAAGCGAGGCCTTGCCATCTCCATCGCACTTTCGGGCTCGGGCTTTGGCGGCGCTATTCTGTCTCCCATCGTGAGCTCGCTTATCGTGAGCGTTGGCTGGCGTTCCGCCTTCCTGGTGCTCGCGGCTATCTGCATGCTGGCGGCGCTGCCCAGCCGCGTCCAAGCAGTTTGGTATGGCCGACCTGGGCAAGGTCACGGGTACCATTACCTCGCTCGAGATGGTCGGCGGCACCGTGGGCGCCATCGTCTCGGGCGTGCTGTTCGATGCCACGGGCTCCTTTGCGAGCACCTGGATTGTGTGCCTGGCGTGCTCCGTGGTCATGCTCGTGTTCCTGCTGGCATACGAGCCCATCGCCGCCAAGCTGCGCGCGAGCGTGGCGGGGGAGTAGACGTCCGTCGCTCTTTGCTGTTCGCCCCGTTCTGCTTGTGGCCGCCCTGGAAGCCGAATGGATGCTCGTACCATCATTCGGTTTCCAAGGCGGCCACGGGCCTACGAAATGATCCGTTTTCCTCCGTCCCTAACAGATCATGTGACCCGAAGGGGTCGGAGGAAAGCGGATCGGCTGTCGCGGCGGCGCGTCTGGCCGAACGAGCCCCCATACCCTCGTTCGGTCAGACGCGCTGCCGCGTTTTGTTTTTGTGCCGTATAATGACCACTACCTATGACGCGATACAAAAGAAAGGTGTTTGCCCATGCAGGCACAGAAGGCGGAGGGAACCCGCGACCTTATCGGCGCCGAGATGCGCGCTTGGCAAAAGATGCAGCAGATTGCGGCCGGCGTATTCGAGCCGTTTGGCTTTAAGCCCATCGAGACGCCCGCGATCGAGCAAGTGGACGTGTTTGTCCACGGTATCGGCCAGTCGACCGACGTCGTTCGCAAGGAGATGTTCCGCGTGTTTAGCGGCGCCAACCTTGAGCGCGTCTTTACCGAGGGTACCGATACCAAGCTCAAGCCCAAGCAGCGCCTGGCGCTTCGCCCCGAGGGCACGGCCGGTGTGGTGCGCGCCGTCGTGGAGAACAACCTGGTGCCCCAGGGCTCCACGCCGTTTAAGGCTTACTACGCCGAGGCCATGTTCCGCGGCGAGCGTCCCCAGAAGGGCCGCCTGCGCCAGTTCCATCAGGTGGGCATCGAGTGGCTCGGCGCTCCCGATCCGGCGGCAGACGCCGAGTGCATCATCATGCTCATGGAGTTCTACAAGCGCCTGGGCTTCGACCTTTCCAAGCTCCGTCTGCTCATCAACTCGATGGGTGACGCCCAGTGCCGTCCGGCTTACCGCGAGCAGGTTAAGCAGTTCATCCTCGATCACGCCGAAGAGATGTGCGATGAGTGCCGCGAGCGCGCCGAGCTCAACCCGCTGCGTGCCTTCGACTGCAAGAACGACCACTGCCGCGAGATCATGGCCGAGGCCCCGCTGATGGGCGACAACCTGTGCGATGAGTGCCGCGAGCACTACGAGCAGGTCAAGCGCTATTTGGATGCGGCGGGTATCGAGTATGTCGAGGATCCCACCTTGGTGCGCGGCCTGGACTACTACACCCGTACCGTCTTTGAGGTCGAGGCCCCTGGCGCCGGCGTCGGCTCCATCGGCGGCGGCGGCCGCTACGATGGCCTCGTCGAGCTCGAGGGCGGCAAGCCCACGGCAGGCGTCGGCTTCGCCGTCGGTTTTGAGCGCGCCCTGCTGGCCCTGCAGGCCTTTGGCAGCGACCTGGGTGCCGAGGAGGTCCCGTGCGTCTACGTCGCCAATGCCGGCAAGGAGCTGCGCCAGAACGTTTTTGCCATCACGCAGGAGCTTCGCGCCGCAGGTATCGTGACCGAGGCCGACTATCAGGGCCGTTCGCTCAAGGCCCAGTTTAAGCAGGCCGACAAGGTGGGCGCTAAGCTCATTTTGGTCCTGGGCGGCGACGAGCTTGCCGCTGGCAAGGTCAAGGTGCGCGACATGGAGAGCCATGACGAGGTACTGGTCGATCTGGCCAACGTGGTCGAGGCGGTTCGCGAGCGCCTGTAGCGCATCTTTTTGAGCTGCGGGCCTGCTAACGTGC
Source organism: uncultured Collinsella sp. (assembly GCA_938023085.1). GTDB lineage: Bacteria > Actinomycetota > Coriobacteriia > Coriobacteriales > Coriobacteriaceae > Collinsella. The sequence continues at coordinate 26,148 of CALHDP010000089.1, forward strand.
CCTGCTCATGGAGAGCGATTGTTACGGGGGTGTTTCGCTTTTATGCGGAATGCCCCCGTTTACGTATGCCGCCCACCGAGAAATACGACCATTTAGGGCAAAAACCTTTGCAATGCAGAAAATACTTTTGTGTGGTAAAGCGCAATCAGTGTCGAAAGTATTTCTCAAGCGCCTATAATGAATACCGCATGTTACGTGCATAGAAGGAGGAATGGGAGGAAACGTGGCTGAGAACCTAAGCAACCAGTCTGTACCCGAAGCCGCGGCGCGCGTCGCTGCCGTGGTCAACCGCCTCGTTAACCGAATCGGCTCGAATGCCGAGTCCAGGGAGCGTCTCGCCGAGATCGAGATCCCCGAGGAGCTGCGCGACAATCTGGCGCTGTTCTTGCGCCTGGAGCGCCGTGTGCTTAGCGAGTATGATCCCGAGATCGCGGACCTGTTCGACAAGATTTTGACAGCCGAGATTGTGGTCAATGCCGGCAACCCCGGTACCTGCGCTGCCGACGAAGCCGTCGACGAGCAGGGCGTGCCCACCGCCGACGAGCCCACTGCCGTGGCATTTCGTGAGGTCGTCGATTTGATCGACAGCCTGCCGCTCGATAAGCAGCAGGTCATCGTTCGCGCCTTTACGAGCTTTTTCCATCTGGCAAACCTGTCGGAGGAGAACTACCGTGTGGCGCAGCTGCGCGAGCGCGAGGCCGGTGCGTCGACCGATACCGAGGTCGATCCTGCCAACGAGCTTACCGTTGCCTATCACCAGCTGGTGAATGAGCTGGGTGTCGAGGGTGCCAACGAGCTGCTCGACAAGCTCGAGTTCCACCCTGTCTTTACCGCACATCCCACCGAGGCCCGTCGTAAGGCCGTCGAGGGCAAGATCCGCCGTATCTCCAACCTGCTGGAGGAGCGTCCGCGTCTGGGCGGCTCCGACCTGGTGGAGAACGAGCGCCATATGCTGCAGGAGATCGACGCCCTGGTGCGTACGAGTCCCATCGCGCTCAAGAAGCCCACGCCGGTCGAGGAAGCCGATACCATCATCGACATCTTCGATAACACGCTGTTCGACGTTATCCCCGTTATCTATCGTCGTTTTGACGATTGGGTGCTGGGCGACAAGGCCGGTACTGTGCCGCCGCTGTGCCCGGCGTTCTTCCATCCCGGCAGCTGGATCGGTTCCGACCGCGACGGTAACCCCAACGTCACCGCCAAGGTGAGCCGTGAGGTCGCCGCCAAGTACTTTACGCACATGGTGCTCAAGCTCGAGGACAAGTGCCGCCACATCGGCCGCAACCTCACGCTCGAGGCTACCTACAGCAAGCCGTCGGCCGAGCTCATTAACCTGTGGAACCATCAGGTCGAGATGAGCCCTCGTTACACGGCCCGCGCCGAGCTGATCTCCGAGCACGAGCCGCATCGCGCCGTCATGCTCGTCATGGCCGACCGCCTGAACGCCACCGTCCGTCGTATCACCGACACCATGTACCACAGCGCCGACGAGTTCCTGGATGACCTGCGCGTCGTCCAGCGTTCGCTGGCCGCCTGCGGTGCCGTCCGTGCTGCCTACGGCCCGGTCCAAACCATCATCTGGCAGGTCGAGTCCTTCGGCTTCCATATGGTCGAGATGGAGTTCCGTCAGCACTCCGTGGTGCATGCCCGCGCCCTTAAGGATATCCACGAGAACGGTATCCATGGCGACCTGCAGCCCATGACGCGCGAGGTCATCGATACCTTCCGCGCTATCGGCTCCATCCAAAAGCGCTACGGCAAGAAGATGGCGCACCGCTACATCATCTCGTTCACCAAGAGCGCCCAGCATGTGGCCGACGTCTTTGAGCTTGCCCACCTGTCCTTTGCACACGAGGAGGATGTCCCCGAGCTCGACGTGATCCCGCTGTTCGAGCAGCTCGAGGACCTCGAGGGCTGCGTCGACGTGCTCGACCAGATGCTTACGCTGCCCGTGGTGCAGAAGCGTCTTGCCCAGACCAACCGCCGCATGGAGGTTATGCTGGGCTATTCCGACTCCTCCAAGGACGCCGGTCCTACCACGGCCATGCTCGCGCTGCATTCCGCGCAGGAGCGCATTGCCAAGTGGGCCGAGAAGAACGATATCGACCTGGTGCTCATGCACGGTCGCGGCGGTGCCGTTGGCCGTGGCGGCGGCCCGGCCAACAAGGCCGTGCTGGCGCAGCCCAAGGGTTCGGTCAACTGCTTCTTTAAGCTCACCGAGCAGGGCGAGGTCATCTTTGCCCGTTACGGCAACCGCACGCTGGCTCAGCGCCATGTTGAGTCCGTTGCCGCCGCAACGCTTTTGCAGTCGGCCCCGAGTGTCGAGAAGACCAACACCGAGACTACGCAGAAGTTCTGGGATATGGCCGAGAAGCTCAACGCCGCAAGCCACGAGCGCTATCTGGACCTGCTGAACACCGAGGACTTTACGCCGTGGTTCTCGACCGTGACGCCGCTGACCGAGGTCGGTCTGCTGCCGATCGGCTCGCGTCCTGCCAAGCGCGGCCTGGGTGCCAAGTCGCTCGACGACCTGCGTACCATTCCGTGGATCTTCAGCTGGAGCCAGGCGCGCATCAATCTGGCCGCTTGGTACGGCCTGGGTACCGCCTGCGAGCAGTTTGGCGATCTGGACCAGCTTAAGGCTGCCTACCAGGAGTGGCCGTTCTTCCGCACGTTCATCGACAACATCGAGATGTCGATCGCCAAGACCGACCAGCGCATCGCCAAGATGTATCTGCACCTGGGCGATCGCCAGGATCTGTCCGAGAAGGTCTTTACCGAGATGCAGCTCACGCGTAAGTGGGTCCTTGCCATCGTTGGTGACGAGTGGCCGCTGCAGCGCCGCCGCGTGCTCGGCTGCGCCGTTCGCGTGCGTAACCCCTATGTCGACGCCCTGTCCATCGCCCAGGTTCGCGCTCTTCGCGAGGTGCGTATGAACCAGGACGAGATGGCCGAGGAGAAGAAGGCCGAGTACATGAGCCTGATTCTTTCGACTGTGACCGGCGTCTCGGCAGGTTTGCAAAACACGGGGTAATCGATAGCCCTGTGGCTCTCACCGGGGCCCGATGGGTTTCCCTCTGAATGCGTCCTCGCACTTGAAGCCCCCTTATCCTGCTCCTTCGGAGCTGCGGATAAGGGGGCTTCGTGCTGCGGAATGCATTCAGAGGGAAACCCATCGGGCCCCTTCGTCCTCGGTCTTCAGGGATTGGGGCTGGAGAGAATTAGGTGCGCTTCGCGCGTTTTGGATGGGGTCTATCCCGGTGGCGCATTTGGCGCTTCTCGCCTTATGACTGTAGCGGCCGCGGTCCCGTTTTGGATCACGGCCGTTTTGTTATGGGTCAAATATGAACGTTGTGTTAATGAGTCGGTGGACGGTGGAGTTTTTCGGTGAGCGGCGTATCCTTCCAACGGTTTATCTAGTGTGTCAGTTGAAAGGAAGAGGGCGCTCGTCATTGTTTGAATGTGAACTGCCGTTTGACCACAAGACGTTGCATCTGGAGCTTGAGGATAAGAACTTCGCGGGTGTGATGGAAGGTCATCAAAACGAGTTTAAGACCACGAAATCGCAGGAAGAGCTGGTGGAGGAGTCGCTTGCCAACCCTTATGGCTCGCCTTCGCTCGAGGAGCTTTGTGCTGGCAAGAAGGATATCGTCATCATTAGCTCCGACCATACGCGCCCCGTTCCCTCGCGTGTGACGATGCCTATTCTGCTGCATCACATCCACTCCGCTGCGCCTGAGGCGCGCGTTCGCATTCTGGTTGCTACGGGTATGCATCGTCCGTCGACGCACGAGGAGCTCGTCAACAAGTACGGCGAGGAAATCGTTGCCAACGAGGAAATCGTTATGCACGTCGCAACTGACGACAGCATGATGAAAAAGATCGGCACCCTGCCTTCTGGCGGCGAGTGCATCATCAACAAGATTGCCGCCGATTGCGATCTGCTGCTTGCCGAGGGCTTTATTGAGCCGCACTTCTTTGCCGGTTTCTCCGGCAGCCGCAAGTCCGTGCTGCCCGGCATCGCCAGCTACAAGACCATCATGTACAACCACAACGGTCAGTTTGTGAATGATTCCCACTCGCGTGCCGGCAACCTGTGCCACAACCACGTGAGCGAGGACATGTTTGCCGCTGCCGAGATGGCTCACCTTGCCTTTGTGCTTAACGTGGTGCTCAACGGCAAGCACGAGGTCATTGGCTCCTTTGCCGGCGATATCCACAAGGCGCACGAGGCTGGCTGCGAGTTCGTGAAGAGCCTTGCCGGCGTTGAGCCCGTTGAGTGCGAGATTGCCATCACCACCAACGGCGGTTACCCGCTCGACCAGAACATCTATCAGGCCGTGAAGGGTATGTGCGCTGCCGAGGCCACGCTTCCCGAGGGCGGCGTGATCATTGATGTCGCCGGTTGTGCCGACGGTCACGGTGGCGAGGGCTTCTATCACAACATCGCCGACAATGATCCGGCAGAGTTTGAGCGCGCCTGCATCGACCGTCCTAAGGACGAGACCCTGCCCGACCAGTGGACGAGCCAGATCTTTGCCCGCATCCTGGCGCATCACCCTGTGATCATGGTTACCGACCTGTGCGATCACCAGATGATCAAGGATATGCACATGACGCCGGTTAACACCCTCGATGAGGCGCTCAAGCTCGCCTTTGAGATGAAGGGTGCCGATGCCAAGGTGGCCGTCATTCCCGATGGCCTGGGCGTTGTCGTCGCACAGCACTAGTACGCGGTCTAAACGAATCGTTTATAACCGACAAGAAAGATAAGGTTTTATGCTTACCAAACTCCTCTGCGAATTCGGCGCAACGGCCCTCATGATCATCTTTGGCGTGGGCGTGCACTGCGATACCGTGCTTAAGGGCACCAAGTATCAGGGCTCCGGCCACATGTTTGCCATCACCACCTGGTCTTTTGGCATCTCGGTTTGCCTGTTTGTCTTTGGCGGCGCTGTGTGCATGAACCCCGCCATGGTACTTGCCCAGTGCATCGTCGGCCTGGTGCCGTGGAGCAGTTGCATCCCCTTCATGGTTGCTGATATGCTCGGCGGCTTTGCGGGTGCCGTGATCGCGTGGCTTATGTATGCCGATGAGTTCAAGGCTTCCGATGGTGTCGTCGATCCCATTGCCCAGCGCAACATCTTCTCGACCAACCCCACCACCGAGGGCACGAACTATGCCCGCAACTTCTTCTGCGAGGCTATCTGCACCTTCGTGTTCATCAGCGCCATCCTTGCTGCTGCTAACCGTGCTGGCGAGAACGTTCTGATGCTCGCCATCTGCGTCGGTCTGATCGTTTGGGCTGTTGGCATGGGCATGGGCGGCATCACCGGCTTCGCCATGAACCAGGCTCGTGACCTTGGTCCTCGCATGGCCTATCAGGTGCTGCCGATCAAGAACAAGGCTGACAACAACTGGAAGTACGGCCTGCTTGTTCCTGGCATCGCGCCGTTTGTCGGTGCCGCTCTGGCCGCGCTATTTGTGCACGGTTTCTTGGGTATGTTCTAGTCCAAGGCTACATAGTTGTCCGCTGGCCGCATGGGGTAACTTCCCAGCGCGTCCTCGGACATGCAAAAAGGCTCGCTGCGCACTTCGTGCGGCGAGCCTTTTTGCGTCCTGCGGAATGCGCTGGGAAGTTACCCCATGCGGCAAGCTGCGGGGTCTTAGTCGCGTTGGAACAAGCAACCCAACATATATATCTGAATTTGGATGGGAGGGGCTTGTTGCTGGTAGGGGCGTAGGGCTGTTGTCGATACTTTGGGATGGATTGTGCTTAGGGTTGGGGCGGGGCTTTGAGATGAGGGCGGAACTTTGGGATGAGGGGTTTACTTAGTTGAAGAGGGGCTTTATGGCTGAGAGGTAGTCTTTGGCTACGTCGGCTTTGTCTGCTTGGAAGTTATGCCAGGCCCACCATTGGACCATTCCTACGAAGCTTGAGGCAATGTGGTGTAGTAGGAAGCTTCGGTCCATGGTGGCGGCGGGGCCGTTTGGGTCGGTAGGGACGGTTTCGGCTGCACGCGACATGATGGTCTTGCGTAAGCAGTCGGCGAAGACGCGGGATCCGGCGCCGGCTACGAGGGCTCGAACGCCCTGGCGGCGCTCCCAGAGGTTGTTGAGGATATGCTCGACTTGCACGAGTGGGTCGTCGAGCGGTGTGCCATCATCGTCGAGGGCGTGGGTGCAGATATCGCTCACGAGCTCAGCGAGTAGGTCATCTTTGCTTTTGAAGAGGCCATAGAACGTGGCCCGACCCACATGGGCGCGAGCGATGATGTCGCCGACGGTGATCTTGCCATAGTCCTCTTCGCGCAGAAGCGCGGAGAACGCCGAGACGATCGCGGCGCGGCTTTTGGCCTTGCGGGTATCCATGGCTATGCGTCCGCGTGAACGAGCAGGCAGCGGAGCGTACCGGAGCAACCTTCGTAGGGGCGTTTGCCGGCGCCGTAGCCGACGGCTTCGATGCGGTAGCGTGAGGGCAGTTGGTCGGACGTGCGCAGCGCGGTGACGATGGCGGCGCCCGTGGGCGTCACGAGCTCGCCAGCGACCGGTGCAGGCATGAGGGCGATATTGCCTGTTTGGCATAGGTTGACGACGGCGGGCACCGGGATGGGCATAAGGCCGTGGGCACAGTGGATGGTGCCGTGGCCCTCGGAGAGCGACTCGACGACAATATCCTCGATGCCCAGGTCATCGAGGCAGATGGCGACCGAGCAGATGTCGACGATGGAATCGATGGCGCCTACCTCGTGGAACATGACGGTCTCGGGCGTTTTGCCGTGGGCCTTGGCCTCGGCATCAGCGAGTACGGAAAAAATGGCGAGGGCACGACGCTTGGCGCCATCGCTTAGCTGTGAGCCGTCGATGATGGCGGTGACGTCTGCCAAAGAGCGGTGGTGATGGTGGTGGGCGTGATGATGACCCTCGTGGTCATGGGCGTGGCCCTCATGGTCATGCTCGCGGCAGTGCTCGTGCTCGCCATGATCATGATGGTGGTGCTCATGCTCGTGCGTGTGCTCGGCGGCTGCTTCGTTGCCGTAGAGCCAGGCCATATCGTGATCGTGGTTCTCGAGCTCCTCTGCAAGCTGGACGTCAAAGTCGCAGGCGTCGATGCCATGCTTGTTTACGCGCGTGACGGCGATCGTAAAGCCGTCGACCGGCAGCGTGGCGAGCTGTTCGCGCAGGTGCTCCTCGCTGGCGCCCAGGTCGAGCAGGGCCGCGACGGTCATATCGCCGCTGATGCCCGAGGTGCCGTCGATGATAAGCGTGTGCTGATGGTTGGACATGGAATGCTCCTTAACGGGCGCGGGATGTGCCGGCGCCCAGATGATTGATAAGACTTGCCTGGTAGGCGGCACCAAAGCCGTTATCGATATTGACGACCGATACGCCGCTGGCGCAGGAGTTGAGCATGGCGAGCAGCGCGGCTACGCCTCCAAAATTTGCGCCGTAGCCCACGCTGGTGGGAACGGCGATGACCGGACAGCTCACCAGACCGCCGATAACGCTCGCCAGGGCGCCCTCCATGCCGGCGATGGCGATGACCACCTGCGCCTGGGCAAGTTCCTCGGCATGCGCGAGCAGGCGGTGCAGGCCTGCGACACCTACGTCGTAGAGGCGGTCGACCTCGTTGCCATAGAATTCGGCCGTCAACGCGGCTTCCTCGGCGACAGGCAGGTCGCTCGTGCCGGCACAGGCGACGACGATGCGTCCGTGGCCGGTGGGGGAGGGCTTGCCACCCACCAGGGCGAGCTGGGCGTCCGGGACATATCCCAGGTCGATGTCGTTGCCGAGAAGCTCGGCGGTGTGCGCGGTTTTTTCGGCATCCAAGCGCGTGACCAGGATGCGCTCCTGGTCTGCATCGAGTAATGCTTTGATAATGGCGGCAATTTGCTCGGCGGTTTTACCGGCACCGTAGACAACCTCGCCGGCTCCCTGGCGCACTCCGCGCGAAAGATCGAGCTGCGCAAAGCCCAGATCGGCGGTTGGCGCCGTCTGGATGCGCGTAAGGGCATCGGCAGGGGTGACTGATCCGCCGGCAACATCGCTCAGCAGCTGCTCAAGATCTCGCTTATCCATATATGTTCCCTTCGACGGCGCAAAGTCTAGCACTCAAAGGGTATGTTTCCGAACACTAAGACAAAATTGTTCGGAAACTATAGGACAGACTGATTCAATTGTTAGACGGATCGGCTAGTCGCGTAGGATGATGTCCATGGCGAGCATCAGGTTGCGCTCGTTGATGGCAAACGGGGCTGCCTCGCGTGTCTTGGGCTTGGCGCAAAACGCGATGCCCGTGCCCGCGGCCTGGATCATGGGGATGTCGTTTGCCCCGTCGCCAATAGCGACCGTGTGGGCCATGTCGACGCCGCACTCAACTGCCCAGTCCAGCAGCTGGATGAGCTTGGACTCCTTGGTCACAATGTCTGCCGCCAGCTTACCCGTGAGCTTGCCGTCTACGACCTCCAGGCGGTTGGCCAGGCAAAAGTCGATACCCGCGGCAGCCACGATCTTGTCGGCGACCTCGCGGAAGCCGCCGCTCACCACGCCGACCTTCCAGCCCTTGCTGTGTGCCGAGCGCACAAGCTCCAACGCGCCGGGGGTAAATGTCACACGCTCAAAGGTGCGCTCGAACACACTCTCGTCCAGGCCGGCGAGCAGCCCCACGCGCTCCTCGAGCGCTTGCTTAAAGTCCAGCTCGCCGCGCATGGCGCGTTCGGTGATCTGTGCCACCTGCTCGCCCACGCCGGCCTCCTCGCCCAAAAGATCGATGACCTCCTGGTTGATGAGCGTGGAGTCGATATCCATAACGATGAGGCGTGCAGTCATGACGGGCCTTTCCAAGTGCTGTTTTATTGGGGCATATTGTCGCACGTGACGAGCGCGGGCGGGTGCCGCGGCGCGTCAATTGTTTCGTCTCCGTCAAGTCTTTGGGCAGGAGCTACTTTTTCGCGGTACATCGGCGCAGGTGCGATAACATAGAACGCCATGTCTGGCTGCGCGGTTTACGCAGGCTGGGCAAATCTGTACGACGCCGCCCGGAACGACACGGGGCGGCACAGATCCATAAAGGAGGATCACTGGTATGAGCCAGACCCGTCCCATCGACGAGCATTCCATGCACACCCGTACCTGCGGCGAACTTCGCCGCGAGAACGTGGGCGAAGAGGTCACCCTCACCGGTTGGGTGAGCCGTCGCCGTGACCACGGCGGCCTTATTTTCTGCGACCTTCGTGACCGCGAGGGCATCACGCAGCTCACCTTCGACCCCGAGCACTCCGACGGCGACGCCTTTAAGATTGCCGAGACCATGCGTCCCGAGTGGCCCATCAAGATCCACGGCGTCGTACGCTCCCGTGGCGAGGAGACCACCAATGCCAAGCTCGCGACCGGCGAGATCGAGGTCCTGACCGACCACGCCGAGGTGCTCAACACGTCCGTCACCCCGCCGTTCCAAATCGAGGACGGCATCGAGACCAGCGAGGACACCCGTCTGCGCTATCGCTATCTGGACCTCCGTCGTCCCGAGATGATGGCCAACCTCAAGCTGCGCTCCGACTTTACCTTTGCCATTCGCGAGGCGCTGCACAACCGTGAGTTCATGGAGGTCGAGACGCCCTCCCTGTTCAAGTCCACGCCCGAGGGCGCCCGCGACTTCATCGTTCCCAGCCGCATCCAGCCGGGCAACTTCTACGCCCTGCCGCAGTCCCCGCAGCTCCTGAAGCAGCTGCTTATGGTCGGTGGCGTCGAGCGCTACTACCAGGTTGCCAAGTGCTTCCGCGACGAGGACCTGCGTGCCGACCGTCAGCCCGAGTTCACCCAGGTCGATATCGAGATGTCCTTCGTGGACCAGAACGATGTCATGAGCGCGCTCGAAGAGGTTCTTGCCGATGCCTTCGGTCGCATGGGTGTCGAGATGCCCACGCCGCTGCGTCGCATGAACTACTGGGACGCCATGGACACCTATGGCTCCGACAAGCCCGATACTCGCTACGGCATGCACCTGGTCGATCTGACCGACATCTTTGCCAACTCCAAGTTCAAGGTCTTCGCGACCGCCGCGAACGAGGAGGGCTCTGTCGTCAAGGCCATCAACGCCAAGGGCGCCGGTGCCTGGGCACGTGCCAAGATCGATAAGCTCGCCGGCGTGGCCTCCACGTTTGGCGCCAAGGGCCTGGCCTGGATCGCCTTCCGCGAGGACGGCTCCATCAACAGCCCCATCGTCAAGTTCTTCTCGGACGAGGAGATGACTGCTCTGCGCGAGCGCATGGACGTCGAGCCCGGCGACCTCGTGATGTTCGCCGCCGGCCCGCGCCTGCTCTCCGACGAGATCCTGGGCGGCATGCGTTCGCACATGGCCAACGCGCTCGAGATCAAGCGCGAGGGCCACGACTTCCTGTGGGTCGTTAACTTCCCGCTGTTCCACTGGGACGAGGACCGCAAGGCCTACGCTGCCGAGCACCAGCCCTTCACCCTGCCGACCGAGACCGACATCGCCAAGATCGAGGCCGACCCGTTGGCAGCCGGTTCTTGCACCTACGACTTTGTCATGGACGGCTTTGAGGCCGGCGGCGGCGGCATGCGTATCCACAACGCCGAGATGCAGATGTCCATGCTCAAGCTCCTGGGCTTTACCGAGGAGCGCGCCGAGTCTCAGTTTGGCTTCCTCATGGAGGCCCTCAAGTTTGGTGCACCCCCGATGGGCGGTTTTGCTCTGGGCCTGGACCGCGTGTGCATGCTGCTCACCGGCTCCGATTCCATCCGCGACGTCATGGCGTTCCCCAAGACGGCCAGTGGCTCCGACCTCATGTCGGGCGCCCCGAGTGCCGTTTCCGGCGCCCAGCTCAAGGACGTCAGCCTGCGCCTGATGTAGGCGAGCGGCTATATATTGCTTGCAACGAGGGAAGGACGTGTGCCTTCCCTCGTTTTTTATACGCCGAGGTTGTGAGGGCATAGGGTGACCGGGCGTCGCGGAAAGTGCATCCCGGAATCTGCGTCCGGAATGGGTCGCGCTTTCCCAAAGGGGTCCTCTGGGAAAGCGCGACCCAGAATTCGGCAAAATAATGGGGCACAGTTTCCGGTTGAGCTGTCTAACGGAAACTGTGCCCCAGAATGAGCGCTCAAAACGGGGCAGGCTTTCCGCAACAACTGTCTGGCGGAAAGCCTGCCCCAATTTCTTATAGCGAGTCTCTCTGGATCAGCTGCATGTGCATCACGGAGGTGGTGGGCTCGGCACCCTTGATCATGTCGAGCGCAATGTTGGCAGCCATGTGGCCTTCTTCGCGCAGGGGCTGGCGGACGGTCGTGAGCGCGGGGACGCAGCGCGTCGCAATCTCGTGATCGTCGAAGCCGACGACAGAAACGTCCGCCGGAACGGATAGGCCTGCCTCGTTGAGTGCGGTGATGACGCCAGCCGCGATACGGTCCGATCCGCAGAGCACGCCATCGAAAGCGATCTCGCGCGCGAGAATCTGGTGCATGGCCTGATAGCCGTCTCCGCTGTTCCAGCCGGTATAGATAACGTTTGCGTCTGGGAGGTCTTCGCCCAAGACGGCGCGGTAGCCGCGCAGGCGGTCGGCAACAGCGGGGTTGTCTTGCGGTCCCAACACGGCGACGATATCTTTGCGCCCGCGATCCTTTATGGCGAGTGCCGCAAAGCGTCCGCCCTCTTCGTCGTCGGAGTAGACTGTCGAGAACACATCGCGATAGGGGTGGCCCTCGAGCTGGCCGCACAACACGGTGGGTACGCCCAGCTCGCGCAGCACCTCGAGCAGCTCGCTGCCCTTGTAGGGGGAGACGTCGATCACGGCGTCGAACGAGCGGCGCTCAAAGTGCTCGCGTGCACGGTTGCGCTCATGCGTAGAAGACGCCTGCAAGATAACGGGCAGATAGGACGACTCCGACAGTTCCTCGGTAATGCCGCTCAAAAACTCGCTATAGGTGGGGTCGCTGAAGAGTTCACTCAGGGGCTCGGTCACGAGCACGGCGATGATTTCCGTGCGCCCGACAGCGAGCGCTCGGCCACGAGCGTTGGGGACAAAATTGACTTCCTTGGCCGCCGCGCGGACGCGCCTTTTGGTTTCCTCGCTAATGCGGGGCGAATCGTTGAGAGCGCGCGATGCCGTGGAGCGCGACACGCCGGCAGCTGCGGCAACCTCGGCAAGCGTAGGTGCGGTGCGAACTGGTTGGGTCATGGCGTCTCCTGGAGAATGCGGTCGATGTTGTCGCTGATACGGGCTGGTGCGGATACAGCTTACTATAGTGCGCCTGAACAGCGTTCATGATATCCGGTGACCGGTGTCGTTTTGCAACCAAGCCGCAATCGAATACGTCTCGTATGGGTGAGATATCAGCGGGCGTGGCGGTTGCCTACGAGCTTGAGAACGATGTCTTGCGCTGAGTTTCGATACTCAGGGTGACATAAGTGTCGCGGTTGTACAACCGGTTGCACCGTTAACCCGACCAAATCGACCGTTCAGCGGACAACCGGTTGCACAGTTTTTTGCATCGCCCGTAAGATAAGGACAATCGGTTGCACAAGAATCACTACGATGACGAAGGAGCATCACCATGGACGCCATTAACGATTGGGAAAACCAAGCGCTCACCCACAGGAACCGCCTGGCACCCCATGCGTACTTTATGGGTTACGAGACCGCCGATCTCGCTGCAACGTACAGCCGCGAGCTGTCGCGCGGGTTTGTCCAGCTGTCCGGCTCGTGGCAGTTCCGCCTCTTTGAGGGCCCCGCTGCCGTCTCCAACGAGGAGCTCTCCACGTACGAGCCCGAGTGGGATCACGTGGAGGTTCCGCACCTGTGGCAGGTAGACGGCTATGGCAACCTTGCCTACACCGACGAGGGCTTCCCGTTCCCGGTGGATCAGCCGTTCGTTCCCTCTGACGATCCCACGGGCGTGTACCAGCGCATCGTCAACCTTCCCGCCGTGCCTGCCGGCGCTCGCGAGATCATTCGCTTTGACGGCATCGAGAGCTATGGCGAGCTGTACGTCAACGGTCAGTTTATCGGCATGACCAAGGGTTCGCGCCTGTCTGCCGAGTTCGACGTGACCGACGCGCTTGTCGAGGGCGACAACCTGTTTGCGGTCAAGGTTCTGCAGTACAGCGATGGTAGCTATATCGAGGACCAAGACATGTGGTGGGCATCGGGCATCTTCCGCGATGTGTACCTTATGCAGCGTCCCGCTGCACACCTGGTCGACTTTAGGTTCCGCACGCACCGCGAGGGCGATGCCGCTCTGATTACGCTCGATACGGTGGCCGAGGGCGCTTCCCGCGTCGTGTTTACGCTCAGCGATGGCGAGAACGTGGTGGCTACGGGCGAGTGCGTCGACGGCCATGCCGAGTGCAGCGTGACCGATGCCCACTTCTGGAATCCCGAGGACCCCTTCCTCTATGACCTTACGTTTGAGGTCTACGACGGTGACCAGGTCAGCGAGTACGTCCCGCATCGCCAGGGCCTTGCCGAGGTGACGGTCGAGGGCAATCATATCTACCTCAACGGCACCTACTTTAAGATGCATGGCGTTAACCGCCACGATCACGACGATCACAAGGGCCGCGCCGTGGGCCTCGATCGCATGCGCCGCGACCTGGAGCTCATGAAGCAGCACAACATCAACGCGGTGCGCACGTCCCATTACGCCAACGACCCGCGCTTTTACGAGTTGTGCGACGAGTATGGCATCATGCTGGTCGCCGAGACCGATATGGAGAGCCACGGCTTCGAGAATATCGGCAATATCGCCCTGGTCACCGACGACCCGGCATGGGAGCCGGCCTACGTCGACCGCATCGAGCGCCTGGTGATGCAGGAGCGCAACCACGCCTGCATCATTATGTGGTCGATGGGCAACGAGAGCGGCTATGGCTGCAACATCCGCGCGATGTACGCCAAGGCTCACGAGCTCGATGGTCGCCCGGTCCATTACGAGGAGGACCGCAACGCCGATACCGTCGACGTCATTTCCACCATGTACTCCCGTGTGTCGCAGATGAACGACTTTGGCGAGCATCCGTTCCCCAAGCCGCGCATCAACTGCGAGTACGGTCACTCCATGGGCAATGGCCCCGGAGGCCTGTCCGAGTACCAGGAGGTCTTCGATCGCTGGGATTGCATCCAAGGCCAGTTTATCTGGGAATGGTGCGACCACGGTTTGGCTGCTGTGACCGAGGACGGCGTTGCCTACGATATGTATGGTGGCGACAACGGCGATTACCCCAACAACAGCAACTTCTGCATCGATGGCATGGTGTTCCCTTGGCAGCAGCCGAGCCCGGGCCTCACTGAGTACGGCCAGGTCATCTGCCCGGTTCGCATGGCTTATGACGCCGAGGCGGGCGAGCTGACTGTCACCAACAAGCGTTGGTTTACCACCCTCGAGGATGTTTGCCTGTCGGCGGAGACCCTGGTGGACGGCGACGTGGTCTGCCGCAAGACGCTCATGCCCGGTGCGGTTGCCCCCGGTGAGTCCGTCCAGCTTCCGCTGGTGATTCACGAGGCCGCGGTAGGCGAGACCCTGCTGACTGTGCGCGCCTACACCATGGCCGCTCACGTCTGGTGCGAGCCGATGTTCCAACTGGGCGCAAGCCAGTTTGCCATCGCAAACCATCCGGCGTCGGCCATCGCGGCTCCCGTGCGCCCCGAGCTTACGGTCGAGGAGACCGAGCAGGAAATTCGCATTCACTCCCTCAACGGCGAGCTGACCTTCAGCAAGGTAAACGGTACTGTGAGCGAGTGGAAGGCATCCGGCCGCGACGTCATGGCCTCCGGTCCCCAGGTTGGTTTTTGGCATCCGCTCGTCGACAACCACGCTCAGGAGTATGACTCCCTGTGGAAGGACAACTTCATCGATGTGATGCAGACGTCAACCCGCAAGGTTTCTTGGAAACAGGACGGCAATGCGGTCGTCGTTACCGTGAGCCAGCGTATCGCTCCTCCCGTCCGCGCGTTCGGCATGCGCGTCGAGCTTGTCTACACCGTGCTTCCGAGCGGTCGCGTCGACCTCAAGGTTTCCGGCGAGCCCTACGGCGATTACTCGGATATCATCCCGCGCATCGGCATCTCCTTCGAGGTCCCCGGTTGCGATCGTGCCGTCGAGTGGTATGGCCACGGCCCGGGCGAGAACTATCCGGACTCGCTGCGCGCCAACCCGGTCGGTCATTACCGCACCACGGTCGACGATATGTTCACGCCCTACGTTATGCCTCAGGACTGCGCCAACCGCGAGGGTACCCGCTGGGTCGCCCTGCGCTCCAGCCACGGCGACGGCGTGCTGGTGACTCGTCCGGCTGACGCTGCCTCCAACCCGTTCTCGTTCTCGGCATGGCCCTATAGCTGCGAGGCCATCGATAACGCCAAGCACGTCTACGACCTTGTCAAGGGCGACACGGTCACGGTCAACATCAACGACCAGTTGCTCGGCCTTGGCTCGAACTCTTGGGGTTCCGAGGTGCTCGATTCCTATCGCACCCGTTTTGAGAGCTTCAGCTTTGAGGTGTCCCTGCGACCGCTGACGTCTGCCGATCTGGCTCAGGCGCTGGCACCCATTAAGGAGGCATAAGTCATGCATGTCTTTAACTCGCGTGCCGACTTCGATGCTCAGATGAAGTCCGTCAAGAAGTGGATGCGCACCGGCCAGGCGCTCGATGGCGTTGCCGACCTACAGCACGACGTGGCTTACTCCATCGGCGACTCGTTGGTGTACTGGTGGGTCTATGCCCGCGAGGCCGCAACCGCCGATCTGGTCGGTCACCGTCGCTACCATGCCGTGCTCGCTCCGCTCGACGGCGACCTGACCGTCGAGGTTGCCCCCAAGGCAGGCCTCACCTGCACCCGCGCTTACAGCGATATCGATGATCGCGAGCGCTTTGAGGGGGCGGGGGAGACCGTGACGATTCCCGCCGGCGGCGTTGCCGTCGTCGAGATCGACGAGGCTTACCGTGTTATCGCCGAGGCTTCGGATCCCCGCGTCGTGGTACTGCACGTGACGGTCGAAGGTTATTCCTTCCCCAACAAGTAGTATTCGTCCGTTTGGACGTTTGCTTCGCGCCGTTAAGGGGGATGGCTTTGTTGACTCCCTTTTCCCCATTCCCCTTAGCAGGTGCGCCGTCCGCGATTGCACTTGCAGCTCGGACGGTTTTGGATGACATTTAATAGATGATTGGGAGGGCTTATGAGCTCTGAAAAACGAGGAACGATTGGTTCGTTCGCTCTGCTGGGCATGACGGTCGCCGCCGTGTTCGGTATCAAGAACATCATCAACAACAACGCGGCCATCGGCTTGGCAGCTGCGCCGTCGTTCTTCTTCGCCACGCTTTTGTACTTTGTCCCCTATACCCTGGTTACCGCCGAGTTCGTCGGCCTCAACAAGGACTCCGAGTCGGGCGTGTACGCATGGGTTAAGACCTCGATGGGTGGTCGCTGGGCGTTCCTGACGGCATTTAGCTACTGGTTCGTTAACCTGTTCTTCTTTGCGTCCGTCCTGCCCAACGTCATCATCTACGCGAGCTACGTGTTCTTTGGTGCCAACGCCGAGCTTTCGCAGCTGTGGATCACCATTATCGAGATCGTCGTCTTTGCTATCGCCACGTGGGTTTCGACCAAGGGCGCTAAGTGGATCGGCTCCATTTCCTCCTTCGGTTCGACCGCGGCTCTCGGCCTGACCGCCGTGTTCATCCTGCTGTCCCTGGCTGCTGCCTTTGGCGGCGTTGAGTTCGCTACGGCTCCTACTCCCGCTAACATGGCTCCCGACATGAGCAACTTCGCAACTGCGTGGGGCTTCTTCGGTACGCTTGCCTGGATCATCCAGGGCGTTGGCGGCGCTGAGTCTGTCGGCGTGTTCCTTAACGACCTTAAGGGTGGCGTCAAGGCCTTCGTGCGCACCGTCGTTATCGCCGGCCTGACCATCGGCCTTCTGTATGCAGGCGCTTCGCTGCTGGTCAACCTATTCATCCCCGAGGGCAGCGTTGCCATCTCCACCGGCATCTTCGACGTGTTCGGCGCTGTCTTTGCCCACTTTGGCATTCCTATGGAAGTGTCCACGCGCGTCATCGGCTTGATCCTTCTCGCCGCTACGCTGGGTTCCCTCATGATGTGGACCTCCGCTCCCATCAAGGTCTTCTTCACCGAGATCCCCAAGGGCGTCTTTGGTAGCAAGATCGTCGAGCTCAACGAGCATGGCATTCCTGCCCGCGCCGCTTGGCTGCAGTTCGCCATCGTCGTCCCCATCCTGATCATCCCGGCCCTGGGCTCCGGTAACCTCGACGACCTGCTCATGATTGTCACCAACATGACGGCTGCCACCGCTCTGCTCCCGCCGCTGCTGATCCTGCTTGCCTACTTTATGCTGCGCAAGAACTTCGATGCTGCTCCCCGTGGCTTCCGCATGGGCTCGCGCAGCTTTGGCCTGGTCGTTGCCGCATTCCTGCTTGTGGTCTTCTGCTTCGTGCTTATCTGCGGCACCATTCCGCTCGATCAGCCGCTGTGGCTGACGCTGGTCTACAACGTTGGCGGCGTGGTTGTCTTCCTGGGCCTTGCCGTGATGTGGTACAACCGCTACATCAACCGCCTGCGCGAGACCGATCCCGAGGCCGCCGAGAACGAGCTTCGCCCTTCCGTCCTCGATATGATGGAGTAGCGGCTAGGATTAATCTACGGCTGTGGAATAAATCGATTCCCTTTCCTAGGGAGGGGCCTTACGAGGCCCCTCCTTTTGTGTTTTGGGGCATGGATTTTGGACTCTGTGGGCAAAAAATGCCAAATATGAGTACTGTTGCAAAAGAGGTGTCATATTTTTCGGCCTGTTCTGAGTAAAAATGGGCTCAAAATCAATTTATCTAACCCCCTTTAAAGGGCGTTTGACGGCTTTCAGCCTCTTCGAATCGCTCAAATTAGGCAATTTGCTCTCGATTTTGCTGCTACTAAATTGGTGACAGTACTCATATTTGCCACTTTTTGCCCACGGGGTATCCGGAGGGGCCCTCGGCAGGCATCTAACGCTACAATAGCTACCACGTGGCTGGGTTTGCCGGCCGAATGTGCGATGTCGTGGGAGGGGACATGGTCGAGTTTACAAAGACGATTAAAGATCCGTTGGGATTGCATGCCCGCCCGGTTGCGCTGCTTTATGACATTATCGCCAAGCATCGTAGTGACGTGTCGGTTTCGATTGGCAATCGTCATGTCGATGGCCGCGACGTTATAGGGCTCATGGCACTCTGTGGCGAATGTGGCGAGGACATCGTGTTCCGCGTTTCGGGCGTGGATGAGGCCTCCTGTGTCACATCGATCAGAAATCTCTCGCTCTAAGCATGATAGGGCGCGGTAAAGGATGGTCCTTTGCCGCGCCTTTTTGTTTCGTATAGGAAACTTTTTCGAAATCTGAATGGGGACCCTTTCCAAAAAGTTAACCACGTGCTAGTTTACTATAGCGAACATAGACGTGGTTAACTTTTTACGCGTCGATGTTGAGGACGAACTGACGTTAGGAGCAACTCATGTCTTGCGGACCGCAGATGCCGGCCATGCCGCTTTCGATGGTAAAAGCGGGCGAAACCGTGCGCGTGTCTCGTGTAAAGGGCAATGAGGACATGAAGCACCACCTCAAGGACCTCGGCTTTGTCGAGGGCAACGAAATCCACGTGGTGAGCTCGAGTGGCGCCAATATCATCGTCACGGTGCTGGGCGCACGCTTTGGCATCGATTCCAAGGTTGCCATGCACATCATGACCGTCGGTTAGTCTGCAGCATTTCATAAAAACCGAAAGGGGGACAAGAGGATGAAGACGTTGGGTGACGTTAAGGTGGGCGAGAGCTCCACCATCGTCAAGCTTCACGGTGAGGGTGCGCTTCGCCGCCACCTTATGGACCTGGGGCTCATCAAGGGCACTTCGTTCAAGGTCGTGAAGGTTGCACCGCTCGGTGATCCGGTCGAGATCAACGTGCGCGGCTACGAGCTTTCCATCCGCAAGGAGGAGGCGGCTGTCGTCGAGGTCCAGTAAGGGCTCGCGGCGTATATTTCTGCAGATAAAGTTAGGTATTTCTAACTTAATGCAGCAACTTTGAAGCACATTATCCAGCCTGTGCGGAGAAAGCAGCGCAGGCACACAAGGAAGAAGGATTGAATGGCGGATTCTCAGATCCATGTCGCGCTGGCGGGTAACCCCAACTGCGGCAAGACCACGCTTTTCAACCTGATCACCGGCGCCAACGGCTACGTTGGCAACTGGCCCGGCGTCACGGTTGAGAAAAAGGAGGCCAAGCTCCTAAGCGACAAGAACGTTACCATCACGGACCTCCCCGGCATCTACTCGCTTTCCCCCTACAGCCCCGAGGAGCAATGCTCGCGCGATTATCTCATGAGCGGCGAGCCCGATGTCGTCGTTCAGGTGGTCGATGCCACCAACCTGGAGCGCAATCTATACCTGGCGCTTCAGGTCATCGAGACCGGCCTGCCTGTGGTCGTTGCCCTCAACATGGCCGATCTGGTCGAGAAGAATGGCGACAAGATCGACACCGACAAGCTCTCCAAGAAGCTTGGTTGTCCGGTCATGATGATCTCGGCTCTTAAGAACAAGGGCATCAAGGAGCTCTTCGAGCAGGTCAAAAAGTCCGCTGCTTCTAAGGGTCAGGTGCCGGAGCACAAGTTCGACTCCTCCATCGAGGACGTTCTGACGCACATCGAGAACAACCTTCCGGCGAGCGTTCCCGCCAACAAGCGCCGCTATTACGCCGTCAAGCTGTTCGAGCGTGACGCAGACGCCTGCAAGCTCATCAACCTCACCAAGGAGAAGGCCGCTCGCGTGGAGCAGCTGGTCGCCCAGTGCGAGCAGGACTGCGACGACGACGCCGAGTCCATCATCACCGGCGAGCGTTACGGCGTGATTGCCCACATCATTGACGAGTGCCTCACCAAGGCTCCGGCAAAGATGAGCACCTCCGAGAAGATCGACCGCGTGGTTACCAACCGTATCCTGGGCCTGCCGATCTTTGTGGTCATCATGTTCTGCGTGTACTACATCGCCGTTTCTACCTTGGGCGGCACGGTGACCGACTTCACCAACGACCAGCTCTTCGGTACCGACGGTTGGTATGTGCTCGGCCAGGGTCGCGACGCCTACGACGCGGCCGTCGAGGCTGCGGGCGACAATGCCGACTCGGTCGACCCGGCACAGTACGGCCCCTATGTTCCGGGTATCACCACCGTGGTGCACGACGCCCTTGTGGCGGGTGGCACCGAGGACGGCGGCCTGGTCGATTCGCTCGTCTGTGACGGTATCGTCGGCGGCCTGGGCGCCATCTTCGGCTTCGTCCCGCAGATGTTCCTGCTGTTCGTCATGCTGTCCTTCCTGGAGGACTGCGGCTATATGGCCCGCGTCGCCTTCATCATGGACCGCGTGTTCCGCCGCTTTGGCCTGTCCGGTAAGTCCTTTATCCCCATGCTCGTGTCCTCGGGCTGCGGCGTCCCCGGCGTCATGGCCACCAAGACCATCGAGAACGAAAAGGACCGCCGCATGACGGTCATGACCACCACGTTCATTCCCTGTGGCGCCAAGCTGCCGATCATTGCCCTGCTCATGGGTTCCATCATCGGCGATTCTTCTACCACCGCCGCGTGGATCAGCCCGCTCTTCTACTTCCTGGGCGTCTTTGCCGTCATTGCTTCGGGCCTCATGCTCAAGAAGACCAAGCTCTTCGCCGGCCGCCCGACCCCGTTTGTCATGGAGCTCCCCGCTTACCACTTCCCGGCGATCCGCTCTTGGGCGCTGCACGTGTGGGAGCGCTGCTGGGCCTTTATCAAGAAGGCCGGCACGGTCATCTTCGCGTCCACTGTCGTGGTTTGGTTCCTGTCCAACTTTGGTAGCTACAATGGTTCCTTTGGCTTCCTGCCTGCGATGGACGGCATCCCCGAGGAGTTCATGGACTACTCCGTGCTTGCCATGCTCGGCAACCTGGTCGCTTGGATCTTCGCCCCGCTCGGCTTTAGCACCTGGCAGGCCACCGCGCTGACCGTCTCTGGCCTCGTCGCTAAGGAGAACGTCGTCGCCACCGCCGGTTCGCTGCTGTCCGTGGCCGACGCCGCCGAGACCGACCCGAGCCTGTGGTCCGCGTTTGCCGGCATGTTCCCCACCATGGGCGCTTGCGTGGCCTTCGGTGCCTTCAACCTGCTGTGCGCCCCGTGCTTTGCCGCCATGGGCACTATCCGCAACCAGATGGACTCGGGCAAATGGACTGCGATTGCCATCGGTTACGAGTGCGCCTTCGCTTGGGTTATCGGCCTGTTCATCAACCAGTTCTACAACTTGCTTGTTCTTGGACAGTTTGGTATCTGGACGATTGTGGCCATCGTGCTGCTGGTTGCGATGCTCTTCCAGATCTTCCGTCCCATGCCCAAGCATGCATGGACCGACGAGGACGAGACCAACACTGCTTCCGCCGCAGTTTCCGCTTAAGTCCGAATAAGGATTAACCCCTTTCCACGAGCCCGGGTGTCCCAGCGACACTCGGGCTTTTTGGTGGGGGAGATATGGCGTTTCCGCAGATAAAACCGACCAAAATAAACCGTCCCTATTTGGTAGGTGGAGAATGGGGTAAAGTAAGTGATGGTTAACTAGAGGAGGCTTGCTATGGCACCTATCGATGTTGTTGTACTGGCTGTTATCGGTATTGCGTTTGTCGCCGTGTGCGTGCGCATCTACCGCAAGGGCACCTGCGCCGACTGCGCTCAGGGTGGCGTTTGCACCGGGCATTGCTCCAACAAAAAGACGTGCGCCGCGCTTAAGGGCGTGGACAAAATCGCCGAAGACTTGGGCCGCGGTATCAAATAAGGTCCGGACATCCAAGCGCTCCGCGGGCATCCGTTCGCGGGGCGCTTTGTGCATTTGAGGGAGAGCACGGCGAGTCGAAGAGTATTTTTGGGGTATCGTTAACTGGACTATTAATTGGCAACTTATCTATAACGGAGTAACCGCATGAGCGCTCGCGTAACCATGAAGGACATAGCCGCCGAGCTTGGCGTTTCCATCAATACCGTGCACAAGGCTCTGACGGGAAAGGCCGGCGTGAGCGAATCCGTGCGCGCCAAGGTGAACGCTAAGGCCGAGGCCATGGGCTATCACCGCAACACAAGTGCCTCAAGCCTGCGCCGCAAGGATATCAATCTGGTGTTTTGCCTGCCCCGCGCATCGCGCGAGGGAGCGTACTTTTTCCGTTACCTGTGGGAAGGCTGCAATCGCTTTGAACAGGAGGTCATCGACCGGGGCATTACGGTTGAGCGCGTTGAATTTGGCGTGGGCGGCTACGCTGATGCACTCGAGCAAATCGACGAGCGTCTGCAGGTGGGCGAGAAGATTGATGGCTTGCTCGCCTATGCGCCGGGCGACGATCGTGCGACTGAGCTTTTGGGGCAGATCGCCGAGGCGGGCGTGACGATTGAGCTTGTCGACGGCGACCGTCCGCATTTGAATCGTTTGGGTGCGAGCTTGGCCGATTATTCGACGGCAGGCAGCCTTATGGCCGAGCAGGCGGCAAACCTGGTCCATGCTTCTGGGGCCGACGCCCGCGTGCTCCTTTTGACAGGCGACCCATATACCGATTCGCACTATCTAACCGCCCGCGCCTTCCACAATTACCTGCGCGAACGTGATATTCCATGGCAGGTTGAGGATCTTGCAGGTGCCCATGCGCAAGTCAAACAACTCGAGCATGAGCTCGAAAAGCGCTTGAGTGCGCCGGACGCCCCTGAACTTATCTGTAGCGTTTTTGCCGTTGGTTCCGAAGTGGTTGCCGACGCGCTCGTCTCGACCGGCAAGGCCGGTCAGGTCATGGTGATCGGCAACGACCTGTTTCCCGAAAGTGCTCTGGCCTTGCGCCGCGGTATCTTTACCAATATTGTCTATAAGGACCCGACGAGCCTGGCGTATCGCGGCGCTAAGACGCTGGGCGATTATCTGCTGTGGGGAAGGACCCCGACGGTGCCCGTCCAGAAGGGTGCCGTCGAGATGGTATTTGCCAGCAATGTCGACCGCTACTGCGAACTTGCGGGTATTTAGCCGATTGAGCAGGTACCCCCTCTTGCGACGTGCATTTTTGGGAGTATTCAGCATTGGCATGCCCTGAATGAGGTGCAGAACGACTGTTTTAAGTGCCCCCGATGGCGTAATTTGCCATCGGGGGCACTTTTTATGCCGATCGGGCGCTATCTGCGTTCCAAATAGGACGCTGAGGATGGCGCACGGCGCGCTCCAATGCTGAATACTCCCAAAAATGTACGTCGGGACATGACCCACCTGAGCAAAAGCGCTCAAGTTCGGTGTTCGGGGACGCCAACCAGTCCGCAATACATGCAAGTCACATCCCCAGCAACCGTTGAACGGGCAAAATCTACCGTTCACCCCGTGGTGGTTAGGTGAACGTTCACCTGTTGAGGTGCAATGGATTAGTATAGTGAACGTTCACCTAAAGGATAACGAGCGCGCCGTGCGCCCGCCTTGCCAGCAAAGGGG
Source organism: uncultured Collinsella sp. (assembly GCA_938023085.1). Lineage (GTDB taxonomy): Bacteria > Actinomycetota > Coriobacteriia > Coriobacteriales > Coriobacteriaceae > Collinsella. Next base: position 49,672 of record CALHDP010000089.1, read on the forward strand.
CTGTTTGATGAAAAACTTTATGGACGATCAGGATTTCCTGCTGAGCACCAAGACCGGCGAGGAGCTGTTCCACAACTTTGCCGAGGGCATGCCCATCGTCGACTATCACTGCCACATTTCTCCTAAGGAGATTTGGGAGGACAAGCGTTTCGAGAACATCACCGAGGTTTGGCTGGGCGGCGACCACTACAAGTGGCGCCTGATGCGCGCCAACGGCGTCGACGAGCGTTTTATCACTGGCGACGCTCCTGCTCGCGAGAAGTTCCAAAAGTGGGCCGAGACCCTGGGTCGCTGCGTCGGCAACCCCGTCTTTGAGTGGAGCCACCTGGAGCTTAAGCGCTACTTTGGCTACGAGGGCGTCCTCAACGGCAAGACTGCCCAGGAGGTTTGGGACCTTGCCAACGCCAAGCTCGCCGAGGCCAGTTTCACCTGCCGCAACCTGATCAAGCAGTCCAACGTCCGCATGATCTGCACTACTGACGACCCCGCCGACAGCTTTGAGTGGCACAAGAAGATTGCAGCCGACGACAGCTTTGACGTTCAGGTCGTTCCCGCCATGCGCCCCGACGCCGCCCTGCGCATCGAGCGCGGCCAGGAGTTTGCCGACTACTGCAAGCGCCTCTCCGAGGTTGCCGGCGTTGAGGTCAGCGACTTCGAGGGCATGAAGGCTGCCATCTCCAAGCGCTACGACGTTGCTCACGAGCTGGGCTGCCGCGCATCCGACCACGCACTTGACTACGTTATGTACGTCCCGGCTACCGCCGACGAGATCGAGGCCATCTTTGCCAAGGGCCTGGCTGCTGAGCCGCTAACCGAGGAGGAGGTCCTCAAGTACAAGACTGCCTTTATGCAGTTCGTTGCCGGTGAGTATGTCCGTCTGGGCTGGGCCATGCAGCTGCACTTTGGGTGCAAGCGCGACAACAACCGCGCCATGTTCGCCAAGCTCGGTCCCGACACCGGCTACGACTGCATCTCCAACTACACGCCGTCCGACCAGCTCGCCGATTTCCTCAACTCCATCCAGGAGACCTGCGGCCTGCCCAAGACCATCCTGTATAGCCTGAACCCCATCGATAACACCATGATCGATACCGTCATGGGCTGCTTCCAGGAGGCTCCGACTGCCGGTAAGATCCAGAACGGCTCCGCCTGGTGGTTCAACGACAACGAGGTCGGCATGCGCGAGCAGCTCACGGCTTTGGCTAACGAGGGCGTGCTGGGCAACTTTGTGGGCATGCTTACCGACTCCCGCTCCTTCCTGTCCTACCCGCGTCACGAGTACTTCCGTCGCGTGCTGTGCAGCGTGATCGGCGAGTGGGTCGAGCAGGGCAAGTACCCGGCCGACATGGAGCTGCTGGGCAGTATCGTGCGCGACATCAGCTACAACAATGCGGTCCGCTACTTTGGCTTTGACCTGGACACCGTCGAGGCCTAAGCCCGCATCGAATCACATCGAACCCTGGGCGCCGTTGCCACACGCGGCGCCCCGTTTTGCTTGCACGCTAACAGACATCTAAGGAGACACATAGATGGAGAACATCAGCTACGATGCGCTCGAGAAGATCGGCTACAAGGGCTATTTGCTGCCCAAGGATGCTCCCGAGAAGGTTCTGCAGTTTGGCGAGGGCAATTTCCTGCGCGCCTTCGTCGACCGCTTCTTTGACATGGGCAACGAGGCCACCGGCTGGAACGGCAAGGTCGTCATGGTGCAGCCCATCAGCGGTGCCTTTGGCTTTGCCGACGGTATCAATGCCCAGGACGACCTGTACACCGTGCTGGTGCGCGGCAAGGAGAACGGCAACACGGTTGACGAGTCCCGCGTGATCAGCGCCTGCAGCCGCTGCCTCAACCCGTATCGCGAGGACGACTATCGCGCCATGATGGAGGTCGCCGTTTCCGACGACCTGGAGATTGTCGTCTCCAACACCACCGAGGCCGGTATCGCCTACGATCCGTCCTGCAAGGCCGACGACATGCCCCCCGCGAGCTTCCCTGCCAAGCTTGCCCAGGTGCTCCATGCCCGCTGGGCTGCCGGCAAGCAGGGCGTCATCGTGCTCGCCTGCGAGCTCATCGACCATAACGGCGAGGAGCTGCTGCGCATCATGAACCAGTACGTGAGCGACTGGGGCTGGGAGGACGAGTTTTCGCAGTGGATGGCCAACGACTGCACCGTCTGCACCACGCTCGTCGACACCATCGTTCCGGGTCGCATCCGCGATCCCAAGGAGGCCGCTGCCGTGGCCGAGCGCTTGGGCTATGAGGATCCATTCTTGGCCGTGCGTGAGCCCTTCCAGATGTGGGGTATCCAGGGCGACGAGTCGCTTGCCGAGAAGCTTCCCTTCGTAAAGGCCGGCCTGCCGGGCGTCTTTGTTACCCCCGATGTCACGCCGTACAAGAAGCGCAAAGTCCGCATCCTCAACGGTGCCCATACCGCCTTTGTTCCGGGTTCCTGGGTTGCCGGCTTTGATATCGTGCGCGACTGCATGCATGACGAGACCATTCGCGGCTTCATGAACACCATGCTCTACGACGAGGTCATTCCGACGCTTGCCGCCGACTTGGATGTCGAGGACTGCAAGGCCTTTGCCGCCGCCGTCGAAAACCGCTTCGACAACCCGTTTATTGATCATGCGCTGCTCTCCATCTGCCTCAACTCCACGGCTAAGTGGCGCGCTCGCGACCTGCCCACGCTCAAGGACTACGTTGCCGAGACCGGCAACCTGCCCAAGTGCCTGGCGACGAGCCTCGCTACGCTCATCTCCTTTTACACGCAGGAGCTCGTGTCCCGCGAGGGCGACGGCCTGCACCTGCGTCGCTCCGACGGCACCGAGTACACCGCTCAGGACGACGCCTTCGTGCTCGACTTCTACGCCGCCCATGCCGGCGCCGACGATGCCCAGCTGGTGCACGACGTGCTCACCAACGAGCAGATGTGGGGCGAGGACCTCACGCAGATCGCAGGTCTTGAGGAGTTTGTCGTCAGCGCGCTCGCCGTCGTGCGTGCCGAGGGCGCCAAGCAGGCCTTCGCCAACGCTCAGGCGTAAATTTCCGGCGCAGACGCGGGCGCGGGACGGCGTGCCCGCGTCTCGACTTCTGCTCAACCTGTAGGGTTAGGACCATTTGCAATGAACACTATCCAGATCAATCCGGCCGACAACGTGATCGTCGCGCTGTCGCCGCTTGCCAAGGGCACCGCCGTCGCGGTTCCCGGGGTGGGCGAGGTCGTGGCCGCGGAGGATATTCCGCAGGGTCATAAGATAGCCGTGCGCTCGATTGCCGCGGGGGAGGACGTCATCAAGTACGGCCTTCCTATCGGCCATGTGACGGGCGATGTCCAGCCCGGTCAGTGGCTTCATACACATAACGTCAAGACCAACCTTTCGGGCGAGGTCGAGTACACCTACAACCCGACGCATCCAGTCGTGGATTCGGTTGAGCCCGAGACCTTTATGGGCTTCCGCCGCGCCGACGGTCGTGCCGCCACGCGCAATGAGCTGTGGATCATCCCCACGGTCGGCTGTGTCAACGAAGTCGCGCGTGCCATGCGTGAGCAGGCCCAGGATCTGGTCGATGGCTCGCTGGAGGGCGTCTACTACTTCCCGCATCCCTTTGGCTGCTCGCAGACCGGCGCCGACCATGCCCAGACGCGTCGTCTGCTGGTGGCGCTCTCGCGTCATCCTAATGCGGCCGGCGTGCTGTTCCTGTCGCTCGGTTGCGAGAACTGTACGCACCAGCAGGTACTCGATGAGCTCGGTGACTTCGACCACGAGCGCGTCCGCTTCCTCACCTGCCAGGATGTATCCGACGAGCAGATCGAGGGCCACAAGATTCTGGCCGAGCTGGCAGACCTCGCCAAGCAGGCCAAGCGCGAGCCCATTCCGGCCTCCGAGCTGGTTATTGGACTTAAGTGCGGCGGCTCTGACGGTCTTTCGGGTATTACCGCCAACCCCACGATCGGTCGCGTGAGCGATATGGTTGTCGCCCGCGGCGGCACGTCGGTGCTTACCGAGGTGCCCGAGATGTTTGGCGCCGAGAGTATCCTGCTCGATCGCTGTGAGAACGAGCAGGTCTTTAACGCCGCTTCCGACATGCTCAATGGCTTTAAGGACTACTTTATCAGCCACGGCGAGGTCGTCTATGAGAACCCGAGTCCCGGCAACAAGGACGGCGGTATTACCACGCTCGAGGACAAGAGCTGCGGCTGCGTGCAAAAGGGTGGATCTGCCCCCATCGTCGGCGTGCTGCCGTATGCCGGCCAGGCAACTAAGCATGGCCTGAACATGCTGTGCGGTCCAGGCAACGACATGGTATCCACCACGGCGTTGACGGCTGCTGGCTGCCACGTGATTCTGTTCTCGACCGGACGCGGCACGCCGTTTGGCGCGCCGGCGCCTACGCTCAAGGTGTTCACCAATCAGCGTCTGTGCGACCACAAGGCCAACTGGATGGACTTTAACGCCGGCGTGATTGCCACGGGTGAGCGCACGCTCGACGAGGCCGCCCGCGACCTGTACCAGCTGGTGCTGGAGACGGCGAGCGGTAAGCTCACGAGTGCCGAGCGCCGTGGCTGTCACGAGATCAGTATCTGGAAGGACGGCGTCTGCCTGTAGTGGCAAACAAGTCCGTATAGGGCGCTATTGACCATGGCCCCGTCGGGAGTGTTCCCGGCGGGGCCATGCTGTCCCGTTCGTTCAAACGCGTTTTTCGGAGGCACGGGGGCGAAACAATAAACGTTCACCTAACTGCTCAAAATCTAAACCCACTCAATGCCCCTGTAAGCGAGATTGTTTTGAGCTATATGCCCGTTCAGCGATAAAAAACTACCGTTCAAGGATATTATTCAAGTGAACGTTCACCTATCATAAGCAATCGCGCATAATCTAGCTAAACGTTCACCCTACAAGTGAACGACATGCAGACAGATGTCGGCGTGGACTCCAGTGTCTTGTTGCAAGACAATCGAGAAAAGAGAGGGAGCTCGATGACTAATAAGATTGGTAAAAAGCGTAAGATCACATTTTGGACGCGCTTGGGCTTTGGTATGGGCGGCATGCTCAATTCCGGTGCCCTGACCTTTACGCACAGCTACATGGTGCTGTTTCTGTCCACGGAGTGCGGCCTGTCCGCAGGCGAGGCTGCACTGATCAGCTCGTTTGCCATCTATGTCAACGCCATTCTTTGCCCGCTGATGGGCTTTGTGGCCGATAACTTCTATGCCACTAAGATTGGCCGCATCTTTGGTCGTCGTCGTTTCTGGATCTTGCTGGCCATCCCGATGATGATCGCCGAGCCGCTCATCTTCGTGGCTACGCCGTTTGGCTTCCCGTACTACTTTATGCTGTACCTGATCTACAACGTCGCGTACACGTTCTGCACCGCCAACCTGTCGCCGCTTACCATTGAGATGACCGACGACTTTAAGGAGCGTACGTACCTTACCGGCTACAAGCATCTCTTTGGTAACGCCGCCGGCTTCCTGATGGCTGCACTCGTCGGCTTTGGCTTTGGCACCTTCGGCGAGACCAACCCGTTCAGCTACTTCATCATCGCTACGGTCAACGCTTCGGTTATGGCAATCTCGCTGCTCTGCGTGTACCTGTCCACGTGGGAGCACACCCCCGAGGAGGTCGCTCAGGAGAAGATCGAGAGTGTCGGCGAGGGCATCAAGAAGTTCTTTATCGACGTTATCTCCACCTTCCGCAACAAGTCCTTCCGCAAGGTCCTGTATGCACAGGTCTCCACGAAGCTCGCTGCTGCCTGCTGGTCTGCCTGCCTGTCCTTCTTCATCGTCTACTGCCTGCAGATTCCTAAGTCCTACGAGTCCGTGATGGAGATGCCTGGCAAGGTCGTCGCTATCGTCTGCACCGCCATCTGGGTCGCCCTCATGGCCAAGAAGGGCTTCCACAAGTCTTGGTACCTCGCAAATGTCGGTTGCGCTGCGTGCATCATCGCCTACAACTACTTCGCCTTTGGTCAGATCAACGGCACCTCCACGGTCGCCATCGCCATGATCGCCTACCCCGTCATCTTCGCCATCTGGAAGTTCTTCTACGTCGGCTTCCAGTATCTGCCCGATGTCCTGCTCAACTACATCCCCGATGTCGATGAGCTCATCACCCTGCGTCGTCGCGAGGGCATCTACAGCTCCGCGCAGCAGCTCTGCCAGCAGATCGCCCAGGCTATCGCCGTCAACGTATGGGCTATCGTCCTTGCTGCCTCCGGCTTCATTCAGACCGCCGGCAATAGCGACGCCGTGACCCAGCCCGCTACCGTTCCTCTGTATATCTGCGGCTACATGATCATCGGCTGCGCCGGCTTCTTCCTGCTTGCGGCCGTCCTTGCCCGCGGCATCAAGATCGATAAGGAACAGTGCGACATCCTTTGCGACGAGATTCACCGCGTCAAGGAGGGTGGCAAGATGGCCGACGTCAAGCCCGAAGTCAAGGCGCTTTGCGAGGAGCTCTCCGGCTTTAAGTACGAGGACTGCTTTGCCCACAACAACGTTGGCTTCCAGGACGGTAGCGTAACTCCCGCCGAGTAAGGCCGACATATCGTCCAAATCACAGGGCCGTGCCACCGGAACTCCGCCGGCAGGCACGGCCCTTTTTCAACAGCGTACAATTTGCCTTTAGAGCATCTTTTTGAGGGAGAAACCCATGGAGACGAACGTTATCTGGCGCAACGCGCGCGCGGCCGTGATCGAGCTTGACGACGGCGGTTACTTTACCTGCGCCGATACGTGGGAGATCTTTGTCAACGACGAGCCCGCTGGTACCACGAATACGGTCGAGACCTATGTCGACGGCCTGACCCCCGGCAAGCGTAACCTGGTTCGTTTTGTTTGTGGCGAGCGTGAGCTGAGCGTAGGTGTCACCACGCCGGCTGAGCCCTTTACTATCAACGTTCGCGACTGTGGCGCCAAGGGCGATGCCGAGCACGACGACACCACCAACATCCAGGCTGCCATCATGGCCTGCCCCAAGGGCGGGCGCGTGCTGATCCCCGCCGGTAGTTATCGCATCAAGTCCCTCTTCCTTAAGAGCAATATCAACATTGAGCTCGCCGAGGGAGCGGTGCTGTTGGCCCGTCACGACCGCGCGGCGCTTGCCTACATTCCGGGCACGGTCACAGGCGACGAGGGCGCTGGGTATGCCGGCACCGATATGCTGCCCCTGGGCCGCTGGGAGGGCGAGAGTTTCTCGACCTACTGTTCTACCTTTACGGGTCTGGGCGTGCACGACGTGTGCATCTATGGTCGTGGTGCCATCGACGGTCAGACCGATTTTGCCGAGGACAACTGGTGGAACAAGGACTTTAAGAACATCTTTCGCCCCGAGGAGGGCCGCGAGGTCGCCCGCCCGCGCATGATCTTCCTGTCCGAGTGTGAGAACGTGAGCTTGGCCGGCTTCACCGTGCGCAACAGCCCGGCGTGGAATATCCATCCCGTCCTGTGCGAGCATGTCGACGCGCTCTGCCTGTCGATCGAGGGTCCCAAGAACTCCCACAACACCGACGGTTTCGATCCCGAGAGCTGCGGCTTTGTCCGCATCCTTGGCTGTCAGTTCTCGGTGGGTGACGACTGCATCGCCATCAAGAGCGGCAAGCTGGGCATTGAGCCCGAGCTTCGTCCCGCCACGCACGACGTGTTGATCTCGCACTGCTACATGCACGACGGCCATGGTGCCGTGGTGCTGGGATCCGAGGCTGCCGGCGGCATCAAGGACCTTACCGTGAGCAAGTGCCTCTTTGAGCGCACTGACCGTGGCCTGCGCGTCAAGACCCGCCGTGGACGCGGCAAGGATGCCGTCAACGAGGGCATCACCTTCGAGCACATTCGCATGGACGAGGTGCTCACGCCCTTCGTGGTCAATTCGTTCTACTTCTGCGACAAGGACGGCAAGACCGATTACGTGCAGTCTCGCGAGGCGCTGCCCGTCGACGACCGCACGCCCGGCTTTGGCGCCACGACGTTTTGTGATATCGAGGCTACCAACTGCCATGCTGCCGCTGCCCACATCACGGGCCTGCCCGAGAGCAAAGTAACGCGCCTGACGTTCCAGGATGTCCACGTGACCTTTGCCGACGATGCTGAGCCCTTTGTTCCGGCCATGGCCTGCGGCGTTGAGCCCATGGTGTGCCAGGGCATCATCGCGCAAAACGTCAAGGTACTCGATCTGCAAAATGTGGTTATTGAGGGCCAGGACGGCGAGGAGCTGCAGCTCCAGAACGTCGACAAGGTCGTCCGTTCCTAACTCGGGGTGATGACCAGGGCTGCATTGTCGGATAGATCGGCAATGCAGCCCTTATGCGATACGGCCGTGTGCGCTGCGCTACGCATCATGGTGAAAGGGAATACATGCTCAATAAAACGATTCCTGTCGGGGTCGATGGCTCGTCTGTCACGATTGCGTCTTATGTTTTTGCCCCGACCGAAGATGCTTATGCTTTAAAACCGCTGCCTGCGGTTGTGGTCGTGCCAGGAGGCGGCTACGATCACGTTTCACCGCGCGAAGGCGAGCCGGTAGCGCTCCGTTTGTTGGCGATGGGCTACCAAGCGTTTGTGCTGAACTACTCGGTTGCTCCGGCTGTCTATCCGCTGGCATTGCAAGAACTCGCGCGGGCGGTCGATACCGTCCGAGGCCATGCGGCAGAGTACTGTGTCGATCCTGATCGGATTACGGTCATGGGTTTTTCGGCCGGTGGGCATCTGGTTGGCTTGCTCGGGGCGCTTTGGGACCAATCCTGGCTTGCAGAGTCGATCGCGGCATCGCCTGAGTCGATTCGGCCTGACGCACTTTGCTTGGGCTACCCGGTCGTAAGCTCGGGGACCTATGCTCATCGTGGTTCGTTTGAACACCTAACGGGTGCCGATGACGCTTTGGCTCAAAAGTTGTCAATCGAGAATATGGTGGGCGAGGGCTTCCCTCGTACGTTCTTGTGGCATACCGCCGAGGATGCATCGGTGTCAGTTCAAAATAGCCTCCTTCTTGCGCAGGCTCTTGCCGACCACGGGATTGGCTTTAGCCTACATGTCTTTCCGCATGGAAAACATGGGGCATCGCTCGCTACGGCCCTAACGGCATTTAAGGGCTGCGCCGAGCATATTCAGCCACAGGTTCAGGGCTGGCCTGAGCAGTTCGCGGCCTGGGAGCGTGATGGACGATGAGCGAAAGCATCTATACACTGCGCGTTTCGAGGGCTGCGGCAGGAGCATATCCAACGATTTCCGATGCCTTGGCGGCAGCCGATCAACTCTATCCGGATGCCGAGCAACCAGTGACAATCCATATCGAGCCGGGTGAGTACCGCGAACGGGTCGAGATTCATCGACCGTATGTGACGCTGGTGGGCGAGACGGCTGACAGCGTGCGTATCGTGGGCAGTCTGGGCGCCAAGATGCCCTCGGGGGACGGATCGGGCATTGACGGAAAGCTCGGCACCTTTAGGACCTATACCGTTTTGGTCGATGCCGACGACGTGCGGCTCGAGAACCTCACGATCATCAACGATGCCGGCGACGGTCGCGAGGTGGGGCAGGCGATTGCCCTGTACGCCGACGGCGACCGTTTGGTGGTCGACGCCTGTTGCATTACGGGGCGCCAGGACACGCTGTTTTTGGGCCCGTTGCCCCCGCGCGAAGTCAAACCAGGCGGATTCATTGGGCCCAAGCAGTTTGCGCCGCGTCGGGTGGGCCGTAAGTATTTTCGACGCTGCCGGATTGAGGGCGACGTCGACTTTATCTTTGGTGGCGCGTGTGCCTATTTTGAGGGGTGCGAGATCCGCTCGCTCAACCGCAATATGGACGTGAACGGTTACGTGACGGCGGCATCGACGCCCGAGGGAGAGCCATATGGCTTCGTGTTCCACGGCTGCTCGTTTACAGCCGCGCAAGACGTGGCACCGGATTCGGTCTATTTGGGTCGTCCTTGGCGTGAGTGGGCCCAGACCGTGCTGATCGATTGCTGGCTGGGACAGCATATCAAGCGCGAAGGTTGGTGGGATTGGAATAAGCCGGCGGCGCACAACTGCGTGCAGTATGCTGGCGCGATTCTGCATGGGCCGGCGGGTGATACTACCGGCTGGGTGCCGTGGGCGAATGAACTCGATGTGATGGCTGCCGCCGGGTACGCTCGCGAGCAGGTGCTTGCCGGTGCGGATGGCTGGGATCCCGAGGGAGGCACCGGTGATGCGGTTGAGACGACTGGGCTATCTGCCAATGGCCGCACCGTGCACATCGAGACGTACTGCGAAGACGAGCCTGCGCTGCGCGCCCGACTGAAGCGCGAAGGGCGCTCGGCGGCATTTGCGGGCAAGACCCCTGCAGACTTTGAGGCGTGGAGGATTGCGACCAGGACTCGCCTGTACGATGTTTTGGGCCTTTCGCTTATGGACCGCGTCCCGATTGAGATTCGTGAGCTCAGCCGCGTGCGGGTTGCCGGCGGCATCGTGCGCACCCATGCGATGTTGCAGGTCGAGCGTGATGTTTGGATGCCGTTCTACCTGTTGGAGCCGTCTCATCCTAAGCTTGATGAGCGGGGACTCAAACGCTGCTATATCTGCCCGCATGGCCATCAGGGAGCAGGCGCCGCAAGTGTTGCGGGCGTGACGGGCGTGCCGGCGGTCGATGATGCTGTGCGTAAGTTCAATTACGACTACGGTCTACGTTTGGCGCGTATGGGTTACGTGGCCGTCTGCCCCGACGCACGCGGTTGGGGATACCGTCGTGACTGGAAGGGTCAGGGCGATGACGAGAACAGCTTTCTGCGCGGCACGTGCCTAAACCAGGCGCGCATGGCCGAGCCGCTGGGACTTACCGTTGCGGGCCTCAACGCCTGGGATAACATGCGTCTGATCGATTACCTAGAGGCGCGCGGCGACATTGCCATGGACGACCTGGGCTGTTTTGGCTTTTCGGGCGGCGGATACATGACACTGTATCTGGCCGCACTCGACCCGCGTGTGCGCAAGGCGTTTGTCTCGGGCTATCTGTACGGTGTCGACGATTCGCTGCTGCATCTCAATGGCAATTGCAGCTGCAACTACACACCCGGACTTTGGCGCTTGCTCGACATGGGCGATATTGCCTCGCTTATTGCGCCGCGCCCGTTGTTAGTGCAGAGCTGCGAAGAAGATCATCTGAACGGTTCGCGCGGACTGAAAAATGTCGATGAACAGCTCAAGATCGTGCGCGATGCCTACAAGTTGCTGGGCCGCAGAGATGGCCTGCGGCACGAGGTGTGTCCGGGTGAACACCATCTGGGCGTGGCACATCTTGCCGAGGATATCGAATGGCTCGATTCGCACGTTGCGAAATGCGACCGTGCATAGCCCCTCGGCATGCTGCAAATAAACGGTACGTACCTGTATGGCCGCCAATGGGCGGATGAGGAGAAGATTATGGAAACGAAGAACTTGAGTGAATCGACCATTTGCTGCTTTGGCGATTCGACCACATGGGGGGATAACGGATGCGGCGCAGGCGGCAACGACATCTCTTGGACTTCGCATCTGGGCGCGTTGCTGGGAGGTGCAGTCGTCGAGAACTTTGGCATCAAGGGTTCGCGTATCGCCGTCAAGGCCGACCGCAGCGATTCGTTTGTCGAGCGCCTGGACGGCATCGACGATGCGGCCGATATCTACATCGTCTTTGGCGGCGTCAACGACTTTAGCCGCAACGTGCCGCTTGGCGAGTTGGGCAGTACCGATGTGCACGAGTTCTATGGTGCACTCGATTACCTGATCCGCACCATCACGGCACGCTCGCCTCGGGCAAAGCTCGTGATTATGACGCCGTGCAAGACGAGCGGTAAGCACGAGAAGGATATCCCGGCAAGCGATGAGCTCAATCACCTGGGGTTGACACAGGTCGCCTACGTGCGGGCGATGCTCGAAGTCTGCGACCGCTACTCCGTTCCGGTGATTGACCTGTATGCGCAAAGCGGCATCAGCCCGTTTTTGCCGGAGCACCGCGAACTCTATATGCCGGACGGCCTGCATTACAGCCCGGCTGGCTATGAGCGCCTGGCGCATCGCATCGCCGCGGGCTTAGCCGCCGTTTGCCGTTAAAAGTCTGCCGTTCGCGGGGAATATAGGGTTAACGTTCACCCTATATTCCCCGTTCGCGTTACACTAGGGTTAACGTTCACCTATCATTAACGTCAGAGGGGACAGCAATGGGTTGCAATCAAATCCTGGACCGTTATATCGAGCAGTTGATCGAAACCTCTACGCCGCAGGCGCCGGCCTGGAACATCGAAAAGCTCCGTGCCGGTAAGGAGAACACCTGGAACTATATCGACGGCTGCATGATCAAGGCGCTCATCGAGCTGTACGAGATCACGGGTGAGCAGCGCTACCTGACGTTCGCCGACGACTACATCGATTTCTTTGTCCAGGACGACGGTACCATCAAACATTACAACCCCGAGGAGTACAACCTCGATAACGTTAATGCGGGCAAGACCCTCTACAAGCTCTATGACCTGGTGGGCAAGCCCAAGTATCGTGCGGCCATGGATACCATCTATCGTCAGCTCGAAACCCAGCCGCGCACCAAAGAGGGCGTGTTTTGGCACAAGGCCGTCTACCCCAACCAGATCTGGCTCGACGGCATGTATATGGCACAGCCGTTCTACATGCAGTACGAGCTGAGTTTCCACAACCGTCGTGCCTGCTCAGATAGCTTCCATATGTTCCAGGTCGTGCACGACCTGATGCGCAACCCCCTCAATGGTCTGTACTATCACGCTTACGACGCGAGCCGCAAGCAGTTCTGGTGCGACCCGGTCACCGGCCTTTCGGCTAACTTCTGGCTGCGCGCCGAGGGCTGGTTTGCCATGGCGCTCATCGACACCTGGGAGCTTATGCCGCCTTCGATGTCAGCCGAGAAGGACGAGATCCGCAAGATGTTCCACGATTTGATCGACGCCATGCTGCCGTATCAGGACGAGAAGACCGGCATGTGGCACCAGGTCATCAACCTGCCCAATATCGCCCCCAACTACCTGGAGGAGTCGGGCAGCGCCATCTTTGCCAATGCCATCATGAAGGGTGTGCGTCTGGGCGTGCTGGGCGAGCGTTACTACCAGTACGGCCGTCGCGCCTTCGACGGCATCTGCGAGACCTGCCTGTCCGAGTATGACGGGCAGCTGGCGCTCGACAACATCTGCCTGGTTGCGGGCCTGGGCAACACCGCGCACCGCGAGGGCACGTTTGATTACTACATGAGCGAGCCCGTGGTCAAAAATGATGCAAAGGGTGTGGCGCCGCTGGTGCTTGCCTATATCGAGACCATGCATCACGACAAGCTGGCCGGTAAGCGCGATCCGCTCGCCCCCTCGGGCGTGTGCTCCATCGAGGACCCGTTTGGCGGATACACCCCGGGCATCAACGCTCATAAGGGATGTGAATAACGTGGGGGCTGTTACTCCGGGTGTACGTTTGCACGACCTTCCGCAGGGGACCGTCGAGGAACGCATTCGCATGGCGGGAGAGCTGGGCTTTTCGTGCATTCAGCTGCCGAGCAAGGTGCTCTACGCATCGATGGGGATCGATCGAGGCGGCCTGACCCGCGAGCTTGCCGACCATTTGCGTGCCGTGCTCGATGAGTCGGGCGTTTCGGTCGCCGTGCTCGGCTGCTATAAGAATTTGGCGACGCCCGATCGCCAACAGCTCATGGATAACATTGCCGAGTACGAGGCATGCCTGAACTTTGCCCAGATGCTCGGCGGCTGCCCGGTGGGTACCGAGACCGGTCGCCCCAATGCGCAGAACCGCGTTGCTGACGACCGCATGACCGATGAGGCGCTTGAGGCTTTTATGGACGGACTCGCACGCGTCTGCGAGCGCGCCGAGGCCGTGGGCGGGCAAATACTGATCGAGCCTGGCTGGAACGAGACGGTCAACACGCCGGATCGCTGCCGCGAGGTGCTGGAGCGCGTCTCGAGCCCGTCGCTCGGCGTGATCTATGACCCGGTATCGCTGCTGCACCCCAGCGTCGTTGACGAAGCGCAGGAAATCACAGCACGCGTGCTCTACTTATGCGGCAGTAAGATCCGCGTGCTGCACGCCAAGGATTTTGAGGTCGTTGATAACGAGGACAAAGCAGGTTGGTGCGACGGTACGGGTTCGCGCCTGGTGTGTCATGGCGTGGGGGAGACGGGGCGATACGACTTTGAGCCCGTGGTGGCCTGGGCGGCTGCCGCCTGCCCTGGGATTCCCTGCGTGGTCGAGAACAGTGTGCCGGCGACGGCGGCTGACTGCCTGGCGACACTCGAGCACATGTCCGCTCGCTGCGGGGCTTCGCATCGCGAGTTATAGCATTGGCTTTTGCCGTGGCGGTCGATTAAGTTTGCCTGACTGGGGCAGCGGTGAAGGATCTTTATCGTCGCCCCATTGGATTGAATCAAAAAGGGGAGCTGCGTGGCTATCCACATTGTCGAAGAGGCGAATCGTTGCCTAGGTTGTAAAAGGGCGTTCTGCCAGATTAAGGGCTGCCCGGTTCAGACGCCTATTCCGCAGGTCATCGACCTGTTCAAACAGCGTCGTCTAGAAGAGGCGGGCGAGCTGCTGTTCCAAAACAATCCCATGAGCGCGGTCTGCTCCATGGTGTGCAACCATTCGGGCCAGTGCGAGGGTGCTTGCATCCAGGGCCGCAAGGGCACACCGGTGCATTTTTCGAGTATCGAGAACTATATCTCGACTGCATATTTGGACCGCAATGAGTGGAAGCCCGCGCCGTCGTGCGGCAAGCAGGTTGCCGTGGTCGGTTCCGGTCCTGCCGGCATTACCGTGGCCATTAAGATGGCCCAGCTGGGCTGTGCCGTCACGGTGTTTGAACAGCGCCCCGAGATCGGCGGCGTGCTGGAGTACGGCATCCCCGAGTTTCGCCTGCCCCGCGCTCTCGTGCAAAAGTACCGTTACGTGATGTGCTCGCTTGGCGTGCGCGTCCGTCCCTCGACCACCATCGGTGGCGCGCTGCATATCGACGACCTGCTGCGCGACGGCTACGATGCGGTCTTTGTCGGTACCGGTACTTGGCGCGCCCGCAAGCTGGGTATTCCCGGCGAGTCGCGCGGCAACGTGTTGTTTGGCATCGATTATCTGGTCGATCCCACGAGTGTGGCGATTGGGCAGAACGTGGCGGTTATCGGCGCCGGCAACGTAGCCATGGATGTTGCCCGCACGGCGCTGCGCTCGGGCGCGCGCAAGGTTACCGTGTATGCCCGCTCGCGCCATATCTCGGCTATCGACGATGAGGTCGAGCTGACCGAGCTCGATGGCGCCGAAATCGTGTGCGGCAAAGCCATCTGCGCCATCGACGATAACGGTCCGGTCTTCGAGACGGCTATCTTCGATGAGGACGATAACGTGGTGGGCTACGAGGATGAGCTCGACCATGCTGCCGCCGATACGGTGGTCATCGCGGCCTCACAGGTGCCCAAGGACAAACTGGTGCTTACGACGGGCGGTCTGGAGACCGACCATCGCGGCCTTCTTTCGGTCGATGAGAACGGCATGACCACCGTGCCCGGTGTCTTTGCCGCCGGCGACGTGGTCAACGGCCCGCTCACCGTGGTTCACGCCGTAGCCGGCGCCAAGCTTGCCGTCGAAGGCATCACCAGCTACCTGGGTCTCTAACCCATCCCACCCATCAGTTGCGGTGAAATACGGACTGTTTTGGCTGTCAAAAGCCTTATCTACTCCGTATTCCACCGCAACTTTTTGGGGGTTGAGCAGAGACTGGGGGAGCGCGTGCGGTCGGGTGCTGCACGGTTGCTGGTACGATAGGTACGTCAGCAACTGCCGCCGAGCGGCTCAAACGAAAGGAATCCTGTATGGAGTCTTCTGCCTATCCGATGCTCTTTAGCCCGATCAAGGTCGGTACAACCGAGGTCAAGAACCGCGTCTTTATGCCGCCAGTGTCCACCAACCTGGCCGATCATGGCTATGTGACCGACGACTTGGTCGATCATTATCGTGCCCGCGCCAAGGGCGGCGTGGGCCTGATCATCACCGAGGTCGTGACGGTCGAGCCCACCTATACCTATCTGCCGGGTGACATGTGCTGCTACGACGACACGTTTATCCCCGGCTGGGAAAAGCTCGCCGCAGCCGTCCACGAGTATGGCTGCAAGATCATGCCGCAGCTCTTCCACCCCGCCTACATGGCCTTTAACATTCCGGGTACGCCGCGCCTGATCGCTCCGTCCTTTGTGGGCCCGTCCTATGCCCGCGAGGCGCCGCGCCCCATTACGGTCGATGAGATTCACGAGCTCACGCATCAGTTTGGCGACGCTGCCGTGCGTATGCAGAAGGCCGGTGTCGATGGCGTCGAGGTCCATGCGGCGCACGCCCACGGCATGCTCGGCGGTTTCTTGACCCCGCTCTATAACAAGCGTACCGATGAGTACGGCGGCTCGCTCGACGCCCGCATGCGCTTTTTGCTCGAGGTCATCGCCGAGATTCGCGAGCGCTGCGGCAAGGACTTTATCATCGACGTCCGCATCTCGGGCGATGAGTACACCGATGGCGGCCTGACCCTCAACGACATGATCTATGTCTCGCGTCGCTTGGAGAAGGCCGGCGTCGACATGATTCACGTGTCGGGCGGTACCACCATCAAGCGCGGTTCCGCAATTCCCGCCGCCGGTACTCAGCAGGCCTCGCATGCCGCCTGCTCGCGCGAGATTAAGAAGCACGTGAACATTCCCGTCGCCACGGTCGGCCGTATCAACGAGGCCTGGATCGCCGAGGAGCTGATCGAGGACGGCGCTGCCGATATCTGCATGATGGGCCGCGCCAATCTGTGTGATGCCGAGTTCTGCAACAAGGCCGCTGCCGGCAACGCCGACGATATTCGCTCCTGCATTGGCTGCCTGCGCTGCCTGAACGGCATTATGTTTGGCAAACGCATCTCCTGCACCGTTAATCCGGACGTGGAGCGCGACGAGGCTGGCTACGAGCCTGCCGCCGAGGCCAAGAACGTGCTCGTTGTGGGCGCTGGTCCTGCGGGCATGGAGGCAGCCTACATTGCCGCCAAGCGCGGCCACAACGTGGTGCTCGTGGACAAGCAGGACGAACCGGGCGGCGAGATGCGTATCGCAGCCGTTCCGCCGGCAAAGCAGGAACTCACCCGTGTGATCAAGTATCAGTATCGCCGTCTTGCTGAGGCGGGCGTGAAGTGCGTATTTGGCACCGAGCTTACTGCCGAGGACATTCAGCGCGACTACGCCGGCTACGAGGTCGTCCTGGCCTATGGCGCCGAGCCCATCGCTCCGGCCTTCATGCAGGGCTTTAAGCAGGTTATGACGGCCGACGACCTGCTGGGTGGCAAGGCTTTCCCGGGTAAGAAGATCGTCATCGTGGGCGGCGGCACCGTTGGCTGCGAGACGGCCGATTACCTGGCCCCGTTGGTCAACGACCTGTCGCCGGCCAACCGCGATGTCACCGTCATCGAGATGACCAAGACGCTCGCCGCCAACGAGGGCGGTGCCGGTCGCGCGGTGCTCATCACGCGCATGCTCTCCAAGGGCGTCCACGTGCTGACCGAGGCCAAGGTGACCGAGATTACCGAGGACACTATCAGCTACGAGAAGGACGGCGAGGTCCACACCATCGCCGATGCCGATACGCTGGTACTTGCCATGGGCTATCGTCCCAATACCAAGTTGGCCGACGACCTTGCTGCAGCCGGCGTTACCACCCACGTGTTGGGCGATGCCAACAAGTGCGGCAACATCCGCGACGCCATCGGCGACGGCTACAAAGTGGCCTGCGCCCTCTAGTCAACCCTTTGGTGCATGGGGGTCAGGTTACTTTGCACCAACTTGGTGTATGTAAACCTGACCCCATTGCACCATTTGATAGCAAAAACGGCGGCCGTCCCTTGTTGGGGCGGCCGCCGCTTGCGTTAGATGCGATGGGTCGTGTGATTAGAGACCCAGGAGCTCCTTGACCTTGGCGATGATGGCCTCGTCGGTGGCGTTGGCGAAGAAGTACTCCTGGAAGTGCTCGCCAGCCAGGGCTCCCTTGACCACATCCTGGTCGATCTCGCCCAGGACGTCGACGAGCGGACGCATGGTCACAGCGCGGACGCCGTCGAGGATCTTCTTGTTGCGCTGCTCGGGCTCAACGCGCTCGGCCGGATAGCCGTTACCCGAGCCGAAGCCGAAGAGCTTCTCGAAGGTGTACTCGAGGTTGAGCTCCTGGCCCCAGCCGTTCTTGAGGGCGAAGGGCATGGCGACGGCGTTACCGTCGTTGACCTGGGCGAAGGTGTAGGCATCCAGCGGGTCGGCGACATGGCCGCACAGAACACCGGGGAAGGAGTTGCAGGCGAGCATGGCGCCCTCGCCGGTGCCACAGCCGGTCACGACATAGTCGGCAGCGCCGGAGTTGAGGAGCACGGCGGCCAGGATGCCGTTCTGAACGTAGGTGAGCGGCTTGGAGTCGGCGTCGGCATACATACCGTAGTTAAAGACGGTGTGGCCCATGGGCTCGACAACCTTCTTAAGGGCAGCCTCGATCATGGGGTTCTTGGAGTTCTGAGAGTTCTCGTTGATGAGAGCGATCTTCATTGCGAAATACCTTTCCTATTTCTAACTTGCGGTGAAATACGGACCGTCTTGCCTGGTAGAAGCCAAAATCAATCCCTATTTCACCGCAACTACTAAATGAACCTAAATGTGGGAGCGCGGTGAGCGAGCGGGCTTGAGACGGAGCAGGTTGCCTTGAAAGAGGAGGGAAGCGTACTTGGGTACGCGACCGACGATTGAAAGGCAAGATGCCCCGTCTCAAGCCCGCGCAGCGCCTACTGGGGCTGCTTGCCGATGTAGGCCAAGATTCCGCCGTCGACGTAGAGGATGTGGCCGTTGACGAAGTTCGACGCATCGGAAGCCAAGAACACGGCGGGGCCCTTCAGATCCTCGGGCGTGCCCCAACGGGCGGCCGGCGTCTTGGCAATGATGAACTGGTCAAACGGGTGGCGGCTGCCGTCGGGCTGCGTCTCGCGCAGGGGTGCGGTTTGCGGCGTGGCGATGTAGCCGGGTCCAATGCCGTTGCACTGGATGTTGGCCTCGCCAAACTCCGAGCAGATGTTCTTGGTGAGCATCTTCAGGCCGCCCTTGGCCGCGGCATAGCCGGCGATGGTCTCGCGGCCCAGCTCGCTCATCATCGAACAGATGTTGATGATCTTGCCGTGGCCCTTGGCGATCATGCCGGGCAGGCAGGCCTTGGACACGATAAACGGTGCGTTGAGGTCAATATCGACGACGCGGCGGAAGTCCTCGGCGCTTATGTCGAGCATCGGGGTACGCTGGATGACGCCAGCGTTGTTGACCAGGATATCGGGCGTGGTGCCAAAGTCGGCCTCAATCTTGGCGATGAGCTCGGCGACGACGGCCTCGTCGGTGACATCGGCGACATAGCCGTGAGCGTCAAAGCCCAGCTCGCGGTAGTGCTTCTCGGCTTCGGCGACTTTGTCGGCGTGGCGGGCGTTAAACGCAATCTTGGCGCCGGCCTCTCCGAGCGCCTCGGCGATGGCCATGCCGATGCCATAGGTGGCGCCGGTTACGAGCGCGACCTTGCCATCCAGGCGGAAGCTGTCCATAAGATCAGACATAGCGATCCTTTCAAAAGAAACGTTCATCTATATAAGTCTTGCTTTTCATACAAGGTCAGTATAGGAGAAGAGGGGGAATTAAAAGTCAGATTCTCCTAAAATCAGGTGAACGTTCACTTTTAAAAGGTAAACGGTGATCTCCCATTGCCGCGCGGACGTTTATTCGCTCTGTTCCTGCGTGCCCTCTGCGATCATGTTGCGGTTATACACCAGGTGCAGATACATCGCGTCGTGCGCGGCGGTGGGATTGCGCGAGGCGATGGCGTCGGCCACATCGCGGTGCGTGCGGATAGTTTCCTCGACGAGCTTTTTGCCGGTCACGTCGATAAAGAGGGGGACGGATGCCTTGAGCACGCCCATCAGGCGGGGAACGACGAGGTTTCCGGAGCTCTCGGCAATGGCATTGTGGAACGCGGTGTCGGCGGCGGAGTAATCCTCACCGGCCTCGGCCAGGCGCTCGGATTCGTCGCAGAGCTCTTTGATACAGACGACCTGGTCGTTGGTTGCGTGCTCGGCCGCCATGCGTGCCATCTGCGGCTCGATCATAAAGCGCACCTCGAGTAGGTCGCGCGCCAGACGCTGCTTGTCGTCGATAAAGGTAAAGCCCAGCGGGTCGTCGGCAACGCCGGGGTTTGACGCCACATAGGTGCCCGAACCTTGCTGAATGCGCACGATATTGCGCGACTGCAGCAACTTCATGGCCTCGCGCACGGTGCTCCTGCCGGCGCCCAAGCGCTCGACCAGCACGGTTTCCTTGGGCAGGCGATCGCCTTGCTCAAGGTGTTCATCCAGAATCAATTGAATGATTTTCTCCGATATTTGCTCGGGGAGTCCCGATTCGGCGCGGGCCATAGCTATACCTTTCATTATAAAATTCATCTGAGCTATTTTAGCGCACCATGGATGCGATATTGGCCGCTGGATTTGAGTCGGGCGGCTTAGATATACCGTTCGCAGCGTAAATACGACCGTTTACCAAATACATCAGATGTATTTCGAACAAATTCCAAAATGAAACATCAGACCTTTCTAAAACACGCTATAGTCATCAGACGAATTCAAAAGGTCTGATGAATTGGAGGAAAGATGTCAGACCCAACGTTTATGGCTGATCCCACCAGGCTGGTCATCGCCGCCATCGTGGGCATCGCGCTGCTGCTTGCGCTCATCATCAAGTTCAAGCTGCACCCCGTGCTGTCGATGATGGTCTCGGCGCTCGTGATCGGTATCGGAGCCGGCATGCCGCTCGATATGGTGGCAGACACCGTCACCAAGGGCGTGGGCACCACGCTGCAAAACATCGCCCTGCTCATTGGCTTAGGTTCGATGTTCGGCCAGATTTTGGAGGAGAGCGGCGGCGCCAAGAAGATCGCCCAGACCTTCATTGACACCTTTGGCCAGGGCCACTCCAGCTGGGCGCTGGGCATCACCGGTTTGGTCATCGGCACCACGGTGTTCTTTGAGGCCGGCGTGGTCGTTTTGATCCCGCTTGCCTTTAGTGTGGCGTCGCAGACCAAGAAGTCGACCCTCTACTACGGCATCGCGCTGCTCGCGGGACTTGCCGCTGGCTATGCGTTTGTGCCGCCATCTGCCGGGTCGGTTCTGGTCGCCGGCACGCTCAGTGTCGACCTGGGCACCATGATCCTCGTCGGTATCCCCACCGCCTTCATCGCCATGGCGATTGCCGGCGTCATCTGGGGCCGCAACGTGGGCGGTCGCATTTTTACCGATGTTCCGGAGCACTTTACCTCTGCCGAGGGTGCGAGCGACGAAAAGGAGCTTCCCTCCTTTGGCATGGTGCTTGCCATCGTGCTCACGCCGCTTTGTCTGATTTTGCTGGGCACGTTGTCCTCTTATATCCCCATGCCCGCTGAGCTCGCCTCGATTCTCGCCTTCCTGGGCAAGCCGTTCGTCGCTTTGACGCTCGCCACGCTCGTCGCGATGTATCTGCTGGGCGCGCGCCGAGGCTACTCCGGCGCCGAGCTCAAGGCTCTGCTCGACCGCTCTCTTAAGCCCGTCGGCATGATCTTGCTGGTCATTGCCTGCGGCGGCGTGATCCGCTGGATGCTGCAGGACTGCGGCTTGGGCCAGGTTATCGGCCCTATGCTCGAGGCCTCACCGCTGCCTTTGGTGGTCGTTGCCTTTTTGATTGCCGTATGGTGCGTGCCTCTGTCGGCAGCTCCATCGTCGCTATGACCATGGCATCGGGCATTATGGCCGCCATGCCCGCGGTTGCCGGAGCCTCAGTGCTCATGCGTGCCGCTATCTGTCTTGCCATCTGCGGCGGTGCCACGGCCCTCTCGCACGTCAACGATGCCGGTTTTTGGATGTGCTCCTCGTTCCTGGAGATTGACGAGAAGACCACCCTCAAGTCCTGGACCGTTATGGAGACGCTCATCGGCCTTTCGGGTCTTGCCTGCGCCCTGGTGATTCCGTTCTTCGCCTAGTTCGCGTAGCCAAGCATCTTTTGCCGAGTGCATCGCTCGGTACCCATTTACACCTGATTCATTAACCAACGATTGGTACAACCGTTCAAATCAAAAGAGGAGAGCATCATGGACGAGAAGACCAAGGCACAGATTCAGCAGGAGGCAGCCGACCTGGTTGCCAAGCTGCAGCCGCGTTCCGGCAAGTTCCGCACCATCAGCCCCGAGATGGACCCGCTGCGTCTGGGCTCTGGCTGGTCCATCGAGGATCTGGACAAGCCGCAGGTCATTATCGAGTCGACGTTCGGCGACTCGCACCCGGGTTCTGCCGGCCTGTTTGAGTTGGTCGAGGAGGTCCGTGCCGGCGTTGCCGAGGCTGGCGGTCACGGTGCCCGTTACTTCTGCACCGATATCTGCGACGGCGAGGCCCAGGGCCACGACGGCATTAACTACTCGCTGCCCAGCCGCGACATGATCGCCAACATGATCGAGATTCATGCCAAGGCCACCCCGTTCGACGCCGGCGTCTTTGTCGCCAGCTGCGATAAGGGCCTGCCTGCGAACCTCATGGCCATGGGCCGCATCAACATCCCCTCCATCGTCGTTACCGGCGGTATCATGGATGCCGGCCCCGATCTGTTGACCCTGGAGCAGCTCGGGGCGATTTCTGCCCGCTACGAGCGCGGCGAGATCTCCCGCGAGGAGCTTGAATTTGCCAAGCACAACGCATGCCCCAGCTGCGGCGCCTGCTCCTTTATGGGCACCGCGTCGACCATGCAGGTTACCGCCGAGGCCCTGGGCCTTATGCTCCCCGGCACGGCCCTGCTGCCCGCAACCAGCTCTGATCTGCGTGAGTTTGCCCGCGAGGCCGGCCGCCAGTCCGTGTGGCTCTCCGAGCACAACCTGTGCCCGCGCGACATCGTGACCAAGGAGTCCTTCGAGAACCTCATTATGGTCCACGGCGCCATTTCGGGCTCTACCAACTCGCTGCTGCATATCCCTGCGATTGCCCGCGAGTTTGGCATTGAGATGTCCGCCGACGACTTCGATCGCCTGCACCGTGGTGCCCACTACCTGCTCAATGTCCGTCCCGCAGGCGAGTGGCCGGCGCAGTTCTTCTACTATGCAGGTGGCGTGCCGCGCATCATGGAGGAGATCAAGTCGATGCTCCACCTCGATGTCATGACCGTCACCGGCAAGACCCTCGGCGAAAACCTCGAGGACCTTAAGAACAACGGCTACTACGAGAAGTGCGGCCGCTACCTGGAGAAGTGGAACCTCAAGCGCGAGGACATCATTCGCCCATTTGACCAGGCTTTTGGTACCGACGGCTCCATCGCCATCCTCCACGGCAACCTTGCCCCCGAGGGCGCCGTCGTCAAGCACACGGTTGTTCCGCGCGAGATGTTCCAGGCCACGCTTAAGGCGCGTCCGTTCGATTGCGAGGAGGACGCTATCCACGCCGTCCTGACGCACGAGGTCAAGCCCGGCGACGCCGTCATCATTCGCTACGAGGGCCCCAAGGGCTCCGGCATGCCCGAGATGTTCTACACCACCGAGGCTATCGCCAGCGACCCCGAGCTGGGCGCGAGCATTGCCCTGATCACCGATGGCCGCTTCTCCGGCGCCTCCAAGGGCCCGGCTATCGGTCACATTTCGCCCGAGGCCGCCGTGGGCGGCCCGATTGCCCTGATCGAGGAAGGCGACCTGATCCAGATCAATATTCCCGAGCGCTCGCTGTCCATCGTGGGCATCGCCGGCAAGGAGATGGAGCCGGCCGAGGTCGACGCCGTCCTGGCCGAGCGTCGAGCCACTTGGAAGCCCAAGGCTAATCGCTATACCTCCGGCACGCTCAAGTTCTTTACCGAGCATGCGGTTTCCGCCATTCAGGGCGGCTACATGGAGTAGCGCCCATGCGCATCAAATATCTCCTCTCATAGATGCGTGGCACAAAAAGCCCCGGGCTCATACGAGCCCGGGGCCTTTTTCGTTTGGATTGCGGACGTATTGCCGGACGAAAACCGTTTACGTCTGGCATTAACCGTACGAAAGCGATATTTACGTTTCAAATTCAGACGCAAATTAAACGAAAAGCATTTGCGTCTGGTTCTAAAACGTACGCAAACGGTTTTCGTCTTGCAGGGCGCCGACCGTCCCTTCAATTCAGTCTTCAGTTCGGCTTTGTCATCGTTGAGATGCTCACGCATGTAGGGGATGGCGAACGACACCTTGCCGTACGAGGGCGCCTCGATAATCGATTCTCTCAGCAGGCGACTACGGATGGAGCCTACCTGCTTAGGTGTTTTGCCTAGGTTGTCGGAAATCATGCTGGCTGAACATATAAGTTGCGTGGAATAGGATGCCAATTTGGGATCGGAATAGCACCTGTGCCACGAAAAGGGCCCATCTACTACGCTTAAGCCGCGGGGGTCAACCATAGCCGGCTTTTTCGAAAATCGACAAGCTGTCTACCTGAGGTTTTGTTTTCACGGTTTTCGGTATGGCCGAGGCTATCCGTGTTAACGTAGTAGATGGGCCACTTTTGTGGCAAGGGGGCCGATCTGCGGGCCAGGGTAGCTAAAAGAGCCCCGTCCCAAAAAGACTGATTGGGAGCTGGGGCGTGTCGATGCGATAGTATTACGTGGTGAAATTCGACAAACCGTGGGCTTCATCCGAGGGCTTTATGGAACAACACCAGCATTATCAGAGTCTGCAAGACCAGGCATACAACGCATTGCGGTCCAAGATCATCTATGCCGAGCTCAAGCCCGGCACGCGCCTTTCGGCGATTGGTCTGGAAAAGGAGACGGGAATCGGGCGCACGCCCATTCGCGAATCCTTTGTGCGCCTGCGTGAGCAGGAGCTGGTGGAAACGCGTCCCAAAAGCGGCACCTATGTATCAAAAATCAGCATGGAGCGCGCCGAGAATGCCTGTTTCTTGCGCGAAAAACTCGAGAGAAGCGTGCTCATTAAATGCTGCTCTGCCGCCACGCCCGAGCAAAAGCATCGGCTCGAGCAGATTCTTGCCGAGTCCGAGTCGCTCGACCATAGCGAAACGCGTCGTTTCTTTGACCTGGACAACCTGTTCCATGAGACGTGTTTTGAGATTGCCGGTCATCACATGTTGTGGGATTGGATGAAGAGCATCAACACGCATTTTGAGCGATACAACTGGTTGCGTATGGTGTCGCAGGATTTGGATTGGGAGCCGATTCGTCGGCAGCATCGCCGGATTCTCGAGGCCATTAAGAGGGGCGATACCGACGCGGCGAGCTATCTGGCAGAGACACACCTGCACCTGATGCCCGAAGAGCAAGGTCCGGTTATCGCCTTGCATCCCGACTATTTTGAGCTGTCCAAAGACTCGGCCATCTAACTCGTCCCCTTCATTAGTTGCGGTGAAATAGGGATTGTTTTGCGGCTCTGATGGTGTAAGCAGTCCATATTTCACCGCAACTGCTGGGGCACTATTGGGGCACAAAAAAGCTGCGGCGCCGCTTGGAGGAAAAGACCGGAAGCGAGGGTCCATTCCTCCAGACGGCGCCGCAGCTGTTTTGATGGCTCGGCTTTTACCGAAGTGGCTCAGTTGAGCGCGACTGCCAGCCGATTATACAAAGCGGCTCGGGGGCGTGTCGCTTCCGTCACGTTCTATCAGCATACAAGACGGTTTTGGTTCTTGTTCGTGACGGAAACGGCGCGCTTCCGAGCCGCTTTAAAAGAAAGGGGGCGAGGTCTAGGGCACGCCCCCTCTCACGATAGAGAGCTAAACCTAGC
The DNA here is from genome assembly GCA_938023085.1 of uncultured Collinsella sp. Classification (GTDB taxonomy): domain Bacteria; phylum Actinomycetota; class Coriobacteriia; order Coriobacteriales; family Coriobacteriaceae; genus Collinsella. The sequence continues at coordinate 75,490 of CALHDP010000089.1, forward strand.
CGCGGACTTTCTTGACGACGTCCATGGCCTCGCGGGCGATCTGCTCGACCTTGGAGAAGTCGCCGTCGGCAAACAGGGCCGGCTTGACCATCCAGGTGCCACCGCAGGCGATGATGGCGGAGGAGCTCAGGTACTCCTCGACGTTGGCGGTGCTCACGCCGCCGGTAGGCATAAAGCGGTGGCCGACAAACGGAGCGGCGAGGGCCTTGATGGTGTTCAGGCCGCCATACTGGGACGCGGGGAAGAACTTGGTGACCTTGAGGCCCAAGTTCTCGGCGGCGGTGACCTCGGAGGGGGTTACAGTGCCGGGAAGGACAGGCAGGTCGATATCGATGCAGTGCTTCACGACGTCCTCGTTGTAACCCGGGGAGACGATGAACTTGGCACCGGCGGCGCGGGCCTGCTCAACCTGCTCGACGGTCAGGACGGTGCCGGCGCCAACGCACATCTCGGGCTCGGCCTCGGCCATAGCGGCGATGCACTCGGCGGCGCAGGCGGTGCGGAAGGTGACCTCGGCGGACTTCATGCCAGCTGCCATAAGGGCGTGGGCGAGCGGGGCGGCGTCCTCGACCTTGTCGAGCACAACGACCGGCACGATGCCCAGGGACTTAAGCGTGGTGTAGAACTGATCGAACATGATGTTCCTTTCGATGTGTGGCGCGCATGGGCGCGTGATTGCCAAATGTGCTGGTCAGGAGCCGATTTTGGATTGGTTATCGGAGGCACTGCTTGGGTCACAAGCAATTTCGGAACCGGCTACGAGGCCAGTCGTGAAGGAATGCCAGACAAAACCGGAATGGGACTAAGTGGTTCTACCTGGCCGGAGGAATCGGGGAGCGGGCTGCAGAGGTATGGGTATGGGAAACTGCAGCCCGCGGAATGGGGAACGAATTAACGGGCGACGCGGGTGCCACCGTCGGCGGCTGATGCCACAGCGGCAATCTCGTCAGCAGTCACCAGGTTGGAATCGCCCTTGATGGTGAGCTTGAGGATCGAGGCCGCAATCGCGTAGTTGACGGCGTCCTGCGGGTCAAAGTCGTTGATGAGAGCATGGACGAGGCCGGCGTTGAAAGCGTCGCCGGCGGCAACGCCCTCGAGCACGCGCACGTCGTGAGCGGGGGAGAACCAGTGCGCGCCGCTCTCGGCGTCATAGAGCATGCCCATCCAGATGGAGCGCTCGACGCAGGAGATGTTGCGGACGACCGAAGCGACCTTCTTGCAGCCGTACTCGGCGCAGATTTGGCGGGCCATCTCGACGTAGGTGTCGCGCTCCTCGATGCCGTGGGCAAGGGAGCCAGAGACGCAGGTCATGCCAAGGCCGGCAGGCGCGTCCTCGTCATTGGCGATGCAGATGTCGACGAGCGGCAGGAGTTCCTTCATGGTTGCCTGCGACTTCTCGGGCGACCACATCTTGCCGCGATAATTCACGTCGCACACGGTCGTGATGCTTTTGGCGCGGCAGGCGGTGAGGGCATCCTTGCAGGCGGTAGCCATCTCATCGGAGACGGCGGGGGTCACGCCGGAGAAATAGAAGACATCGATGCCCTTGAGGATCTCGTCCCAGTCAAAAATATCGCGCTTGGCCATGTTGATGGCAGAGTACTTGCGGTCGTAGACGCAGCCGTTGCCGCGCTGCGAGGCACCGACCTCAAAGACGTAGGAGCCAAGACGGTCGCCCTGACGCACGACGCGCGTGGTGTCGACGCCGTAGGCCTTCAGCGAACGCAGGGCGCACTCGCCCAGACGGTTGGCTGGGACAACGGAGACGTAAGCGGCCTTGTCGCCCTGGTAGGCCAGGGAAAGCGCGGTGTTTGCCTCGGCGCCGCCGTAGCGGACATCAAACTCGGTCGCCTGCTCAATGCGCAGGTGGTCTTTGGGCGATAGCCTCATCATGATCTCGCCGAAGGTAAGAACCGTTTTACCCATGGTCGCGTAGCTCCTTCTTGCTCGTGCGTACACCTTTGATATGGCGTTGGCACGCAGGTGCCAAGACGGTAGGGTGCGTCTTTGCACCTGCGTGCCAACGCTTGCCGAAATCGGTTTACGAAATCGGTTTCGTTTCGAGTTGTAGTATACTCACCTACAGCGTTTTGCAACCGAGATTTTTAAAAAAATGCCTAAAATGGCTCAGACCGCCGACAATTGGGAAACGGGGTGCGCTATGGCGCAGATGAGAATCAAGGACATTGCCGCCGAGGCGGGTGTGAGCCCGGCCACGGTCTCGCGCTATCTCAACAACCGCCCCGGGCAAATGACCGAGGAAACCCGTGCTCGCATCGCGGCGGTTATCGAGCGCACCGGCTATCGCCCACGTGCCGCCGCGCGCAATCTGCGCAGCTCGCGTACCAACCTCATCGGTGTGATCCTGGCCGACATCGCCAACCCGTTCTCGAGCGCCATGCTCGAAGGACTTTCCGCCAGTGCCGCCGCGCGTGGCTGCTCACTTATGACGGCCATTAGCGGCAACGACCCCGCTAAGGAAGCGGAGTCGCTCGCCAGACTTATCGATGCTGGCGTGGACGGTCTGGTCGTCAACACCTGCGGAGGCAATGACGAGGCGATCGCCGCGGCAGCGGGACGTCTGCCTGTTGTGCTGCTCGACCGCGATGTTGCCGACGGCGGTGTCGATCTGGTGACATCTAACAACCGTGAGCTGGTCGCTGGCTTGGTAGACGCCTTGGCTGCTGCGGGCAGCGAGCGCCTGTGCCTGCTCACCGAGGCGAGCGACGACAGCCCCGTGCGTCGCGAGCGCGCCGAGGCCTTTACCGACGAGCTGTCGCGACGCGGCCTTGCCGGCGAGGTTGTCACCTTGGCCGATGGCGGTGCCACGGGCGTTGGTCGCTTGGACGAGACCATCCGCGGCTATGCAGGCAAAAAGCTCGGCCTCATTGCCGTCAACGGCCTGGTTTTCCTGCGTCTGACCGAGGCGCTGGCGCAGCTTGGTCCCTCGCTGCCGGCGGGGCTCAAGATCGCGACGTTTGACGACTACCCTTGGAACCATGTGCTCTTTGGCGGCGTCACCACGGCCGCGCAGGATACCCTCACCATTGCCGAGCGCGTGGTCGAGCGCCTGTCCGAGCGCATCGACGTCGTTACCACCACCGTGGGCGAGGCCGCAAAGCTGGCGCCCAAACGCATCGAGGTTCCCGGTCACATCGAACACCGCGCTTCGACCTCGCGCTAGCCGCTCGTTCGTAACTGCCTGTTCGCACACGTTTTTTGAGCGCTTGATACGCTTTAACCCTGCGGAAACATTTTTCTGCGATAGTATCTGCGATATAGACCAGTCGAAACCCGCCCGAAAGAAAGGGGAGCGACATGAACCAGCAGAACATCGATTACGTACTCCGCTCCGTAGAGCAGCGTGACATCCGCTTTGTGCGTCTGTGGTTTGTCGACATTCTCGGCCGCCTCAAGAACTTTGCCATTAGCCCCGAGGACCTCGAGGTCGCTTTTGAGGAGGGTATTGGCTTTGACGGCTCCGCCATCGAGGGCTTTGCCACGCCCGAGGAAGCCGATATGCTGGCGTTTCCCGATCCTTCGACCTTCCAGATTTTGCCGTGGCGCCCGAGCCACAACGGCGTCGCCCGCGTGTTCTGCGACGTGTGCACCCCCGATCGCAAGCCGTTTGCCGGCGACCCGCGCGATGCCCTGCGCCGCATGTTCCGCAAGGCCGAGAAAGCTGGCTATCTGCTCAACGTGGGCGCCGAGCTGGAGTATTACTACTTCCCCGACGAGCATACCCCCGAGCCGCTCGACAACGTGGGCTACTTTGACCTTTCGGTAGGCGATGCCGCCCGCGACCTGCGCCGCAACACGGTCCTCACGCTCGAGAAGATGTCCGTGCCCGTGGAGTACACCTTCCACGCCGCCGGCCGCTCGCAGCACGGCATGAGCCTGCGCCATGCCGAGGCCTTAAGCATGTCCGACGCCATCACCACGGCAAAGCTCATCATTAAGCAACAGGCCTACGAGAGCGGTTGCCACGCCTCCTTTATGCCCAAGCCGCTGGCGGGCGAGGATGGCAGCGCTATGTTCCTGTGCCAGTCGCTGTTCGACCACGACGGCAACAACGTCTTTTGGGGAGAGGACGACGAGAAGTACCATCTCTCCGACGTCGCCAAGCACTACATGGCCGGCATCCTGGCGCACGCGCGCGAGATTAGCGCCATCACCAACCCCACGGTCAACTCGTACAAGCGCATCACCACGGGCGGCGACTCCGTGCCGCAGTACGCCACGTGGGGCCTGCGCAACCGCGCGAGCATGGTCCGCATCCCGGTCTACAAGCCCGGCAAGCAGCTGTCCACGCGCATCGAGCTTCGCAGCCCCGACCCCATGGCCAACCCGTACCTGGTCAACGCCGTCACGCTGGCGGCTGGTCTGGACGGCATCGAGCGCAAGCTGGAGCTCCCGCCCGAGGCCACGGCCGAGACGCTCAAGCTCACCGACCGTCAGATGCTTGAGGCCGGCTACGCGCCGCTGCCGCGTTCGCTCAAAGAGGCGCTCGACGTGTTTGAGGACTCGCAGTTTATGAAGGATGCCCTCGGCGAGCACATCCACAGCTTCTTCCTCAAAAAGAAGCGCGACGAGTGGCATAAGTTCGAGTCTACGATCACCGAGTGGGAGATCAAGCACTACCTGGCGAACTCCTAATCGCGCTGGCTTGTTCCAGTACGATTGAGCTCATTTCTTTGGAGGCCGATATGTCCGAAAAGAGTGCCCTGTTCATGGCGCGCACGACGCGCTTCCACGAGTTTGCCCGCAGCTTGACGACCACCCTGGGTGTCGAGGTGAGCCTGGCAACCCCCGATTCGCCGACTGCGGCGCACGACTTTGACCTGCTGATTCTCGATTCCGATGGCATCCGCAGCGACCGCATCGATCAGATTGCCAAGTGGCTTGACGATCGTGGCGGCGTCCCCATGTTGGTGATTGTCGACGACGAGGCGCTCGGCACCCTGCGTCTGCCGAACCACGCGCATGCCGACTTTGTATGCCCCACGGCGACGCCCAACGAGCTCAAGGCTCGTGCGCAGCGCCTGATGGGCGAGGAGGAGACCGTCACCGCCGACGATGTGCTCAACATCGATAACCTCGAGATCAACCTGGCCACCTACCAGGTGACGCTCGATAACGAGCCCATCGACCTGACGCTGATGGAGTACTCGCTGCTGAGCTTTTTGGCGACGCATCCCAACCGCGCCTACAGCCGCGAGGTGTTGCTGCACCGCGTGTGGGGCTTTGAGTACTGCGGCGGCACGCGCACCGTCGACGTGCACATCCGACGCATCCGCTCCAAGGTGGGCCCGCAGATCGCGGCACACATCACCACCGTCCGCGGCGTGGGCTATCTGTTTAAGGACTAGATTTCCACCACAAAGGGGACAGGCACCTTCGTGGTGGTTTTGACGGAGGTGCGGGTTCCCCTCGAATCTGCAACAGAACTTAAGCCTTCCTAAAAGATTGCGTTCTCATACACGTTCGCCCGCATATTGGGGTACAACTCAACGTGAACAATGATGGCCCGCCACGTGTTTGGCGGGCCTTTGGTTATTTGACGAAAGGATCGCAGCTATGAGCGAGAACGATTCTCAGCGTCCTCAGGACGCGGGCAACGCCGGCGAGACCCAGCAGCAGCCGCGCGTGCAGGTGGAGTTGACGCCTGCCGGCAGCAACATTCCCTACGTGCAGGCTTACGACACGCAGACCGGCAAGCCGCTGGGCGGTGCGCAGGTCGTGAACAAGCACACGGTGGTCAAGATCAAAACCAAAAAGCTGCCGATCTTTATTACGGCGCTTGCCGGCTGTGCCTGCGGCGCCCTGCTGGTCATTGCGCTCATCATGAGTGGCACGCTCGATATCGGCGGCGGCAAGAATGCCGTGACGGCGGGTGCTTCGGGTTCATCGACGCAAAAGATTACCATCGACTCTGAGGACACCACACTTGCCGAGGCCGTTTCTGCCAAGGCCCTGCCCTCCGTCGTTTCCATTACCGCCACTTCGAGCGGCGGCCAGAATGGCTCGCTTTCGCAGTCTGCCGACGAGTCGGATAACTCGGGCAGCGTCGGTTCGGGCGTGGTGCTCGATACCGAGGGCCACATCCTAACCAACAACCATGTGGTCGATGGCTATGACCAGTACGTGGTGACCATGGACGACGGCACCACCTACGAGGCCGAGTTCGTGGGCAACGATGCCTCGAGCGACCTGGCCGTCATCAAGCTCAAGGACGCCGACGCCTCCAAGCTCACGCCGATCGAGATTGGTGATTCCTCCAAGCTCAACGTGGGCGAGTGGGTTATGGCGATCGGCTCGCCGTTCGGCAACGAGCAGTCTGTCTCCACCGGTATCGTCTCGGCGCTCTACCGCTCCACGGCCATGAGCTCTACCAACGGTAACACCATCTATGCCAACATGATCCAGACCGATGCCGCCATCAACCCGGGCAACTCCGGTGGCGCGCTCGTCAACGACAACGGTGAGCTCGTGGGCATCAACTCGCTCATCGAGAGCTACTCGGGCTCCAGCTCGGGCGTGGGCTTTGCCATTCCCGTTAACTACGCCAAGAACATTGCCGACCAGATCATCGACGGCAAGACGCCGGTGCATCCGTACATGGGCGCCACGCTTTCGAGCGTCAATGCGCTTAACGCCCGCACCAACAAGCTGAGCACCGATAGCGGCGCGTATGTGGCGAGCGTCGTTGAGGATGGCCCCGCCGCCAAGGCCGGCATTCAGGAGGGCGACGTCATCACCAAGCTGGGCGACGACGAGATTACGAGCGCCGATGGCCTGATCATCGCACTGCGCAGCCACGAGGTGGGCGAGAAGGTCGAGATCACGCTCATGCGCGGCAAGGAAGAGAAGAAGGTCACCGTCGAGCTGGGCTCCGATGAGGAGCTGCAGAACCAACAGCAGGACGACAGTTCGACCGACACCGGCAACGGCGGTATTACCGACGAGCAGCTGCGCCAGTACCTGGAGGAGCTGCTAGGCCAGCAGGGCCAGGGCTACGGCCAGGGTTACTAACGAGCCGTATCGCACATATCGAAGCCAGAGGGGCTGTCCCATCAACGCGGGACAGCCCCTCTTTTCTTATTGATCCGTTGGGGACGGAGGAAAACGGATCATTTAGAAACGACAAGGTCATGGTTTGATCGCGCGATCCACCCCGGCCCGCCGGCTGCCGATTCAGTGCGGTTCGAAAGGGTTATTCGGCCCCATGGTGACCGGTGGTACTCTAGTATCCGTTTGAAATCGAGCGAAGGAGTGCCGCTATGGAGCAATCGAGCCTGTTTGGTGACGGCGTGGACATCGATACCGAAACGCCCGCGAGCGCGGATGCCGCCGCACCGGCCGATGCCCGTGCCCAGGCGGCAGCGCGCGCGGCCGAGCTGCGCCACGAGCTCGATTACCACGCCTATCGCTACTACATGCTCGACGCGCCCGAGATCACGGACGCCGCCTTTGACAAAATGCTCGTTGAGCTGCAGGAAATCGAGTCGACCTACCCCGACCTGGTGACGCCCGACAGCTATACCCAGCGCGTGGGCGGCTACGTGAGCGAGCAGTTTACGCCGGTCACGCATATGGCGCGCATGTATTCCATGGACGATGCCATGGACCTGGACGAACTCGACGCGTGGCTCCAGCGCGCCGAGGATGCACTCGGTGCCGGCAGCGTCACCTATACCTGCGAGCTCAAGATTGACGGCCTGGGCGTGGCGCTTACCTACCAAAACGGCACCTTCGTGCGCGCCGCCACACGTGGCGATGGCACCACGGGCGAGGACGTGTCGCTCAACGTGCGCACCATCAAGGATGTGCCCATGCACCTTTCCGAGCCGGCGCTCGCCCACATGGGCGCCGACCGCGAGCGCACCATCGAGGTGCGCGGCGAGGTCTACATGCCCAAGGGCAGCTTTGTGCGCCTGAACGACGAGGCCGATGCCGAGGGCCGCGACCCCTTCGCCAACCCGCGCAACGCCGCCGCCGGCAGCCTGCGCCAAAAGGACCCCAAGGTCACGGCGCGCCGCGATCTTGCTACCTTTATCTATGCCATCGCCGATACCGATCCGCTGCACGTCCACAGCCAGCGCGAGTTCCTCGATTGGTTGCGCAGCGCCGGCTTTAGCGTCAACCCCAACGTGGCACGCTGCGCCACACCCGCCGAGGTCCACGAGTTCTGTGCCCAGGCGCTTGAGCACCGCGGTGACCTGGACTACGACATCGACGGCGTGGTCGTAAAGGTCGATAGCTTCCAGCAGCAGCTTGACCTGGGCTTTACCGCCCGCGCGCCGCGCTGGGCCATTGCCTTTAAGTTCCCGCCCGAGGAAAAGCAGACCGTTCTGCGCGAAATTCGCATCCAGGTGGGCCGCACCGGTGTGCTCACGCCGGTCGCCGAGTTCGACCCGGTGACGGTCGCCGGCTCCACCATCGCTCGCGCCACGCTGCACAACATCGACGAGATCCATCGCAAAAACGTGCGCGAGGGCGATACCATCATCGTGCACAAGGCAGGCGACGTAATCCCCGAGGTCGTGGGCCCGGTGCTCGACAAGCGCCCGGCCGATTCGGTCGACTGGCACATGCCCGAGGTCTGCCCCGTGTGCGGTAGCCCCGTGGTCCACGAGGATGGCGAGGTCGCTTACCGCTGCGTGTCCATCGACTGCCCCGCGCAGCTCAAGGAGCGCCTGCTCCACTGGGTGAGCCGCGGCTGCATGGACGTCGACGGCCTGGGCGACGAGATTGTCGACAAGATGATCGCCGCCGGGCTGATCCACGATGTCGCGGACTTCTACCAGCTCACGGTCGACGATATCGCCGGGCTGGACACGGGCCGCGTGTACGCCAGCTCCAACAGCAAAAAGGGCGTCAAGAAGGGCGACCCCATTCCGGTGGGCCTCAAGACGGCTGAGAAAATCATCGCCGAGCTCAACAAGTCCAAGAACCAGCCGCTCGGTCGCGTGCTGTTTGCCCTGGGCATCCGCCACGTGGGCAAGAGCGTGGGCGAGGTCATCGCCGAGCGATTCCTGTCGATCGACAAGCTTATCTTGGCGAGCGAAGAGGATATTGCCGAGTGCGAGGGCATCGGTCCCAAGATTGCGGCGAGCGTCAAGCAGTTCCTGTCCGTGCCCGAAAACCTTGCCGTGCTGGAGCGCCTGCGCCAAGCGGGCCTTTCGCTCGAGGTCGACCTGGGCGCCGCACACGCGCAAGCCGCAGCCGATGCCGGCGTGGCGGGCGAGCTCGCCGACGCACAGCCACTCGCGGGTCTGACGTTTGTGCTGACCGGCACACTCGTCAACCGCACGCGCGACGAGGCGGGCGCGGCGCTCAAGGTGCTCGGTGCCAAGGTCTCGGGCAGCGTGTCAAAGAAGACGAGCTATCTGGTTGCCGGCCCCAAGGCGGGCTCCAAGCTCACCAAGGCCGAGCAGCTGGGTGTGCCCGTGTTGGATGAGGCGGCACTTGAACAGATTTTGGCGACGGGTAGGGTCCCGGAGGCATAATGATTTGTTGAGGAGCTGCGCAGAGGCTCAGTTCCTCAACATCTCCTTATAGTGTTTGCCTGTTCAATTTCGATATCGTTTCCCTCGTATGATCCAGATGCGTCTACCGACTCAAAGCGTGAGTAGGAAACTCTTGTCCCAACTTTGATTTGGGAAAGCTTGTCTTTGATTCGGCCAGATGAGGGGAATGTAATCCGGGTTTGCTTTCCAGCGTCGGTGTAGCGGGGACTGTTGTCTGTTTGGATTACGAGTTCCGTTCCCTCAATAGAATGAACGCTGCCGGCTCCAAAGACAAGGTAATCATCTCCTCCGCTATAGCGGGCTCTATCTGTGCATGAAGAAACGGATGCAAACATAGCGAAAATCACCAATATCGTAACCAGGGCAAAGGCCGTGGTGCCATAGCATTTTGATGGTGCCATCCGGTCTACCAAAAGACTGTTCCGTTCAATTTGACCATATTGGGCGTTGCATAGTTAATCGCTCGGGGATAAGTGTTCCATCCGTCGAATACTTCGAGCCACTGCAGTTCGATGCCAGAGCTTCCATTATGCCCAGTAAAATAGCCAGTTACCGTGACTGTATGACCTGATAGCTCGACGGATCCTTCACTGTTTCGGCTGTTGATCCACATATGATACAAGCCGATATTCCCTTGATCGATAGTTGCTCTGTACTGAGCGAATTGAGGCTGATAACCGAAAAATTGAGTATTAAGTGCTCTACCCTTTTGAGCGGCAAGACTTTTAAACGGAATAATTCCATCTGGGATGATCGTGCTTCCGTACTCGACGCCCTGATCATTGGTCTTATACGTTGTTGTGCCAGTGACGTTCCATATTTCTTTATAATAATCGGGATTAAATTGATTAGCGTTTGAACTGGTGAGGCCGTAATGCATTGATACAGCGTACAAGGCAGAAACGACGCATGCATACTTATTAGTGCGGGCTTCAACTAATGATTCCGAGACTCCTCGGAACGGTATTCCGTTTAAATCGTCTATTTGGAAATGCAACATCAGGTCATCTTCATTGATAATGACTGCATTCCATGAAGTTGGGTTATTGCTTTGAGGTGCTATACCCTTTTCGGTGACAATCGGGACAGACCGTATATTGTTATAGTTGGTTACACAGTCTCTAGTTCCTGGCACCAAAGTTCCATATTCAATATCGTTGTACGAAATTAGTACGGTTGGGTTTGTGGCCTGTTGGCCGGAATAAGTTGAAATGGCGTTTGATAGAGAAGCTGAAATCGGAAGAATGGTATCGCCGAGGGTTATCTCCTTCAGAAGCCCAGGATATGATGCGTCAAGTATTAAATAACCGTAAGGGCTTCCTTCCCTTGTGACACTGATTTCATAGCCACAGATAAGGCCGATTTGTTGGCATACGGGAACGATTTGCTCGATCTCTAAGTTCGCGGATCCGTCGACGATGGGCAACAGGGAAAGCGCGTAGTCTTGTGCTAGGTCTGATGTAAAAGCGACGGATGAGTTTGAGTCGGCAGCGAATACTCTTGTTGGGCGTGACGCGGATAAGCCGATGATCGAGGCTAGGCCGAGAAGAAACGAGCGACGTGATTGAACTCTGGGCATAATGTCTCCTGCCTATGGGGGGCAATATGCTGTCATTTTATTTGCTACATAATACAATCTAATTCGGATTAAGGTAAATGGATGGAATTGCTCGATAAATGGTAGTGATTAGCGGACCGGTATCGCGATCCTCGTCACATACGCCCCTGGGTCGTCGCTGATGATGTCGTCGATGAGGGCGATTTCGCGCGAGGGACCAGCGGGGGACAGGTCGCGCTCGTGCATGTAATCGAGTAAGCGCTCATAGCGCGGGGCCGCCTGACCGTGCGTGCCGCGGAAGCTGACCGTCAGACACCGCGCGGCGGGACGTACTTCGACATCGCCCAGGTAATCGTCCGTGTCATCGAGCAGCATAAAGACCTCGTCGTAGCCGTCAAAGTCGCCGGCGGCGAGGCGCACGGCGCTAATCCCGACGCCTAAGTTGCCCAGAAAGACAAAGGTCTCGTGCTGGCCCTTCTGCAGCTGACGAATCTGCCACTCCAGCGCATAGGCGTCGGTAGGCTTGACGCGTTCGCGCAATACGGCGCAGCGAAGCTCGGGCGCATCGATTGTGCAAATGGTATCGAGCTCGGTGTTCAGGGCATCGTGAAGCAGGGCAAGCCGGTTGTCGATCTTGCGCGACACGCGCTCCAGCTCGCGGCGCTTGCGCTCGATGAGCTCCTGCTGCTGCGCCAGCTGCCGCTGCATGAGGTCCACATCGCGCGTGGTCACAAACTCACGGATTTGTGTGAGCGGCAAGTCGAGAACACGCAGATGACTGATGGTGTTGAGGGTGGAGAGCTGCCGCGATCCGTAGTAGCGGTATCCACTTGCCGGATCGATGTGCGCCGGATCCAGCAAGCCCATCTGCTCGTAATGACGTAGCGTGCCCACGCTCAGGTTAAACAGGCGCGCAATCTCGCCAATGCGGAGCAGGCCCTCAGTATGTTCACTTGGCGTGTCGGTCACAGGATCGCTCCTTTCGGTAAAAAGCAGGGGAGAGGTGCCAGCCTGTGTCGCCCCGCTACGCCACCAACTTGTCAAAAGCCCCGCGCCGGTTGAGCACGGTAAACGCGACAACACAGATGACCGCCGACAAAATCGATCCGCACGGCGAGGCGATGCCCATGGGAAACAACGTATCGGAATAGGCGTTCGACAGCAGCCACGCGCCTGGCACGCGAATGAGCGCCACGGCCAGCACGTTGTGCGCAAAGCCGATATAGCTCTTGCCGTATGCAGCGAAAAAGCCGCTAAAGCAAATGTGGATGCCGGCAAAAATCGCGTCGAAAATATAACTGCGCATATAGCCGGTGCCGGCGGCGACCACCGCGGCGTCCTTGGCAAAAAAGCCAATAAACGCCGGTGCCACCAGCCACATCAGCGCCGTGATCAGGCAGCCGTACACCACCGAGATCGTCATGGCATCTTTGAGTACCTGACGCGCGCGGTCACCCTTGCCCGCGCCGACGTTTTGCGCCGTGAGTGCGCTGACGGTGGCGCCCATGGAGCTCGGCACAATGAACAAGAAGCTGATCATCTTCTCGACCAGGCCCACGGCGGCGGCGTCGACCAAGCCGCGGTGGTTGGCGATGACGGTGATAAACATAAACGCCACCTGGATGCAGCCGTCCTGCACGGCCACGGGCACGCCGATCTTAAGAATACTGCCGAGCACCTCGGGCTGGGGGCGCAGGTCGCTGCGCTTAACGTGGATGTTCGTGCGGCGGCTCTTAAGCCACACGAGCGCGAGGGCAACGCTGGCCGTCTGCGCGGTCACCGTGCCGAGTGCCGCGCCCACGGGGCCGAGCCCCATGTGCCCGATAAACAGAAAATCGAGCGCGATGTTGATGATGCATGCCACGCCGATCACGTACATAGGCGAGCGCGAATCGCCCAGCCCGCGAAAGATGGCCGAGAGGATGTTGTATGCGGCGATAAACGGAATGCCGACAAAGCAGATGCGCAGGTAGGCGGCGGTTCCTTCGACCGCCTCGGCCGGCGTGCCAATGAGTGCCACGATTTGCGGGCACAGCGCGAGCAGGACAGCGGCCAGCACCACCGAGACGCCCATAAAGAGCGTGATGGTATTGCCGATGGCGGTCTCGGCGCGGTCGAAGCGGCGCGAGCCCACGGCGAGACCGACGATCACCGTCGTTCCCATGGCCAGGCCCACGAGTGCCACGGTAATCATATAGAGCGTCTGAGCGCCATTTGCCACGGCGGTGATGCCGGCGGCGCCGCTAAACTGCCCCATCATGTACAGGTCGGCCATGCCGTAGAGCATCTGCAAAAAGTACGAGAGCATATAGGGCAGGGCAAAGACCGCGATGGTCTTAAGGACATTGCCGCGTGTGAGGTCGTGTTCCATGGGCGGGGCTTTCTGACTGGGTTCGTTTACGTACCAGTGTAGTGAAAACCCTACAACGATTGTAGAGTCAAGGTTTGTGTTGACGCCGAAGCGAAAAAGTCTCGCGCACCATTATTCCGAGTGAATATGGACACACATCACGAGAACTCGCCGCCGGCGCTAACCTTGCAGAAAACGATTTCGGAATACTTGACACCATTATTCGGCGCGCAATAATACGTGCATTTGCGAACAACGTTTGATGGGGGTTGAACCTGCGTGCGCAATCTCAAAATACTGTTTTCCTATCTAGGGGCATACCGTCGCGATGCCATCCTCGGCGTGTTCTTTGTGTCGGTCGAGACGGTGCTCGAGCTGTTTATCCCGGTCATCATGGCCAACATCATCGATGTGGGCGTGCCTGCGGGTGATATCAACTACATGCTGCTACAGGGTGCGTACATGTTGGTGTGCGCTGCGCTTTCGCTGGTACTGGGCTTGGGTTATGCCCGCACGTCCGCCCGCGTTGCCTCGGGCCTAGGCGCTAACCTGCGCGAGGCCGAGTACAAAAAGATTCAAACGCTCGCCTTTGGCAACCTGGACAACTACGACGCCAGCTCGCTCGTCACCCGCATGACCACGGACATCACCGTTATCCAAAATGCTGTGGGCAACGGCTTTCGCCCTATGGTGCGCGGCCCGGTGACGCTTATCGTCGGCCTTATCTACGCGCTGATGCTGTCGCGCCCGCTCGCCACCGTCTTTGCGATCATCTTGCCCGTGCTGGCAATCGTGCTGGGCGTCATCACCTATCGCGTGAGCCCGCTCTACCGCCAACTCCAGACCTCGATGGACCACCTCAACGGCGTGGTACAGGAAGACCTCACCGCCGTGCGTGCCGTCAAGGCCTACGTTCGTACCGAGCACGAGGAGGCCAAGTTCGACACCGTCAATACCGAGCTCGCGCGCACTGCGACAAAGACCTTTGGCAGCGCGGTGCTCAACCTGCCGGTGTTTCAGCTGTCGATGTACGTGGCTGCGCTCTCCATCCTGTGGATTGGCGGCCGCATGATTCTCGCCGGCAAGCTGGGCGTGGGCTCGCTCACGGGCTTTATGAGCTACGTGCTGCTGATCATGAATTCGCTCATGATGATTTCCAACGTGTTTTTGCTGCTCACGCGCGCTCTTACGAGTGTGGGCCGTATCGCCGAGGTGCTCGATGAGGAGCCCTTTATCGCCAACCCCGCGGGAGACCTCGCGATTGCGGCGCCAGCGGACGGCAGTATCGAGTTTCGCGACGTTTCCTTTAAATACCGCACGGATGCAGCCGAGGATGTGCTCGAGCATATCGACCTTCGCATCGAGAGCGGCTCGACGGTGGGCATCCTCGGCGGCACGGGCTCGGGCAAGAGCTCACTTGTGCAGCTGATTGCGCGCCTGTACGACGCCACCGAGGGCGCCGTGCTTGTGGGCGGACGTGACGTGCGTGACTACGACCTCGCGACCCTACGCGACGCCGTGGGCATTGTGCTGCAAAAGAACGTGCTGTTTACGGGCACCGTGCGCGAGAATCTGCAGTGGGGCAATCCGCAGGCGTCGGACGATGAGCTCCTCGCGGCTTGCCGCGCGGCGTGCGTGGACGAGTTCCTTGATCGCATCGGCGGGCTGGACGGCGAGTTGGGCCAAGGCGGCGCCGGTGTCTCGGGTGGCCAGAAGCAACGCCTGTGCATCGCGCGCACGCTGCTCAAGCATCCGCGCGTGCTCATTTTTGATGACTCCACCAGCGCGGTCGATATGGCGACCGACGCAAAGATTCGCGAGCACATCGCTCGGATTCCCGATGCGACCGTGCTCATCATCGCCCAGCGCATCGCGAGTGTCATGGATGCCGATCGCATTGTGGTATTGGACGACGGTCGTGTCCACGGCGTGGGCACGCACGAGGAACTGCTAGCGGGCGACAACATATACCAGGAGATTTATGCCTCGCAGATGGAGTTTGCGAGGAACGCGGACGCCGGCGACGGCAGCGACGATGGTTGCGCGAATGATCCGTTTTCCTCCGTCGTATGCGGATCACCCTTGGAAGGGGGTGAGCGCCATGCCTAAGACCGCAGCCCAAGCACGCCCGGCCGACCTCAAGCGCACTGTACGCCGCTTGCTCTCCTACATGGGGCATGCCAAGTTCTCGTTGCTCGCGGTGGGCGTGCTCGCCTCCGTTGCCGCCATCGCGAGCCTCGCCGGCACCTACATGGTGCGCCCCATCGTTAACGGTTTGGCCACGGGCGGGGAGGAACTGCTCGCCAAGCAGGTCATCCTGACGGCGATCATCTACGCTGCGGGCGTGCTCTCGGCCCTGGGCTACTCGCAGATTATGGTGCGCGCGGCCCAACACGTGGTGTCCGATATTCGCCGCGACCTGTTCGCGCACATCCAGACGCTGCCGCTCAGTTATTTTGACAGCACGCGCTCGGGCGACATCATGAGTTTTTTCACCAACGACGTCGACACCGTCTCCGAGGCGCTCAACAACAGCTTTGCCAACGTGATTCAGGCCGCCATTCAGGTTGTGGGCACCACGGCTATGCTCATCATCCTTAACTGGCAGCTCACGATTATCACACTCGTGTGCGATGCGGCCATTGTGCTGTATGCGCGCTACTCGGGCGCGCGCTCTAAGCGTTTCTTTGCCGCCCAGCAGGCATCGCTTGGCGACCTGGACGGATATATCGAAGAAATGGTCTCGGGCCAAAAGGTCATCAAGGTCTTTAACCGTGAGGCAGCGAATGTCGCCGGCTTCACCTGCCGCAACGACGAGCTTCGCCGCACCGGCACCGCCGCCGTGAGCTATGCCAACTCCATGGTGCCCATGACCGTCGTGATTGGCTACGTCAACTATGCCATCGTCGCCGTGGCGGGCGGCATGCTCTGCATCAAGGGGCTCGCCGATGTGGGCGCACTTGCAAGCTACCTGGTCTTTGTGCGCCAGGCCGCCATGCCCATCAACCAGTTTACGCAGCTCGGCAACTTCTTGCTCAACGCGTTGGCCGGTGCCGAGCGCCTGTTTGCGGCTATGGACCTTGAGCCCGAGGTGGACGAGGGCTGCGTGGAGCTGGTGCAGACGGGCGACGCCGCGTGGGCGTGGAAGATTCCCGAGGGCCAGGGCGTGGGCGCGTACGGGCACTTGCATGACGTGGCAGCCGTTGATGAGTCGGGCCGCGCGGTGGCCGCCGACGGCACCGAGCTCACGTGCGGCTTGGTCCCGCTTGCCGGCGACGTGCGCTTCCATGCCGTGGACTTTTCCTACGTGCCGGGCGCCCGCGTGCTCACGGACCTCAACCTGTTTGCCAAGCCGGGGCAAAAGATTGCGTTTGTGGGCTCCACGGGCGCCGGCAAGACGACCATCACCAACCTCATCAACCGCTTCTACGAGGTCGATGACGGCGAGATCACGTACGACGGCATCGACGTCAAGCACATTGCCAAGGCCAGCCTGCGCGGGTCGCTCGGCATTGTGCTGCAGGACACGCACCTGTTTAGCGGCACCATTGCGCAGAACATCCGCTTTGGCAAGCTCGACGCGACCGACGAGGAGGTGCGCGCCGCTGCCGAGGCCGCCTGCGCCGACTCGTTTATCCGCCGCCTGCCGCGGGGCTACGACACACCGGTCACGGCCGACGGCGCCAACCTGTCGCAGGGTCAGCGTCAGCTGCTCGCCATCGCGCGCGTGGCCGTCGCCGATCCGCCGGTGCTCATCCTGGACGAGGCCACGAGCTCCATTGACACGCGTACCGAAAAGCTCATCGAGCGCGGTATGGACCGCATCATGCGCGGTCGCACCACGTTTATGATCGCGCACCGCCTGTCCACTGTCCGCGACGCCGACGCCATCATGGTCCTCGAACACGGCCGCATCATCGAGCGCGGCACGCACGAAGAGCTGCTCGCCCAGCACGGCGAGTACTGGCAGCTGGCGCATGGCTTAAAAGAGTTGGATTAACCCGTTCGAGCACGATGCTTTGACCCCTCCGTGCCTCTCACCTCGCCTCAAACCATCACAACATTCGACGTTTTTTGCCAAAATCGGGAAAAGCGTCGAATGTTGTGATGGTTTTTCTGCCACTCGACCGGGCGGAATCGCTTTCTTGCGCGCGAAGGTGTGCGGACCCGTGGGCAGGGGAATAAGGTTGGTTATCCGACTCCATTGGAGGGCTCATGGACCTGCCGATCGTCCTGTCCCATAAGACTGCCTGGCTGTACCACAACGTGGAGCGTCCGTTTGAGCCGCTCTCGCGAGCAAGCAGCCTATACGATGAGGACTCGCTTGCTAACGAGGCGGAGCCGACCGCGGGCCTGCCCAAATTGGGACTCGATGCCAAGGGGCTGAGGGCTTCAACGGCAGTTGGGATCGTTACCGACTATCTGGTCTCACTTGGTATTCCACGAGAAGAGCTCGATCATATCGACACGCTCGTCAACTTCGATTTTGAGCGCTCGACGCCGGCTGGATTTAGGTGCCACGTGTTTGGGGCGCCGGTACCTCCAGGCCATCTTATCGAGGTGGCAGAGGGCCTTCTGGTGGTTGATGAGGCCATGTGCTTTGTCCAAGCGGGTTCGTGGATGAGCGAGCCCGAGCAGCTGGAATATGGCTACGAAATCTGCGCCCGATACCATTTGAATCATCTGTCGACAGGCGATTATGTCGAGATGGGGCAGAGGTACACCGTTGCCGACTTGATTGCCTATTGCAATGAGAACCGATCTCGTCAGGGGGCTATACGCGCGGCCGCCGTGCTCAAGCGCGTGCACGATGGCGCGCGTTCGCCCATGGAGACGGCCACCGCAATCATGGTCGTAGCAAAACGTTCCCAGGGCGGGCTGGGATACGCCAAGATCGAGCTCAACCATCGGGTCGATGTTCCCAACGAGTTCAAGTATCTCGCAAAGGCCGGGTATTTCGAGATCGACGTATACGCGCCTGCGAGCGGTACGGGGATTGAATACAACGGCTCGGACCATCTTGATAAACAGCGCAGCGCGTCGGACGCGGAGCGTATGACCGTGCTGAGCGCGCTGGGCTTTAGGATGATCGTCCTCACCGGGACTCAGTTTGCCCACCAGCTGCAATTGCATCGGGCGATGAACGCCATCGCGCTCGCTATGGGCCTCAAGTGCGACCGAAGCGAGGTGTTCCAGAAACGGCAGAACGACCTGCGAGAATTCGTGATTCGACACTGGGATGGCGGCCTTTAGGGGCGCTTTGGTCCTTCTACGGGGTGCCGTGGGCAGGCAGACCATCACAACATTCGACGTTTTTTGCCAAAAACGAGAAAAGCATCGAATGTTGTGATGGTTTGCGTGTTGAGGATGGGCTTGGAAAGTCCGTTTTGCTCGAAGCGACCTGTCCTGTCGTACGGGTGTCGGCATGATTCTCGCATGGGGTATTATGTTTTCCGAAGAATAAAACGCCGCGTGAGGGGAGGGTTGCGTGGACGGGCACGTGCAACATGACGGCTTTGGCCGCGATATCAACTACCTGCGCATTGCCGTTACCGACAAGTGCAATTTCCGCTGCATTTACTGCATGCCGGCCGATGGCGTGGCGCCCCGTGCACACGACGAGCTGCTCAGCGCCGAGGAAATCGCCCGCTTTGTGCGCATGGTGGCGGGGGAGGGCATTCGCCGCGTACGCCTGACGGGTGGCGAGCCGCTGGTCAGCCGCCGTATTATTCCGCTCATTCGTGATATCCGCGCGATTCCGCAGATCGAGGACATTTCGCTCACCACCAATGGCGCCCTGCTGCCCAAGCTGGCGCCGCAGCTCAAAGACGCCGGTCTTAACCGCGTCAACATTTCGCTCGACACGCTCGACCCTACGCTCTTTGGAAAGATCACGCGCCTGGGTCGACTCGAGCAGACCATGGCCGGCATCGACGCGGCGCTGGCTTGGGGCTTTGAGCCCGTTAAGGTCAACTGCGTTGTGGTGCGCCGACTCAACCAGGATGTGGCGGCCCTTGCGCGGCTCACGCTCGACCGACCCATCCACCTGCGCTTTATCGAATACATGCCCATCGGTGACGAGCGCACGAGCTCGCATTGCGCCGTAGACCCTCACGCGCCCGCGCTCAATCCCGAGCTGTGGGACGCGAGCGACACCGTGCCGAGCGACGAGCTGCGGGCGCGCATCAATGCCGGGGCCGCGGCGGCGGGACTGGGCGAGCTCGAGCTCGAGCCGCTCGACATCAACGACGCTCCTGCCGGCGCGGGCCCTGCGCGCTACTGGCACTTTCCGGGCGCGGCGGGAACGGTTGGCTTCATCAGCGCCATGTCCAACCATTTTTGCGCGAATTGCAACCGTCTGCGCCTGACGGCCGATGGCAACGTGCGTCCGTGCCTGTTCAGCGATGCCGAGTATTCGGTGCGTGAGGCGTTGCGCCGTGGTGATGATATGCAGGTACTTTCGATTTGGCGCGATGCCGTGGCCCACAAACCGCAGGAACACGCGATAATTGAGGGCACGCAACGATTTATGTCCCAAATCGGAGGATGATCATATGGCCAAGAGCAGGTACGCCGATGCCACCAAGGCCGCTCGCAGGGCCGCGATGTCTGCCCACAAAGCCACGGCTGCGGCCAGCGATGCCGTTGCAGGCGCGCAGCCGTCTGCCGGTGCTGCCACTGAGCCCGCCCGTGACGCCCGTCGTGACGAGCTGACGCACGTGGACGCCAAGGGCGAGGTGCGCATGGTCGACGTGTCCGACAAGGCCGAGACCCATCGCATTGCTATCGCCGAGGGCACTATCCTCATGCATCCTGAGACGCAGGCTATGGTGCTGCAGGACCGCGCCAAAAAGGGCGACGTGCTTGCCTGCGCGCGCGTGGCGGGCATTATGGCCATCAAACGCACAAGCGACATCATCCCCATGTGCCATCCGTTGCTCATTACCAAGAGCAAGTGCGACATTGCGCCCATTGCTTCGGCGGGGACGCCGGCCGAGGACGTGCCCGAGGGCTGGGCGCCGGCGCGCGTTGACGGGCAGGTTGGCTTTCATGTATTGGTTACGGCCGGCGTGACGGGTAAGACGGGTATCGAGATGGAGGCCCTGACTGGAGCGAGTGCTGCGTGCTTAACAATCTATGACATGTGCAAGGCGGTCGATCGCGGCATGGAGATCGTCGACGTGCGCCTGCTGCACAAGGAGGGCGGCCGCTCGGGCGTGTGGGACCGCGCAGAGCGTCAGGCCGCTGCTGTTGAGGCCGTGGCCGCTGACGGTGCCGCGCCCGCGGGCGCACCCGTCGCCGTCGCGCCCGCAGCTCCGACACCGGCCGTCCCCGCGATCGCGTTTATCGGCTACCAAAACTCGGGCAAGACCACACTCGTCGAGAAGGTTATCGCCGAGCTCACCCGCCGCGGTTTGCGCGTGGGTTCGCTCAAGCATCACGGGCACCACGGCTTTGATATCGACGTGCCCGCTAAGGACACCTGGCGCCATCACCAGGCCGGATCCAAGCACGTGGGCCTCATCTGCGCCACGCGCTGGGCGGAGTACGCCGACACGCGCGAGGAGGACGAGATGCCCGCTCGCGAGCTGCTGTCGCGTTACAACGATGTCGACGTGGTGATCATCGAGGGCTACAAGACCGAGGGCTTCGACAACATCGTGGTCGCGCGCTCCGGTGTCGACCGTCTGCGCGGCAAGAGCTCGCTCGACCTGGTCGATGGCCACACGCTGGCCCTTGCCTGCAATGAGGCCCTGGCACGCCAAGCCTTCGACGCCGGCTTCGCGACCCGAGCCATCAACATCAACGACGCCCGAGCCATCTGCGATCTGATCCAAGACCACCTTTAAGGCTTGGCGCTGCGCCGGCCCCAGGCACCCCATCTCGCCCCTCAAGCCGTCGCTCGCGTACCAAAGTACGCGTCGCTCCTCTTTCGGGGAGACCTGGGGCACTTGGAACCGGCTCGCTGCGCTGCCATGGCAGGTTTTATCTGGGCAAACGCTGTTTCCACCACAAAGGGGCCAGGCACCTTTGTGGTGGTTTTTGCGTTGGTAGATGTGTGGGACATGCCTTACAATCTACCAAGTAGTTCATGACGGGCGAAAAACGGAGAGAAGGGGCTTGATGCGTCCTTAATGTTTCATGCGGACAGATTGATTTGACAGACGGTGGCGAATGCCCGCCGTCCGCATTCGTATGAAACAAGGAGTCTCCATGCTCGCCTCTCTTTTCTCAAAGCCTCAATCATCGCTGTCCGTGCAGGCCAAGCGCCTGGTGGCGATGCGCTTTCTCATCTACACCGGTTATCAGACCAGCTACTTTATCGGCGTCATCGGAACGCTCACCTATGCAGACGATGCCTCGGTCGTGGCGACATCGCTGGCCGTCCTGTTTATGAACGTTTTCGTGATCCTGGGGTCCTTTGCGGGCGGCGCGGCGCTCGACGCTTTGGGCCCACGCCGCCATTTCTTGCTGAGCATCATCAGCACGCTGGCAACCGGCGCGGCGATCCTCGTTTTTGGCAGCGCGACCGGCATCGTCCTGCTCGGCGCGGTGCTCCTGGGCTTCGTGATGGGGTTTGCCCAGCCCATCGCCACGTCCTATCCAGCCTACCTCACCGACGATCCTGTCGAGCTCAAAGACATCAACTCCGCCATCGCCATGTTTTCAAACGTGAGTATCATCGTTGGTCCCACGCTGGGCGGCTTTGTCGCGGCGGCTGCGTCGTCGCGCGCGGTGTTCGTGCTCATGATGCTCTTTACCGCGTTGGCGCTCATTGCCGGTTGGGGCTTTAGGCAAAGTGCAGGTCAGGTCGCCACACACGAAGGTAAACCTGCGGTCGGCGACATCACATCGGATAAGGCCAGCCAAAGCCCCGACCCCAATACGTCCTCCCGCGTCACCTTTGCGACCAGCATCAAGACAGTCTTCACCAACAGTATCCTCGCCTTGCTGTTCTGCATCATCTTCCTCTCGAACTTTGGCTACGGTGCCTTCGATCCGCTGGAGTCGTTCTTCTACCGCGATGTCCTGCACGTCGGTGTCGAATGGATGGGCTGGCTCTCGTCGGCCAGCGGTGTGGGCGCGGTGCTGGGCGCCGTGGTCGCGCTCCGCTTGCCGCCGCGCTTCGTCAGCCTCAAAACGCTGCTCGTGGCACTCATGTCCGTGGGCGTGGGAAGTCTGATTTATGTGGGGACACCGTACGTGGGCGTGGCCCTTATCGGCCAGATTGTCCTGGGCGTGGCCTGGGGCGTCGTCAACCCGCTCCACAACACTATCGTGCAAACGACGGCTCCGCTCGAGCAACTCGGTCGCGTCAACTCGGTCATGGGCTTTGGCAACATGTTCGCCGGCGTGGCCCCGCTGGCGATTGCCCCTTGGCTGGCGGCGACGTTTGGTGTGCAGCAGACGCTCGTAGGAGCGGGTATGGTCGTGACGGCGGTTCCCGTGGCGTTGCTGCTGTTTGGTCGCTGGCATTTCGATCGTTCTATAAGGCAGTAAAACCATCACAACATCCAGCGAAAATCGCGATTTTGCCGAATAACGTCGAATGTTGTGATGGTTTGCGTCCCGAGCCAGGCCATCCTGCGGGTCCGGCCACCACAAAGGGGCCAGGCTCCTTTGTGGTGGTTTTTGCTTTGACGGGCCGCGCCTGTGCCTTGGTATACCATGTACGCCGTTCACGAATACGCCCCACACCGCCGCACAACCCAGAAAGGCCCCCATGGACACCACCTTCAGCCACATCAAAGCCGTGTTCTGCGATATCGACGGCACGCTGCTCACGAGCCAGCACACGGTGTCCCCGCGCACCGTGGCGGCGATCCACGCCCTGCGCGAGCGCGGCGTGCTCTTTGGCCTGTGCACCGGGCGCGACGCCCACGCGACCGAGGCCATGTACAAGCTCTGGGGCATCGAAGGTCTGGTAGACGTGATGGTGGGCTGCGGTGGCGCCGAAGTCGTCGACCGCGCGCACGAAATCAACGAGCTAAGCTATCCGCTGCCGGGCGAGACCATCGCGCGCATCTGCAAGCACATGGCGGACCTTCCGGCAACGCCCGTCTGCCCCCGAGACGGCGTGTTCTACGTGCCCGAGAGCAACGCGTGCGTCGAGCACCTGTCGCGCGTCGACGGCGTGCCCTACCAGGTGGTCGATTTTGCCGAGTTTTTGCGCGAGCCGCAGCCCAAGGTGATGTTTACCATGGCGCCCGAGGTGATGCCGCAGGTGATTGAGCGGGCGTCGACGTTTGTCGATGACACTGTTAAGGCGGCGGCTCTGCAAACCACGCAGCGGCTCTACGAGTTCATGGATCCGCGCGTGTCCAAGACGCGCGGCCTTGTGCGCGTGGCGGAGCTCAACGACATGGAGCTCCAGGACATCTGCGTGTTTGGCGATGCGGACAACGACACCCGCATGGTGGCTGACGCCGGCGTGGGCGTGGCCATGGCAAACGGCAGCGACGCCACCCGTGCCGCCGCCGATTTTGTGACCGCCAGCAACGACAAAGACGGCATCGCGATCTTTATCGAGGAGCATCTGCTGTAGCGCAGGGGGAGAACCACCACAAAGGGGGCAGGCACCTTTGTGGTGGCCTCTGGCGATTTGGGTGAATTGATACCTAAAATCTGCGCGCAAATTCGGATATGGTTGTCTGAACATTACGCTTCTAACTACCGATAAGATAAAGATATTCCCATCAATTTAGTAGTCTATTCCTCCCGATTAATGACCTACCGTTCACGGTCGATTTTCGACCGTTCGCAGGATGCATGCTCTCGAGCAAAATGTTGTGCAAATAAATATAATGCTATTAAAAAACTGATAACTAACTTAATTACCAGTAGAAACAGATATTTCAGAGCGAATAAACGAAGGCAAATCTGAGCAGATGTCAAGAGAATTGAGAATTCGCTACAAAACTATCGGTATTTTTGCTTAGATGTTCAAACAATCGTTACAATATGGATACTAAGCGTGTGCAATTACAGATTGCGCAGATACGTTTGATAGGGAAAGAGCAAGATCGCGGTCTCTTGGGGAGGAGACATCGATGAAAGCGAATTCAGACAAACCTAAGCAGAGTAAAAAAGCGACGCGCCGTGTACTGGCAGGCGTTTTGTGCGGAGCCTCCGTTTTGAGCCTGGTACTGTCGCTCGTCATGCCCCCGATCTCGCAGGCCATTGCCAACGATGCCCAGACAGATTCTACCGAGGAAACTGTGATGGGGGGGGGTTCCTCAAGTGAGTCTACTGATGTAGACAACACCAACAACGGGGATACCGAAAACCAGAATAGTGACGAGACTGAGAGCGGCGAGTCTAACACCATTGCCACTGAGGCCGATCAGCCGTCAGACGACGCAGGGGTCGGGGATGCTGCGCAGCCTGTCGAAGACGACACTAATGGTGAAAACGCAATCGCGCTTGCCGCAGGGAATGAATCGGATCATAAAATTAGCAGCGGGGAAGAGCTGAGCACAAAGCTCCTTAACCCGGATCTACGCGATAACAACGGTGCTGCTACTTTTGAGCTAGCTGCTGATATTGAGTATAATGAAGAGATTTTGCTTGAAGGGGCAAACACCAAGATCACCTTGGACTTAAATGGCTTCAAGATTAAGCACGAGAGTTCAAATCAGCCTTTGTTCAGTATCACCGGTGGCGCGACGCTGACTGTCAAGGACGGCACGCAAACCGCTCCGACAGAGCCCCCGGTTAATCAACAAAAAATGAACGGCAATCTCGCTTCAATGGAATGCGACGATTCCAACATCCCGAACAAACTTACCTACTACGTAACCGAATCGGTCGCAAAAGGAACCGGTACAACCGAGACCCTTAAAGAGTATAAGGTTGATATCAAGGGTGCTATCGTGGCATGCGGTGACAATGCCGACCTGAAGCTCGTTAATCTCTACAAAACTGGTACGTTTAACCTCGAGAGTGGCACGATCACGCAACAGCAGAATAGCGGAGATCAAAAAAACAGTGTTAACAGTTTGGTTTATGCCGAGGAAGGTTCTATCGTCAATATGAGCGGCGGCTACGTTTGCGGTGCAACCTCTATGAACCATGGCGCAGGCATCGAACTTGGTACCATGAACAACAGCGGCGCGACTCTTAACCTCACCGGTGGCGTGATCGCGGACAACTACGCTCCCATTGGCGGCGGTGTGAACGCTTACGGCTCTAAAATTAACATGACTGGTGGTACGATTTCCGGTAACGGTACGTTCGAGAATTTGCCGGGTTTTGGCGCGGGCATCTGTGCGCAGAACTCTGATGTGACCGTATCGGATGGCTACGTGACCAATAACAATTGCCAGTTCGATTACATAAAACAGGGCATGAAGGATAAACACGAGGGCAACGGTTGTCACGGCGGCGGTGGTATCGCTGCTTTCAATGGTGGCAGTCTTACAATTAACGGTGGTTACATTACCGGTAACTATTCTGCTGAGGCTGGCGGCGGTATTTATGCTGGCGCTTGGGGTCAGGCCCTTTCCTCGTTTAAGTTCTCTGGTGGAACCATCGCCAGTAACGTGGCGCAAAACTCGGAGGGCGGCGGTATCCGTATCGCTGCGCCTACCGTTGGTGTGTTTGAAGCGCCGAAAGGTTCACACGCTTATATCACTAACAATACGACCAATACCACCAACGACTGGGGCGGCGGTGGCGTATTCGTCCAGGGCTACGGCGACAACGTTCAGGCGGCAAGCCTCAAGATATATAACGCTCTGATTACCAAGAATGATGCCCAGGGCTTTGGCGGCGGCTTTGCCGCCTGCCCGACCGGCGAGACGGCGATTACCGACACCGATGGTATTGCGATTTTTGGCAACACTGACAAAAACGGCGAGCATCGATCGGGTGGCACCCACAGCAAGAATGACGACGCGGATAAACGCAATGACGATGACGACAAAGGCGAAATAACTGAAGGGTTTAAAAATGCCGGTCACCGGGATCTTTTTCTTATTCGCGATCAGAAGACTAACAATAATTATATCGCAGCCGTAACGGGTCAGATGCTTGGCGGCGGCGCTGCCAACTGGAAGGGCATGATCGACGGCCAGCTTACGACCATCGGCAAGTACGATGGCGCCCAGGCTAAGTACATGATTGGCCTCGATGCAGATCCTACCGAGGGTGATCAAGGGTTTGCCGTTAATAAAGCCAGACTCTTCATCACGGGTAACAAATCCAACGTCCACGGTGGCGGCATCATGACCAACGGAAACGTTGTCGCCGGCTCCACCACGCAGGTGAGTGTGTATCCCAAGATGAAGCTCAACGGCATTAAGGCACTGACGGGCCGCAAGCTCGAGAAAGACGAGTTCGAGTTCGAACTGCTCAAGCAGAATCCGATTGTTGACGAGAATGGCAAGCCGATTGTTGACGAGAATGGCAAGCCTTTATACACAGTTCCGAGCTTTGACTCCAACTCCAAAGATAAGCTTCAGCTCAATGGCTGCTCGGTTGTCGGTACGGTGAGAAACGACATAGATGGAAACTTTACCTTTGATCTGGGTGAAGTTTATGCCGATGAGAATCTTGTTTACTACTTGGTAGAGGTTCCGGGCACGGACGAGGGCGTGGCTTACGACGAGACTATCTACAAAATAGATCCTACGGTTGTGGAGGATACGGGCAAGACGCACTACGTGCTTGGTATTAAATACACGTATTACGAAGTCAAGAGCGTTTCAGTAACAAAGGTAAAAAAAGACGGCGCTGGCGCAAAAACGTCAGAAACAGAATCGGCAGCCATCGCAGCGGCTGAAGGCGAAAACGCTGCTACCATTACGCTTACCAGTGGTGCAACTTTCACCAACAAGTGCCCCAGTCGTTCCTGGACTCCTGAGGCGACTAAGGTCGTTGAGGGTGGCGAGATGAAGAAGTTTACACTTCAGCTCGCGACAGACAGCCGCTTTAGAGACACAGACATCATCGGTACTGCCGAGACCACCTCTGGTAAAGATACGAAGCAGACGCTTTCGTTCAAGGACACCACTGATAACAATAAAACGGTTGAGCTCAAGTACTCGCTTTCTGATATCAGGAATAATCCCGGCGACCCGGGTGGCCCTTTCAAGACCTTTACGTACTATGTGCGCGAGAAAACCGACGGTCCGCAGTTCTCGCACTACACGTACGACCAGTCGGTCTATAAGTTCACGGTTGAGCCAACGTATGACACCGAAAAAGGAGAGATCAACTGTAGGGTGACCTATAAGAAGGGAACCGTTGACTCCGCAGGCAATTGGACAGCAGACCCCAAAGCCGAAGCAAAGACGTTCATCGACACCTCCGCCCCCAACTCCACCGACACCTCCACCCCCACCTTCACAAACACCTACTCCACCTCTTTGCCCCTTTCTGGTATGTCGGGCGTCACTCTGACGTACCTTGCCGGCGCGGCGGTGCTTTGCGCTGCTGCGGCCTGGATGCACATTCGTCGCAAGGCGAATGCGAAGGGAGGCGAGCGTCGTGAATAAGAAAGTTTGCTCTTTCCCGATCTTGTTTGCGCTGCTTGCCCTCCTGATCGGCACCTGCGCGGTTGTGTTCCCCGCTTCCGCGCAGGCCGCGCCGACCTCGACCGGTTCCATCACGGTGAGCGGCACCGTGGCGAGCAGCTACGACGCCTACCAGATCTTTAGCGCCAACGTCGTCGACGGCGACAACGACGCCAAGATCGCCACCGACCTCGCTTGGGCAAGCGACGCCGTGCGCGACACCGCGCTGCCAGTGCTGCACAGCGCCGGCATGCCCAATTCCCAGGCCACCGCGCAGGAAGCTGCCGAGTGGCTCAACACCGATTCCCACCTTACGAGCGCGCTGAGCGCACAGCTCGCTCGTTCCCTCCAGAGCTCTGGCGCCAAGTCTGTGGCCCTTAACGCGGGCACGGCGGCCGAGCTGCCCTGCGGCTACTGGCTCATCGTCGCCAAAGACGACGCCATCGCCCAAGGCGAGGCCGGCACCGCGCCGATCATGGCCCTGGTGGGCGGCAGCGCCGTCACCGTCAAGCCCAAGGCCGCGACCCCCAAGGTGTCCAAGCATGTGTTGGAGGACAGCACCGCCGCCTGGCAGAAGGCCGCCGACGCCACGGTCGGCGACGACCTGTACTGGCGCCTCTCTGCCACGGTCCCGGCGGGGCTCACCGCCTACGACACCTATACGGTGCGGTTCGTCGACACCATGAGCGCGGGGCTCGACCCCTCCAAGGTGGCCGCGAGCATGCGCGTGTACGTGGCGGCGGGCGCGGACGGCGGCTTTGACGCCGTCTCGGCCGGCAAGGACGGCCGCGCCGGCACCGAGCCCGCGAAGGGCTGGACCGACATCACGGCCCAGTGCGCCACCAAGGTAGCGGCCGACGGCAAGACCTTCACCGTGCGCACCGGCGACCTGATCGCCGTGCTCGGCGGGGCCGACGCCTTTACCACGGGCGCCCGCGTGGTCGCCGTGTACAACGCGCCGCTCAACAGCGCATGCAACCACGGCATCGCGAAGGGCAACCCCAACGAGGTCTACCTGCGCTACCCGCGCTCTCCCTTTGCCGACCAGTCCGGCGACGCCGGCTTTACCCGCACGCCGAGCGACGATGCGTGCGCCTACACCTGGGATCTCGCGCTCACCAAGCGCGGCAGCGACGGCGACAAGCCGCTTGCCGGGGCGGTCCTGAGCATCGCCGACGACCGCGGTCGCACACTAGCGGCCGATGGCACGTGGGATGCAAGGGGCAAGGCCACCGTCACCACGGGCGAGGACGGCCGCGTGACCGTCTCGGGCGTGGACTCGGGCAAGCTGGAGGTCCGCGAGCTCAAGGCGCCCAAGGGCTACACCGCCTTTGAGGGCACGCGCTTCGTGACGGTCAAGGCCGAGGGCCTGGACGTCGACCAGGTGGCCGCCGCCAAGCCCAAGCTCACCATCACGGCCGAGTCGCCCCTGCGCGCCGACAGTGCGGACGGGTCGACGGGCAGCCTGGAAGCGTCGCTCATCAACACGCCCACCGGCACACCCCCTAGCATTACCACCGGAGGCTTTATGCCCTCGACTGGCGATATGGCAATGTACGCCGCGGCCGCCGCAGCGGTCGCCGGAGCCGCGCTCATCGTGGTCGCGCTCCTGGTCAAGCGGGGAGGTGGCAGCCATAAAGAGTAGCTGGCAGCCCCACAGAGAGCGGGGCGAGACGTAGCGAAGTAGATGCTAAGACACAGACAGACAGATTTAGATCAAATGGAATTCGAGCAGAAAGCAGAGGAAAAGAAGATGAGCATGAGCAAGAATATCGCGCGCCTGGCAGTGACGGCAGGCCTCACAGCAGCGTTGAGCTTCGGCGGCGTGATGGCTCCTGTCACGATGGCGTTCGCTGATGGTGGTGTGGGTTCGACTGTGACGTTCGCGGATACTGATTACGCTACGTCGTCGACCTATAAGGGTATTCAGATCTTCAAGGCGACGGTTACCAAGACCGGCGAGAACACCACGGTAAGCGGGATTGAGTGGGCCGGTGCCGATACGAATGCGCAGCAGGCGATTCAGGATGCTGTTGTTAAGGCGATTAAAGCTCAAAATAAAAATTACGAGAGCACGAACGCTCAGGATGCAGCCGACTATCTGAATGCAAATGCTCAGGTCTCGGGGAAGTCCGAGCAAGTCAAAAACGATAATGTACTGAGTCTGATTGCTGCCAATCTTGAAATGAACACTACGCTTACTTGGGAGGAAACGCCGGCAAACAGCAATCAGCTTACTGGTCTCTCCGCTGGTTACTGGCTGTTCCTTACCAAGACGCCTGGTAAGCCTGACGGAAAGTCTACCGACGCGTTTACGGCTCCTGTGTATGCTGTGATTGACGGCACCAACACAACAACCATTAAGCCCAAGAAGAGCGTGCCCACGGTCACGAAGAAGATCCTCGATGATGCTGACGCTGCGAAGACGACGAATATCAAGAGCTCAGAAGCATGGAAAGACGTTGCCGATTCTCAGATTGGCCAGAAAGTGAATTACAAGCTCACCGGCACCATTGCAAGCAACTACGCTACCTTCGATACGTATGCGTACAAGTTCACCGATAAGCTTTCGACGGGTCTGGATTATATTGCCGATTCTGCAAAGGTATTTGCTTTGAAGGACGGCACCTATACTGAAATTAGCAGTGAGAACTACACGGTTACCCCTGCCGATAGTTCTAATGGAAACACCCTGACGGTGGAGTTCAAGGTCGGTGACGGCGACAAGGGCCTCAAGGACGTTCAGGGCATTGACGCAAGCACGCAGATTGTCGTCTTCTACAAGGCCAAGCTTAACAAGGGTGCCGTGATTGGTAACAAGGATGGGGACTTTGGTGGCAACCCCAACACCGTTACGCTCACGTACTCCAACAACCCGTATGGTGAGGACAAGGGCGAGACGATCGGGGACACCGTCGCCGACTTCGCCTTCAAGCTCAATCTTAAGAAGGTCGACCAGGGCACCGAGAAGGGTCTTGGAGGTGCTGTGTTCACTATCCAGTCTAACGATGATAAAACCCAGGGTCAGTATATCGCTTCGAAAGACGACGATGACGCTCAAGTTGTCGAGGGCCAGCTCGTGCCTGTTACTGTTACCGATCCCGACAAGCTTCCCGATTATGTTAAATTTACGTCCAGTAGTGATGAAAGCAACAAGGGAATGATTGAGGTCAAGGGCCTTGATGCTGGCTCCTATACGGTGACCGAGATCCAGACCCCCGATCCTGCCAAGTACCCAACCACGGCCGACCCCTTCACCTTCACCATCGACCCGAAGTATGACAAAACGAGCATGAAGGTGAATAATCTTGCGGCGACGGTTTCCGAAACGAGCCGCACTGATATTGCCGTTGGCGAGCTTGACAACTCTGCTGGTGACAACAAGCTGACCGGAACTCAAAACGGCATCGATGGTGCCACCGGTTTGGTCACCATCACCGTCGGCAACACCAAATCTGTCGGCCTCCCGCTCACCGGTCTTAACGGCGTGACCTTCACTTGGATCGCTGGTGGCGCGGTGCTGTGCATTGGCGTGGCACACCTCATCCGCAGCCGTAAGCAGGCTGAGGAGTCCGAGCAGGAGTAACGCTCGCTCACCTATCTCTTTGGCAGGTGGGATGTGATGGCCATGAGACTTGCGGACACTTTTCTCGTCCATCGACGTTCTTGCTTTGCCATTCATTTTTCGGGGCAGACTCCGCACTGGAGTCTGCCCTGTTTTTTTGGGACAACGAAGCCAGCCTCCACCGTCCGATGCGGGTACGTTCGTCATCGCGTTTTTTGACTCGTATGAGGTTCGGTTTAAGGTCCGTAGGCGCACGCGCGGTGCGGACGGTAGAAGGCATTTGCGCCGCAACAAGCGCAAATAAGAATGCCCGGGGTTAGAGGCCCGGGCATTTAACAACGTCGGAAACTGGTCGCCCGCGCTTTCGAACACTTACGCGGGGTGCGTCGTTTCCTATAGTTATTGTATCCCGAATCGCCCCGCCGATTCGGGACATTTTGAAAACGCAAACACGTCGGGCAAACCCGGACAATGCGGCCAGGTTCCGCTGGATGAGGAATCGTGTTTATAGCTATCGAACAAATGTTTGTCAAAATCGCGTTTGCCAGCTGTGGGTGCATACGCTCGCAGTAAAATGGCTTTGCGACGCATCCCGTGCGCGGGCGGCCGACGACTCGATCGGAGGTCCCCAAATGCTGAAATTCCTTAACGCGCTCGCCGCCCTCGCGACGGTGGGCACGTTCGTCATCGCGTTTCTTGACTCGTATGAAGTTCGGTTTAAGGTCCGTAGGCGCACGCGCGGTGCGGACGGTGGACGGCATTTGCGTCGAAAGCGCAAATAAGAATGCCCGGGGGTCGGATCCCGGGCATTTAACAAAAGCTGAAAACTAGGCCGCCCGCGCTCTCGTACACTTACGCGGGGTGCGTCGTTTTCTATTGACATTGTATCCCGAATCGCTCAGCCGATTCGGGACATTTTGAAAACTCAAATGCGGGCCCATACTCGCACTGCGCAATGCTGCTAGGCTGCGTTGTCCGGCGCGGAAGCTCGCTAATCGGCTATTATTTGTTTAGACAACCTGAGTTGTAGAGGAGTGACCGGCGATGGTGCAGGGCGCCAAACATATGAAGAGCAATAACGCCGCGGACAACGGCGGCTCAAGCCCTCAGCCCAAACCTCAACCAAAGCCCAAACGGCGTCGCAAGCGACTGCCGCGCTGGGCCGACCGGCTCATCACCATCGTCATCATCCTTATCGGCGTGGGCCTTATGACCTGGCCGTGGATCTTGGACCGGCTCGAGGCCTCGGGCGTGTTTAACCAGATCAGCACGGTGTCCAGCACCGTGGACGCGCTGTCTGCCGAGGAGCGCGAGCGCATCCTGCTCCAGGCGCGCTCCTATAACGAGCAACTTGCCGGCGAGGCCACCGAGCTCCCCGCCGACCAGATCGAGCCCTACGCCCAGCAGCTCATCTTTGACCGCGACCCCATGATGAGCTGGGTCGAGATCCCCTCCATCGACGTGAGCATGCCCATCTACCACGGCACGAGCGAGGAAGTCCTTATGGCGGGCGTCGGCCATCTGGAGGGCACGAGCCTGCCGGTGGGCGGCACCTCGACGCATTGCGTGCTCACCGCGCATTCGGGTATGCGCAACCTGAGCATGTTCGACGACATCCACTCGCTGGAGCCCGGCGACCTGGTGCTGCTTCACACCATGAACAAGACGCTCGCCTACAAGATGGTGGACTCCGAGGTGGTACTGCCCGAGGAGATGGAGTCACTGACCATCGAGCCTGGCGCCGACAAAGTGACGCTCGTTACCTGCACGCCCTACGGCGTGAACGACCATCGCCTGCTGGTGCATTGCGTGCGCACCAAGTACAGCAAGAAGGACGTCGACAAGCAAAAGTCGCTGGCCGGCCGCCACTGGGGCAAGCGCGAGTTTGCCGTGCTCATCGTGGTCGTAGCCATTGTGCTGTTGCTGCTGGACATCGTGATCCACGCGGTCCGCAAGCGCCGCAAGGCCAAGGCCTCGGCATAAGACATTCTCCAGAACCACCACAAAGGGGACAGGCACCTTTGTGGTGGTCGGGGCTTCCAAACCATCACAACATTCGATGAAAATCGCGATTTTGACGAAAAGCGTCGAATGTTGTGATGGTTTTCGTTGCGGGCGGGACGGTTTTCGTTTCGGGCGGCGCGGTTCTCGTTGTGGACGGGACGGTTTTCGCTATGGACGGTGCGGTTTCGCTGCAGAACCGCCAGCCCGCCGCCCTCGTTACGTTTTCGCTGCATTTGGGTAAAGCGCCTGCTCCAAGCCGGCGTTGCCTTGTATACTAGAGCGGTTTATCTGTTATGCGGAAGGGAGCGCCTATGGCACTCAGCGAGAAAGACGTGCGCGGCATCGCCGAGTACGCAAAGATCGCACTGACCGATGACGAGCTCACCCAGATGACGTCTTACCTGAACGACGCCGTCCAGATGCTCGAGCCCGTCCTGCAATATGACTTGCCCGACGTGGAGCCCACGTTCCATCCCATCGGAAGCCTGTCCAACGTGATGGGCGATGACCTGCGCGAGCCCGAGCGCGACCTGCCGCTCGACGTCGCGCTCGAAAACGCCGGCAGCGCGCGCGACCGCTACTTCCGCGTGCCGTCCATTCTGGGAGAGGGGGAGAGCGAGTAATGGCGCTAAGCTTCGATTCCCTTACCGCCGCCCGGATCGCCGCGGGCGTTGCCGCCGGCGACTTTACCGCTACCGAGGTGGCTCAGGCCTCCCTTGCCGCCATCGAGGCGCGCGAGGGCGGGGTCCAGGCATTCCTGCAGGTGGCGCCCGAGCTTGCGCTCGAGGCCGCTGCGCGCGTGGATGCCGACCGCTCCGCAGGCAAGCCGCTGCCCCCGCTCGCGGGCGTGCCGCTGGCCATCAAGGACAACATGAACCTCGTGGGTACGCGCACCACCTGCGCTTCCCGCATGCTCGAGAACTACCAGAGCGTCTACACCGCCGCCTGTGTCCAGCGCATGCTCGATGCCGGCTGCCTGCCCATGGGCAAGGCCAACATGGACGAGTTCGCCTTTGGCAGCTCCACCGAGAGCTCGGCGTTCCACCGCACCAACAACCCCTGGGATACCGAGCGCGTGCCCGGCGGCTCCTCGGGCGGCTCCGCTGCCGCCGTCGCCGCGGGCGAGGTCGCGCTCTCGCTGGGCTCGGACACCGGCGGCTCCATTCGCCAGCCGGCGTCGCTGTGCGGCGTGGTGGGCTTTAAGCCCACGTATGGCGCTGTGAGCCGTTACGGCGTGGTGGCCTTTGGCTCGTCACTCGACCAGGTGGGCCCCTTCGGTCGCACGGTCGAGGACGTCGCGCTGGCCATGAACGCGCTTACCGGGGCGGGCCACGATCCGTACGACTGCACCAGCCAGGACTGCGCCGTCGACTTTACCGAGCACCTCAACGACAGCATCGAGGGCAAGCGCGTGGGCATCATCCCCGCGTTTATGGAGGCCGAGGGCCTGACGCCCGAGGTTAAGGCCGCCGTCCAGCGCGCCGCCCAGGAGCTGCAGAACCAGGGTGCCGAGCTGGTCGAGGTCGACCTGCCGCACCTGGACGCCGCCATCGCCGCCTACTACGTCATCGGCCCGGCCGAGGCGTTCTCCAACCTGGCCCGCTTCGACGGCATTCGCTACGGCTATCAGGAGGAGGGCTGCGCCAACCTGTCCGACCAGAGCTCGCTGTCGCGCGCCCACGGCTTTGGCGCCGAGGCCAAGCGCCGTCAGATGCTCGGCGCCTACCTGCTGAGCTCGGGCGTGTACGACAAGTACTACTACGCTGCGCAAAAGGCCCGCACGCTCATCACGCAGGACTACGACGCCGCGTATGCCAAGGTGGACACCATCCTCATGCCCGCCTCGCCGCGCACGGCCTTTAAGTTTGGCGAGATCAGCGACCCCACGCAGATGTACCTCTCCGACCTGTACACCATCTCGCTCAACATTTGCGGCAACGGTGGTATTTCGGTGCCGCTGGGCCTGGGCGAGGATACTGAGCTGCCCGTTTCTGCCCAGCTGGTGGGGCCTGCCTTTAAGGACCGTCAGCTGCTCACGTTTGCCCGCGCCCTGGAGCGCGGCTTTGCCGATGCCGCCACGGGTGCGCCCGCGCTTTCCGTCGCGCCCGATTTTGCCGGGAAGGGAGGCGAGCTGTAATGAAGGAGCTTTCCGAGGTCCTGCAGGATTGGGAGGCCGTGATCGGCCTGGAGATCCATACCGAGCTCACCGCGCTCGATACCAAGATGTTCTGCAACTGCAAGCTCAGCCACGATGACGAGCCCAACGCCAACGTGTGCCCGGTGTGCCTGGGCCTGCCCGGCGCCCTGCCGGTGCCCAACAAGCGCGCCATCGAGAGCATCGTCAAGGCCGGTCTTGCCACCAACTGCGAGATCCAGCGCCATTCGATGTTCTACCGCAAGCACTACTTTTATCCCGATATGGCCAAGAACTTCCAGACCACGCAGGGTCCGGTCGCCTTTGCCATGTACGGTCACCTGGACCTGGACGTGACCGGTCGCGGTGCCGCCGAGCGCCCCGACTGCGCGTTTGGCGAGGCCGAGGCCCAGAGTCTGGCGAGCGCCTCGGCCAACGCCGAGGGCCTGTCCACGTCCATGACGTCGACCATGCGCGAGGGCAACCAGCGTGCCGGTCACCTGGCCAGCTACGACGCGTCCAACCTGCAGATGCCCGAGCGTCGCGAGGACGGTTCCTACACGGTGCCCATTCGCATCCTGCGCATCCACATGGAGGAGGACGCCGCCAAGATGGTGCACGTGGGCGGCGCCGAGGGCCGCATCACCGCCGCGGCCGAGTCGCTCGTCGACTACAACCGCTGCGGTACGCCGCTCATCGAGCTCGTTACCGAGCCCGACCTGCGCACGCCCGAGGAGGCCCGCCTGTTTATGGAGAAGCTCCGTCGCATCTTTGTGACGCTGGGCATTTCGGACTGCTCCATGGAGAAGGGTTCCATGCGCTGCGACGGCAACGTGTCGCTGCGCCGCCGCGGAGAGACCAAGCTGGGCACCAAGACCGAGCTCAAGAACCTCAATTCGTTCAAGAGCTTGCACGACGGCCTTGCCTACGAGATCTGCCGCCAGGCCGAGGTGCTCGAGGAGGGCGGCATCATCTACCAGGAGACCCGCCACTGGGAGCCCAGCCGCAAGCGCACCGTGGTCATGCGTGTGAAGGAGACGGCCGACGACTATCGCCTGTTCCCCGACCCCGACCTGGCGCCGTTCGATCTGGACGACGAGTTCATCGACCGCTGCCGTGGCGAGATTCCCGAGCTGCCCGATGCCAAGCGCGTCCGTTTTGAGGCCGACTTTGGCATTAAGGCGGCGGACGCCGAGCAGATTGCCGGCGACCCGGAGTTTGCCGAGTTCTTTGAGGCGGCCGCTGCCGGTATGGCTGGCAAGGAGGCCCAGACGGTCGCAAACTTGCTGGTCAACGAGATGATCGCCTACCTTAAGGGCGCGGGTGTGTCGCTCACCGAGTCCGGCATCGC
Source organism: uncultured Collinsella sp. (assembly GCA_938023085.1). Classification (GTDB taxonomy): domain Bacteria; phylum Actinomycetota; class Coriobacteriia; order Coriobacteriales; family Coriobacteriaceae; genus Collinsella. The sequence continues at coordinate 112,498 of CALHDP010000089.1, forward strand.
GCCGGCTCAGGTGGCAGCGCTGGCTAAGCTGCTGGCGACCGATGCCATCAGCTCCAACCAGGCGCACGAGGTCTTTGAGGCCATGGCCCAGACCGGTGATGACCCCAACAAGATAGTCGACGAGCGCGGCATGCGTCAGGTGAGCGATGCCGGCGCGCTGCAGCCGATTGTGGACGAGGTGCTGGCAAACTGTGCCGATCAGGCGCAGCAGTATCGTGACGGCAACCAGAAGGTCATCGGCTTTTTGGTGGGCCAGTGCATGAAGGCGAGCCGCGGCAAGGGCAACCCTAAGCTCTTCAACGAGTTGCTGAGAACGGCGCTCTCGTAAACGGAACCTGGGAGCCCCGGCAGGGCGGGTGCTTCCTCAAAATTTCAAACAGTCCTGCGCAAGACGAAGGCCACATTAAGTGGCCTTCTTTGCGTGCGGAACTCATTTTGAGCAAGCACCCGCCCTGCCGGGGCTCCCGGGTTCTGCAACGACTCGGCCGTTCGGGTCAGGCGGGCTGATAGGAAAGATGGTGGCGGAGGCGCCACTGGCGCCTCCGCCTTTTCAATGTGATGAAAGTGTGGCGAAATGAGCTTAAAACTTCCGTAAATGTGATAAATATCACGTTTTACCTAGGGTAAAATGTGGGAAATATCACGTTTACGGAAGTTTCTTTGCGGGAGGTTCGGCCATGCAGCGAGATATCATTGCCAAGCTTAACGCTTGGAAAGCGTCAGAATATCGTAAGCCGCTTATCCTTAAGGGGGCGCGCCAGGTTGGAAAGACGTGGGCGCTTAAGGAGTTCGGCCGAACCTCGTACATCAATTATGTGTATCTGACGCTCGAGGAGCCGTCACCTGGGGTACAGAGCGAGTACGCTCAGTTTTTCGAAGGTACGCGCGATCCTCGACGGATCATCTCAAATCTTTCCCTGGCACTTGGACAGCCTATCGATCCCGGCGAAACGCTGCTTATTATTGATGAGATCCAGGATTGTCCTTCTGCAGTCGGCGCCCTTAAATACTTCTGTGACGAGGCCCCCGAGTATCACGTCGCATGCGCAGGGTCTTTGTTGGGCGTTCGCTTGTCCCGTGAGACCAGCGCTTTTCCGGTGGGAAAGGTCGAGTTCATGGAGATGCGCCCCATGAGCTTTTCCGAGTTTCTGAAAGCCGAGGGCGCTGCAAACTACGACGAATACCTTGGCGGCCTTGATCAGATCGAGACAGTGCCCGATTTCTTCCATGTCCGTCTCGTCGAGCATCTTCGTCGTTATTTTGCATGCGGCGGCATGCCAGAGGCTCTTGGCCGGTGGGTGGAGACGGGCGATATCGTTCAGGTCGATAAGGTGTTGTCTGATCTCTTGGATTCCTACGAGCGCGATTTTGCCAAGCATGGTGGCCGTGCGCAGTTCGCCAAGCTTTCGCAAATATGGAACTCGATTCCAGCTCAGTTGGCGCGCGAGAACAAAAAGTTCGTTTGGGGTGCGGTGCGCGAGGGGGCTCGTGCTCGAGAATACGAGGATACTCTGGAATGGCTTGCCGATGCTGGGCTCATCACGGCGGTTCGCCTTAATGCTGCCGGTGGTGTGCCGCTCTCTGCGTACGATGACCTCAAGGCATTTAAAGTCTACTGTCTTGATGTCGGCTTGCTGCGCCGCATGGCAAGGCTGGATGCGTCCGCTTTTGCCATCTCGGATGCGCTATTTTCGGAGTTCAAAGGTTCGTTCGCCGAGAACTATGTGCTTCAGGCATTACTTTCACAGTTAGATGCTGCTCCGCGTTATTGGACAAACGAGAAGCCGAAGCACGAAGTCGATTTTTTGATTCAAGTCGGAAACGAAATCGTTCCCGTAGAGGTCAAATCGGGAGAGGTCGTTCATTCCAAGAGCCTTAAGTACTATGCCGACAAGCATGCGGAGACGACTCCATTGAGGGTCCGCTACTCACTTAAGAACCTAAAGCTCGACGACGGGGTGCTCAACATTCCGTTGTATTTGGCTGATCGATCTGTCCCTCTTATCAAAAAGGCGCTTGATTGTGCGCATCTTGACGTTTAGATCCTGGGTGAGCTGACGGGCGGCGGCTAATTAATCGCTCCGTTACGGCCAGGGAGCTTGGGCCTTAGCGATGCTTGCTTCGCCAAGCCGTGGGTGTCATGCCGGTGTATTGCTTGAAGGCTTGGGCGAAGGCGGCCTGCTGAGGGTAGCCTAGACGCTCTGCCACCTGCGCTATCGTGAGCGCGCTATCTGCCAAAAGGTCCTGCGCTCGCTCCATGCGGCGTCTGCGAATGTAGGCGCCCAGGGACTCGCCGGTTTGGGCCTTAAAGGTGGCGCATAGTTTGGAGCGGCTTGTGTAGAGCCTCTCGGCCACCTCGTTGATACCCACATGTCTGCCTTTGTCGAGCGTGCGCTCAATCATTGCCGTTGCTTCTTCGGCCATGGTTATGCTGACGCGTGTGTCTGCCGCCTGCCGCGCCTGCTTGTGGGCCGCGCGCGAACAGGCGAGCTCCGCGACCATGGTCTCCACGATGCCCTGCATATAGACGCGTCCGCCTACGGTGCGGGCGCGTTCCTCGTTAATCCGGCGCAGCGTGTGGCAGATGGCAGACGTCGCTTCCTCGTGCCATGGCTCGGCAAACGCCTCAAAGATTCCCGCGAACTCGGTGGGATAGCGGTGCTCCAGTTCGTCAAAATATCCAGGCAAAAAGAGTACCGAGCGCGAGTGATAAAGCTCCCCCGCAAACAGCGGGCTTAATTCCTCGCCGCAACTATCTTGGATAAAGCTGCAAACGGCATTGTTTGGCCACGGTCCATGCAATGGTTTAAGGTTCGCGGGCGTTATGCCAGCCTCGGGCATGCATGTAAGTGTGGGTGCGCTGACCTCGCTCACGCAGGCGTATGGCTCGGGTGTGTATTCGGCCAGGTACATATCGTGCGTCGGGGTTATGAAATGCTCCATGACGATGCAGGTGGGGGAGAGGGGCATGATCCATGCGCGGCCGTGCGCCCGGTCATTTGCCACCTCGCCGGTAAAGACAGCGCCCTTGCCGGAAAGCTCCAGGCCAAACTGCTCAAATTGCGGTGCGTAGAGCTCGGTTATGTCGGTCGCTGCCCGCCGCATTTGCAAAAGCGTCCCTTTCCTTTGCAGAAACGTCCACGCCTGGCTTGATTGTGAGCCATGGCTAACACGTCAATGATAAGTTCATTACGGTTAACTCTCAAGCCGTTAGAAAGGAATCTCATGGCAAAGGGATCAAAAAGGGAAGGTGGAGGCATCGGCGAGCTGCTTGCATATGCCGGCGACCGTAAATTCCTAACGTATTTGGGCATGGCGCTCTCGGCGCTCTCGCAGCTGCTGAGCTTTGGCCCGTTCGTGTGCATTTGGCTTGTCGCGCGCGATCTTATCGCTGTGGCACCTAACTGGAGCGAAGCCACCGATATCGCGATGTATGGCTGGTGGGCAGTGGGTTTTGCCCTGGCAAGCATCGTAGTTTATTTCGTGGGGCTCATGTGCACGCACCTGTCCGCGTTTCGCTGCGCGTCCACTATCCGCAAGACTACGAGCGAGCACCTGCTTAAGCTGCCGCTTGGCTACTTTGACACGCACGCCACCGGTGAGCTGCGTCGTGTTGTAGACGGATGCGCCGCCTCTACCGAGACCCTGCTCGCGCACATGCTGCCCGATATCGCCGGCGCCGCCGCCATGGTCGTGGGCTTGCTCGTGCTGCTTTTCGCCCTCGATTGGCGCTTGGGCGCGGCATGCCTCATCTCGGTCGTCGTTTCGTTTGGCGCCATGGCCACCATGATGAGCGGCAAAGGCGCCGAGTTCATGAAGGCCTACATGGGAGCGCTGGTCAAGATGAACAAGACCGGCACCGAATACGTACGCGGTATTCCCGTGGTCAAGGTGTTTCAGCAGACGGTCTACTCCTTTAAGGCCTTCCACGATGCGATCGCCGAATACGCCGACATGGCACAAAACTATGCGGGCACGTTCTGCCGAGGTCCGCAGGTACTCAATCTTACCGCGCTCAATGGTCTTGTGGCATTCCTGTTGCCCGTGGCGTTGCTGTTGGCGCCGGGCGAGACGGACTTCGCGCATTTTATGGCCAACTTCACGTTTTACGCGATATTTTCGGCCGTGGTGCCGACGGCCATGACCAAGCTCATGTTTGTGGGTGAGGCCTCTCAGATGAGTGCCGATTCGCTGGCTCGTATTCGAAGCGTCATGGATTCCAAGCAGCTCTCCATGCCCGCCCAACCCAAGCACCCTGCCGGCGGCGACGTGCGATTTGAGGACGTGAGCTTTACGTACGAGGGAGCCGAAGCACCTGCCGTTAGCCATGTGAGTTTCAGCGTTCCCGCTGGTAGCACCCTCGCCCTGGTGGGTCCCTCGGGTGGCGGTAAGTCAACCTGCGCAAGCCTGATCCCGCGTTTTTGGGATGTCTCCTCGGGTCGAGTGCTCGTAGGCGGCGTGGACGTTCGCGATATGGATCCGCACGAGCTTATGGACCAGGTCGCCTTCGTGTTCCAGACCAACCAGCTGTTCCGGCAAACACTTGCCGATAACGTGCGCGCCTCCAAGCCTACGGCCACTGACGACGAGGTGCGTGCGGCCCTCTCCGCAGCTCAGTGCGACGACATTGTGGCCAAGCTCCCACAGGGCATCAATACCATGCTCGGTGCCGGCGGAGCATATCTTTCGGGCGGCGAGGTCCAGCGCGTGGCACTCGCCCGCGCGATCCTTAAAGACGCGCCCATCGTGGTGCTCGACGAGGCCACGGCGTTTGCCGATCCCGAGAACGAGGCGCTCATCCAGCGCGCCTTTAGCAAGCTGGCGGCGGGTCGCACGGTCATTATGATTGCGCACCGACTCTCGACTGTAGTGGGCGCAGACCAAATCGTGGTGCTCAACCAGGGCAGCGTGCAGGAGTCGGGTACCCATGCCGAGTTGCTGTCCCAAAACGGTCTGTATGCCAAGATGTGGGCCGAATACGAACAGGCCGCGAGCTGGAAAATCACTGCAGCGACCGCGGATGCCGCCGTCACGAAGGGAGGCGAGGCCTAAATGTTCGCCTCATTCCAAAAGAAGTATTTCCTATCCGATAAAGGCGCCGCCGGCGTAAAACGCGGCGTCTTCTGGACCACGCTCACCAATCTTATTACCATGGCCGGTATGGGCTTTTTATTCCTGGTTATGGCCGGCTTTGTCGAGCATCTCACCAGCGGGGCTGACCTGCCGGATGCCCTGCCGATCGTGGGCGGCCTCCTGGTCTTTTTTGTGCTGCTCTTTGCCTCTAACTGGCAGCAGTATTACTACACCTACTGCATCTTTTACGAGGAGTGCGGCAAGCAGCGTATGGAGATTGCCGAGCGCTTGCGCAAACTGCCGCTGTCGTTTTTTGGTCGTCGTGATCTGGCCGATTTAACCGAGACCATCATGGGTGACGTCCAGGCCATGGAGCACGCCTACAGCCACGTGCTGGGAGAGCTTTGGGGCGCCATCATCGCAAGCGCCATTGTGTTCGTGGCGTCGCTGTTCTTTTGCTGGCAGCTGGCGATTGCGGCGTTTTGGAGCGTTCCCGTGGCCTTTGCCGTGCTGTATCTAACACGCGGGCCCATGACCCCGGTGTTCGATCGCGTGCGCGCCGAGAAGGTCAAAGTCACTGAGGCGATCCAGGAGACGCTCGATTGTGTGCGCGAGATCCGCGCCACCAACCAGGAGGCCTATTATCTTGAGGGGCTCAACGCCGTGATCGATGCCGAGGAGCGTGAGACCACCAAGGGCGAGCTCGCTAACGGGCTTTTGGTTAACTCCGCCTTTGTCATCCTGCGTCTGGGCATTGCCACCACGCTGGTCACGGGTGCCGCGATGGTCGCCTCCGGGCAGGTCGACTTTTTGGTGATGTTTGCCTTCCTGCTTATGGTGAGCCGTATCTATGCACCCTTTGACCAAGCGTTAATGTTAATGTCCGAGCTGTTTGCCGCCGAGTCGTCTGCCAAGCGCATGCATTCCATCATGGAAGAGCCTGTGGCGCGGGGCAGCGAGAAATTTGAGCCCGTGGGCCACGATGTGGTGTTCGATCACGTGGCATTTGGCTATGGTGCGGGCGAGGACGGCCGTGCCGGCGAGAAAGTTCTTACCGATGTGAGCTTTACCGCCAAGGAAGGCGAAGTTACGGCGCTGGTCGGTCCTTCGGGTTCCGGTAAGTCTACGGTGAGCCGCCTGGCCGCGCGCTTTTGGGATGCCACCGAAGGCACGGTCACCGTGGGTGGCGTGGATGTTGCGGGCGTTGATCCCGAGGTGCTGCTGCGCGACTACGCCATTGTGTTCCAAGACGTGCTGCTCTTTGACGACACGGTGATGGGAAACATCCGCCTCGGGCGTCGTGATGCCACCGATGAGGAAGTGCTTGCGGCCGCGCGTGCCGCCAACTGCGACGAGTTCGTGAACCGCATGCCGCAGGGCTACGACACCATGATCGGCGAGAACGGCTCCAAACTCTCCGGTGGCGAGCGCCAGCGCATCTCCATCGCCCGCGCGCTGCTCAAAGACGCGCCCATCGTGCTGTTGGACGAGGCGACGGCAAGCTTGGATGTGGAGAATGAGACCGTGGTACAGCAGGCACTCTCCCGTCTGCTTGCAGGTAAGACGGTTATCGTTATTGCCCACCGTATGCGTACGGTGGAAAATGCCGACAAAATCGTTGTGCTCAAGGATGGTGTGGTTGCCGAGCAGGGTGCTTCGGCTCAGCTCAAGGCGGCAGGTGGAGAATTTGCCCGTATGGTCGCACTGCAAAAGGAAGCGGCTGCCTGGCGGCTATAGGAATGTGACAAAGGGACAATCCCTTTGTCATATTGAGTTCATCCCCATAGTTTCCAAAAAGTTAGCCATTGTTGACCAAATAGTTATACTAAACTGTTCTCAAAAGCGTGCTCGAGCAAACTAATGAACTCGGGTGCTAAGGCACCATGCCGCGCTTGTGCGGCAAAAGGGAGAAGCAACATGAAGAAGTCGACGTTTAACACCCTGCTTGTCGGTGGCGGTTTTCTGCTTGGTACGGCCGGCATCAAGCTGCTCACCAGCGCTCCGGTAAAGAACGCCTGCGTGCAGGGCATTGCGTGCGGTATGCGCGTCAAGAACTGCTACCAGGACATGGTCGAGCAGGCCAAGGCCAATGTCGATGACATGGTTGCCGAGGCTGCCTACATCACCCAGAGCGAGGCCGCTGCTGACGAGGCAGCCGAGTAACGCTCCCAGGCACAAACTATGAGATTCTCGATTATCAGCGAGATCCCCGGCAGGACCCGTCTTCAATTGGCGGGTCCTGTGCCAGAGAGCGATCTCGACGCACTTCTTAAGCTCAGCGGCGATATCGACGGCGTGCACAAGGTGCGCGTTTATGGCCGTATTGGCCAGATGGCGCTGGAGTACGACGAGCCGCGCCGTGCGAGCGTGCTCGACGCCCTGGGCGCACTCGATGCTCAAGCTATCGCCGATGCCAAGTCGGGCTATGTGATGCAACTCGAGCCGCGCAAGCACAAACTCGTTATGGACCTGGCGACACTCGTCGGCGCCCATTACGCGCGCCGCTGGTTCCTGCCTACGCCTCTGCGTGCGGTGTTTGTCGTGGCCGGTTACATGGCATTTTTGCGCGCCGCCCTTCATGAGCTGGCGCAGCCGCGCCTGACCGTTCCTGTGCTCGACGCTTCGGCCATCGGCATTTCGTTCGTCAAGCGTGATGTCGACACCGCGGGCCAGACAATGTTCCTGCTCAACGTGGGCGAGCTGCTCGAGGACTACACCCGCGCCATGAGCGAAAACGAGCTCATCAACTCGCTGCTCGATGTGCCCGACAAGGCGCAAAAGGTTGTCGGCGACACCGAGGTAAGCGTTGCCGCGACCGAGCTCGAGCCCGGCGATTTGGTCGCCGTGCGCACTGGCATGTCCATTTGCATCGACGGTGTTGTCGAGCAGGGGAGCGCTATGGTCAACCAGGCGACCCTGACCGGCGAGCCGCTGGCCGTCGAGCGCAGCGTGGGCGACGATGTGTTCGCCGGTACCGTCGTGGAAGACGGCAGCATCTTGGTGCGCGTGCGCGCCAACACGGCGCAGACCAAGCTCCGCTCGATCGTCTCGCTCGTGCAGACGGCCGATTCGCTCAAGTCCGAGGGCCAGTCGCACATGGAAGACCTCGCCAACAAGATCGTCCCGTGGAACTTCCTGCTCGCGGGCCTGGTTGCGCTTACCACCCGCAGCCTCATCAAGACCTCGGCGGCACTGATGGTCGACTACTCGTGCGCACTCAAGCTCACGGGTTCCGTCGCCGTCATGACTGCCATGAGCGATGCTGCCAAGATGGGTGTTATGGTCAAGGGCGCCAAGTACTTTGAGTCGTTTGCCAAGGCCGACACCATTGTGTTTGATAAGACCGGCACGCTTACCGAGGCGCAGCCGCGTCTTGCCTGCGTGCTCACCACCGATGGTTGGAGCGAGGACGAGATCCTGCGCCTTTCCGCTTGCTTGGAGGAGCATTTTCCGCATCCGGTGGCGCGTGCCGTGGTCAACGCTGCCCGCGAGCGCGGGCTCGAGCACCGCGAGCGCCATGCCGCCGTCGAGTACATCGTGGCGCACGGCATCGCTTCGTCCATTGAAGGGCGTCGCGCCATCATCGGTTCCGCGCACTTTGTATTTGAGGATGAGAGCGCGCAGCTCGAGTCCGACATTAAGGAGCAAATCGAGTCCCAGATGCAGGGGCTGTCGCCGCTGTACCTGGCGGTCGATGGCACCGTTGTGGGCGTGCTCGGTATCGAGGACCCGCTTAAGCCCGGGGTTCGCGAGGCCATCGCCGACCTGCACGCGTTGGGCGTTAAGCATGTGGTCATGCTCACGGGCGACTCGGAGCGCACGGCCGAGCGCATTGCTCGCGAGGCGGGTGTCGACGAGTTTAAGGCCGAGCTGCTGCCCGAGGACAAGTACGCGTATGTTGAGTGCATTAAGGGCGAGGGGCGCCACGTTGCCATGGTGGGCGACGGCGTCAACGATTCGCCGGCACTCGGTTTGGCCGACGTGGGGCTGGCAATGGGCGGTGGAAGCGACATCGCCAAGGAGGTCGCCGATATCATCCTGACCGATACAGATCTCGCCGCGATCGTGCGCCTGCGCCGCATGAGTCAGGGGCTTATCGACCGTCTGACGAGTTCGTATTCCAAGGTGATGCTCACCAACTCGGCGCTGTTGGCATTGGGTATTACCGGCATGATTACTCCGCAGGCGTCGTCGCTGCTGCACAACGGCTCAACGATCGCCTACAGCCTGGGCAACGCAAAGGCTTACCTGCGCTAGCGGACGTGTTCGCCCACGTTATTTGGCCTGCGCCCAGACGGCATCGGTGTCGTCCGGACGCAGGCCTTTTGCATTTGACCATTTGCTAGCTTCTTTATATATTGTTGCTAGCAAGGCTAGCAATTGAAGGGAGCGGAGTCGACGTGGGTGCTGTTAGCGGCATGGCGCAGGTGAACGTTCGCGTGGATCGCCAGGTCAAGAACCGTGCTGAGGAGGCGCTGCGGCTTTCGGGCGGGTCACTGCCCGAGCTCATCAAAAAGGTGGTGGCCAAGGTCGCGCAGGGTGGCGGGCAGTGCGAGGAAGTGCTTGCGGCCGTCGATGACCGGCAGCAGACCATCGCGTCCGATACGCCGTTCGCCGCATCATGGGCGGCGGCGGATCAGCTTTACGCGGACCTGGGCATCGCTACGCCGCCCGTGTCCGACGATCGCGATTGGGACGCAATCTATTCCGAAGCCATGGACGAGCGCTATCGCCAAAAGGGGATGATCCTGTGAGCGGGGCTCCCCTCAAAATAATGGTGGACGCCAACGTATGGGTTGATTCGTTTTGCGTCGACCATGCCGAGTCGCTTGCTGCGCGTGCGTTTATTGGGCAGGCGACGGAGACGGGGGCGTTGCTGTTCTTCCCGGTGCATATCGCTAAGGACGTACTGTACGTTGTCCAACACGAGCTGAAGCGTAGCGTTCTTGCCAGCGGGGGAGCGCTCGACGAGGCTTCTGCCCGCGCGATTGGCGATGCAGCGCTGGCGTTTGTTCGGAATATGACCGAAAACGCTATGGCCGTGGGCGCTGATGCATCCGATCTGTGGCTAGCCGACAAATATCTGTCGCTCCATCGCGATTACGAGGACAACTTGGTACTCGCCGCGTGCAAGCGCGCGCAGGTCGATTACTTGGTGACCAACGATCGCAAACTGCTCGAACATGCCGATCTTGCAGCAAAGACACCTCGTCAAATGATGCCGATTCTTGCTTTGGCCGAACGCGGCGGCGCGGCTATCGGTTGACGCTAACTGTTTGCGGGCCTCTTGGACGACGATGCGCCAAGGGGCCCGCGTCTTCTATTTACAAAAGCTCGGCCTTAATGGCGGGACTTTCTGCGAGCTGCTCGGCTGCCTTTTCGTCGGAGCTGTCGAGTGCTGCCAGGCTGCGGTAGACCCACTCGTTGACCTGGGTGTTCTTGACGCCTGCGGTCTGCATAAGGGCGCCTACCTCGCGGATTGCTGCGAGCAGATCGGCCTTGGAGCCCACGAGCTCGACCGTGAGGTCGTGGTAGGCGGTCACTCCGCGGTTTTCGCTCACGTGGTCGATAAAGCCCTCGACGGTCTCAAGCTGCTGGGCGAGAGTAGCATCATCGTCAGCGTCCAGCGCGACGAGTGCGTTCGATACCGTGAGGGCGGGATGTCCGCAGGGGACAAAGCCCTCGATGACATCCATAGCTTCGGTAATGGTTGAGCCCAGGCCTGCGAGGGCATTGACGAGTTGTTGCTTGGTATCCATAACGGTCCTTTCGACGGGTCAATTTTGCTTGGCGAAAATATACGTGACGCGATCGGTAGCAAAAGTGCGAAGTGCAGCGCACATTGGGGTCTTCACAGCTCGTGCATAGAACAGCTGTCCGCTTTCAGAACGTGGTAAGATAACACTCCACAAGCGGGGCTCGCCCCGTATGTTCTTTGAAAAGTCGACGGGTGTTGGGTGCTCGTGCCCAATACCATCCAGACTTTCCCGACATTCGGGGGCGACTGGTTTCGACACGATAGCTCTGAGAGAGGAAGCAAGCCGAGGTCTCCTCGCCTCGTTAAACAGGGGTACCGTCAAATTGAATTGACAACAACTCTTCTTTTGAGCCTATGGCTCTCGCTGCTTAGTTTAAAGCGGCGCGTCAACCCGGTGATTTCCCCGACACCGGCGCGACGTCATTTTAGGGGAATGCTCCTGCGCACGTAATCGGTATGGCGCAGGCTAAGACCGAACCGGTTAGGACGCCGCGAGCGTGTCGCTGCGCGCAAAGCGTCCGAGACAAAACCAGCGACTGAGCTTGGAGATGCCAATCAGGGGGCTTTCGTGGACCGGAGTTCGATTCTCCGCGCCTCCACCATAAGTAACAGGCAGGTAGATACTCATATCTACCTGCCTTTTTATTTCTAGTCCGTACCGCGGAGAATCGAACTCTATGCAGGGCGCGAGCGTTAAACAAACGCGGAGCGTTTGTAGCGAGCGGGCGAGGACGCCGGCAGGCGGCCGAAGCCGGTGCGGATTTGCGAAGCAAATACGCGGATTCTCCGCGCAATGCCCCAGCCCAGAACAGATGCGATGCCGACGGCATTTCTGCCAACTATGCCCCCGCACCAACGGATCCCCCACCCGCGGAGAATCGAACTCTATGCAGGGCGCGAGCGTAAAGAAAACGCTTCAGTGACGCAGGGTGGGACGCGTTTTCCCAATGGCGGCCCAGGCGGAAAGCGCATCCCGGAATCCGCACTCAGACTGGGACGTAGTTTCCGGATGGTGTCTCAAACGGAAACCGCATCCCGGAATCTAAGCTCGGAATGGGATGCATTTTCCGGATGACGCCTCAAGCGGAAACCGCGACCCGGAATCGAGCCGTAGAGTGGGACATGCTTTCCCAATGGCAGCCCAGGCGGAAAGTTCATCCCGGAATCCCGCCTCAAACTGGGACGCGCTTTCCGCTCCATCTCCTCAACTCCAAAACCTATGCGCCCTCCATTCCAAAACTGGGTAGAAGAAAGCCAAAACGCAATCGCAGGAGGTCAATATGACTGCAGAAGATAAGGCAAAGAACGCCGGCAAGGTCGCGCTCGTTTTGGAGGGCGGCAGCTTCCGCGGGCAGTTTACCGCGGGCGTGCTCGACGTCCTCATGGAGGCTGGCGTCGAGATTCCGGCTGTCTACGGTGTATCGGCCGGCGCCCTCAACGGCGTGAACTACAAGTCGCACCAAATCGGCCGTGCCAACCGCATCAACCTGGCTTTCTGCAACGATAGCCGCTTCATGGGCGCCGCATCGTTTGCGTCCACGGGCTCTATCGTTGGCTACGACTTTATCTTCAACGATGTCCAGGACCGCCTGGATCCCTTTGACAACGAGACGTTCGACGCCAGCCCCATCGAGATGTACGCCGTTGCGACGGACATGTTGTTTGGAACCGCCACGTACCTGCCGGTCAAAAGCGCCGTGCTCGACCTCGACGCCGTGCGCGCATCGACGTCGCTGCCGCTGGTGACGCCGCCGGTCGAGATTGACGGGCACAAATACGTCGACGGCGGCGTAGCCGATTCGGTCCCCATCGAGCACGTGCTGGAGGAGGCGGGCTTCGATCGAGCGGTTGTCATTGTCACGCAGGACCGTTCGTACGAGAAAAAGCCCTACGAGTTTATGCCCGCCGCACGCGCCCGCTATGCCGACTACCCCTACCTGCTCGAGGCTATCGAGACGCGCCACGACCGCTATAACATCCAGCGCATGCATCTGTGGAAGTATGAGCGCGAGGGTCGCGCGCTGGTCGTTGCTCCGCAAAAGCCGGTCGAGGTCGGCCATGTTGAGCACGATTCGGCAAAGCTCCTCGACCTGTATATTCAGGGCCGCCAGGAGGCAAAGCGCCTACTGAGTGATATCGAGGCATTTGTCGAGCGCTAGCGTCGCAACGTCATGACCCATGGATGACATGTGCAGAAACTCTGGTCGGAGCCAAAATACCTGTTGACTCGTACGGCGAGCGGGGTAATATGGACGGGTTACTTGCAGAGCCCCGTGAATCTCTGTAACAACACGTACTGTACATGGAGGAGTCTAAGTGATTTCGAAATCGACTCACTACGCCAAGCAGGGCGAGGTCCAGCGCAACTGGGTTCTCGTCGACGCCGATGGTGCTGTCCTGGGCCGTCTTGCCACCCAGATCGCAATGATCCTGCGCGGTAAGAACAAGCCCCAGTTCACGCCCAACAGCGACTGCGGCGACTTCGTTGTCGTCATCAACGCCGATAAGGTCCAGCTTACCGGTAACAAGGCCGACACGAAGACCTATTATCGCCACAGCGGCTACAACGGCGGCCTCAAGGCTGAGAGCTTCCGCCAGGCTATGGAGAAGCACCCGGAGAAGGTCATCGAGCGCGCCGTTCGCGGCATGCTGCCCAAGACCACCCTCGGCCGTGCCCAGATGACCAAGCTTAAGGTCTACGCTGGTGCCGAGCATCCGCATGCTGCCCAGAACCCCACGAAGATTGAGCTGGAGGCTTAAAGATGGCTGAGAACACCGTTGTCTACCAGGGTACCGGCCGTCGTAAGAACGCCGTCGCCCGCGTCCGTCTCGTCCCCGGCACCGGCAAGGTGACCATCAACAAGCGTGACGCCGAGCAGTATTTCGGCCGTCATCAGCTCGTTGAGAACGCCCTTGCTCCCTTCAAGGTGACCGACACCGCCGGTCAGTTCGACGTTATCGCTCTGTGCGATGGCGGCGGCATCTCCGGTCAGTCCGGCGCTCTGCGCCTGGGCATCGCTCGCGCTCTTCTGAACGCTGGCGACTACCGTGCTGACCTCAAGAAGGCCGGTTTCCTTACGCGCGATGCTCGCGTGGTCGAGCGCAAGAAGTACGGCCTCAAGAAGGCCCGCCGCGCTCCCCAGTTCTCCAAGCGCTAAGGTTTTATCTCCTTTCGAGATACAATGTACAAGCGGGGCCTGCCGATTCCTCGGCGGGTCCCGCTTTTCTTTTTCGACTAGGGTGGGCGGTTGCATATCGCCTGCTAGGGAAGGAGCAATCCTATGCCCCAGAACATCTTCGGTACCGACGGCGTCCGTGGCGTCGCCAACGCCGATCTTTCGTGCGACCTCGCGTTTCGCCTGGGCCGCGCGGCGACCAAGTTCCTTGGTCCGGACATCTGCATCGGCCGCGACACGCGCCTTTCGGGCACCATGCTCGAGAGCGCTCTGACCGCCGGCATTATGGCCGAGGGCGGCCGTCCGCACTGCTGCGGCGTCATCCCCACGCCTGCCGTGGCGCTGCTCACCGTTCAGAACGAGCTCGATGGCGGCATCGTCATCTCCGCTTCGCATAATCCGCCGGAGTTCAACGGCATCAAGTTCTTTAGCCGCAAGGGCATGAAGCTTCCTGATGCTGTCGAGGAAGAGATCAGCGCCTGGGTCATGTCCGAGGAAGCCATGGCTGCCGACACGCTGCCGACCGGTGCCGGCGTGGGCCACATCATCAAGATGAAGGACGCCCGCAAGGCATATGTCGATCATGCCATCGATACGCTTGATGGCCTGAGGCTCGATGGCCTGGTCGTTGCCGTTGACTGCGGTCACGGTGCTTCCTGCCAGACCACGCCCGCCGCGCTGCAGCGCCTGGGCGCCACGGTCCATGCCATCAACACCGATTACTGCGGCACTGACATTAACGTTGAGTGCGGCTCCACTCACCTTGAGCCCCTGCGCGAGCTCGTGCTGCGCACCCATGCTGACATCGGTCTGGCCCACGACGGCGACGCCGACCGCGTGCTGTTCGTGGACAGCGAGGGCAATGAGATCGACGGTGACTACATCCTGGCTATCTGCGGTTCTGACCTCGCCGCTCGCGGCAAGCTCGCCAACTCCGAGATCGTCTCGACCGTCATGTGCAACCTGGGCTTCTCCATTGCTATGAAGGAGCAGGGCTTCGAGATGGTTCAGACCGCCGTGGGCGACCGCTACGTTCTGGAGCGCATGCTCGCGGACGGCGCCGTCATCGGCGGCGAACAGTCCGGCCACATCATCTTCCTGGAGCACAACACCACCGGTGACGGCTTGGTGACGGCTCTGCAGCTGCTGGCCGTGCTCAAGCGCACCGGTCGTACCCTCACCGATCTTGCCGGCATCATGAAGAAGTACCCGCAGGTACTCGTCAACGTGCATTCCGACAACAAGGCTGGTCTGGACGATTGCCAGCCCATCTGGGATGCCGTCGCTGCTGCCGAGAAGGAGCTTGATGGCCGCGGCCGCATTCTGGTGCGCCCGAGCGGTACCGAGCCACTGGTCCGCGTGATGGCCGAGGCCGAGACGCACGAGCTGACCCAGCGCGTTGTTGACGACATCGTCGAGGTTGTCAAGCGCGAACTTCCCTAATGGTCAAAAACCGTTGCCAAGTGGTAAACTGTTAAGGTTATTTTGATTGATTGGTATGTCCGAGGGGGAGCATGTTCACTAAAGTCCTAAGGTCTTTTGGTATGCGTGGTCGAGTCCTTACGCTGGATGCTCCCATCTCGGGCGACGTCATTCCGCTTTCCGAGGTAAACGACCAGACGTTTGCCACCGGCCTTTTGGGCCAGGGCGTGGCGATTCAGCCCACCGGAACGCGTGTGATTGCACCGGCTGATGCCAAGGTCGAGGCCATTTTTCCCACGGGACACGCTGTTGCGCTTAACACGGTCGATGGCCTGGACGTGCTCATCCACGTTGGTTTGGACACTGTTCAGCTCGAGGGCAAGCACTTTACCGTACATGCGCAAGTGGGTGACATCGTCCATAAGGGCGATGTACTCATTGAGTTCGATCGCGAGGCAATTGCTGCCGAGGGCTACGATGTGACGGTTCCCATCTTGGTGTGCAACTCCGTTGAGTTCTCGAGCATCAAGGGCTCCGTTGGCGTGCATGTCGAAGAGATGGATCAGCTCATCGTTGCTCGCGAGCGCTAGCAAGTGCACGTGGCCATTAGCCTACAATTCAAACACGTTTACGGAGGGCGCCCTTGAAAGAGGACGCCCTCCGTGGCAAGATGGGATTTGTCCGAAGCTAAACAGCTTTGGGTCACCGTGGACGGGCAGGGGCCTCGACGCGGCTAGACACGAGACACATACATTACGCGACCTCGCCCTGGTGGCCGCACACGTTGGTTGCGGCCGACGCGGGCCGCGGGCAAGTGCTTGTAAGGGGACCTTGCCTCTCTTGTACGAGAAAGGACGCGTAATGAAGATCATTAAAGCTAAAGACTACGAGGATATGAGCCGCAAGGCCGCCAATATCATTTCGGCGCAGGTTATCCTCAAGCCCGACTGTGTGCTGGGCCTTGCCACCGGCTCCACCCCGATCGGTGCCTACAAGCAGCTCGCTGCTTGGTACGAGAAGGGCGACGTCGACTTTGCCGAGGTCAGCACCTACAACCTGGACGAGTATCGCGGCCTTTCGCACGACGATCCCCAGAGCTATCACTACTTCATGCGTGAGAACTTCTTCGATCACATCAACATCGACCTGAACAACACGCATGTGCCCGACGGTTCCAACCCCGACGCCGCCGCTGCCTGCTCTGAGTACGACAAGATCGTCGCCGAGGCCGGTTACCCGGATCTGCAGCTGCTCGGTATTGGCAACAACGGCCACATCGGCTTCAACGAGCCCGATGACCACTTCTCCAAGGGCACGCACTGCGTCGACCTCACCGAGAGCACCATTCAGGCCAACAGCCGCCTGTTCGACAGCATCGACGATGTTCCCCGTCAGGCCTACACCATGGGCACTCAGACCATTATGTATGCCCGCATGATCCTGGTCGTCGCCAACGGTGAGGCCAAGGCTCAGGCTGTGCATGACATGTGCTATGGTCCGGTTACGCCCGAGTGCCCGGCTTCGATCCTGCAGCTGCACACCAACTGCGTTGTCGTTGCCGACGAGGCCGCCCTTTCGCTCTGCGAGTAGCGCGAATCCTGCACCTCGACATAGCCTTGATTAAGGCCTCCGCTTTGCGGGGGCCTTTTTAGTGGATGCGGGCCGTAATGTGTGCATGACGGAAACCTTGCCACATGCTTGGCGAGTGGGCTCTAAATCATGAGATTCATTCCATACCAGATTCTATGCACATTTGCCACTATAGAGTCGCAAGCGGTAGCGAGGAATAGGCGAGTTGCGCAACTCAAATAAAAATAGACGACTGCGCTACACTGCAAATTGGATGGGACATGCTGGCAAGCGCATTGACCTGCGCAAAGACCTATTGGTCGGGGGATAAATTACCATCGGGCCTCGCTGTACAAAAACTTGCCAAACACGTACCGGCAGACAACCAAAAACTCTAAGTCGCGCTATTCACGGGGTGGCTCATATGGTCCTGCAGCTACGGTGTCCATATGGTCGAGTTGAGGAGCAGGCATGGTAAACGATCTGGGCAATACGGACGACCTCGAGTTGATGCCGACGGGCGGCGGCTATATGGTGCGGCGCGATCGCTTGATGAACGAGCTCATCGTTAAAGGGCGCAAGGCAGGAATCGTTCTGCTTTACGCGCCCGACGGGTTTGGTAAGACGTCGGTATTGCTGCAATACGTGCAGGAAGTTAAATCGGATCCCACGCGAGGGCCGGTTCGGATAATCGAGGCCGACCGCGCGATTGGACGCGAGCTCTTTATGCAGTTCGAGGTTGTCGCCGATGAGCTTAAGGACAAACCGCATTCGCTCGTTGCAATCGACAACGTGCCCAATCTCGAGCAGCGCGAAACAGAGGACCTC
Source organism: uncultured Collinsella sp. (assembly GCA_938023085.1). Lineage (GTDB taxonomy): Bacteria > Actinomycetota > Coriobacteriia > Coriobacteriales > Coriobacteriaceae > Collinsella. The sequence continues at coordinate 130,324 of CALHDP010000089.1, forward strand.
ATCGATCGAATCCGCAGCTTACGTGCTACGGGGACGGGGGTCTTTATTACTTGCCGCCCCTCCAACCGATTGCTTATCCACAGGCTGGGCGATTCTGTAAAAGTCAATGCGCAGATGCTCAAGGTGCACGCCTATGAGTATTCGTCATGGGCTACGGCGTTTTCGATCAGTACATCGCTCGATTTTTATCGGCTCACGCAGGGTGTGCCCGAGCTGGTATCTGCCCTGCAGACGGGAATGTATGGACAGGGCGATGTTTCCGGGTTGCTCGAGAACGAAATCGTCAACGTGTACGGTGCGGCGCTGGCAGATCTCGCATCGCTCGAGAACAACCTGTTGTTTACCGTTGCCTGCTTGATGGTGCTGATGGGCGAGGGCCGCATTGCGGAGCTAGAGGCGTGCGGTGTAAGGCTTTCGATGATCGACCAGTCCATCTTTGTGCGCGATTATCCGATTTTTGGCGTGGATCCGTCTGATCGCACCTTTAGGTGTTTGGGTGCTAAGGACAATGCGCGCCTGAGGTTGCGAAAGCTTGTTGCCGAGATCCGTCCCGAACTTGTATCGCGGGCTGCTCGCATTTTGATTAAGGCAGGCCGATGCGATTTGGCCATGGACCTGGCCGATGCGTTCTTGGACCGCCATGTGGTGTTGGAACTTGCCGGGCAGTATGGGGCCGATCTTGCCTTGACCGGGCATGGAGGGGACATTTGCCGTGCGGCGTCGGCGATGATCAATGCGGAAAAGCAGGAGCAAGAGCCGGCACCCGCCGAGGCACTCGGCGTGTATCTGGCGGCTGTCAGCGTGTGCAATACAAAGCTCGCAAGGTATATGGCGTCCGTTATCGAATGTGCGGGTGACCAGGCCGCACGCGAGCTCGACCCCGCTACCTGGAAAATAGCCCAGGCACTCACTATCGCCTTTTACGGCGACAATGACCTGGGTCTTCCCGCCAACCCTGTTTTGCAAGAACAGACATCCTGCGAGGTGCTCGACATGCTGTCCGCGCATATCGAGGTCAAGCGCCACCTGACCGAGCGAGCGGAAGACGGCAATGTTCTCGCGAAGCTCAAGGCATGCAAAGCCTATGATTGCGAGCTCGATATCGCGGGGATTCTCATACAGGCCGACCATATGCTGGTGGAGCTGTTCGACGGCTCGTTTACTAAACCCGACGAGCGCGATGACAAGATGGCGCAGATACTCGAGGCGCTCGATATCCGCGGGCTTAAGGCGCCATCCATTTGGCTGCGTATGGTGCTGGCGGCGCGACGCCTGCTCGCGGGCTTGCCCGTGACCGACGATGTGGCGTTTGGCGAGCTCGATCGCTTTGCGGTGCGTGTTCGCGACAATCAAATTCAGCTGTTTGGGCTTTTGCTGGAGGGCTGGCAGTCGCTGGCAGAGGGACGGCCGGTTAATGCAAAGTTCCGTGCGGTCCAAGTGCTCAAACTTGCCGAGGAGTCGATTGCGTACATGCGCGATAACGCATTGCTGCTGGAGCGCGCAGCGTATCTGCGAAATACATCGATGGTTTCGGTGCGCGAGGAAGCGGAGTTGCTCGATATAAGCCAGACGCAGGTTGGTGGAGCGGAGGCCTGGATGGTGGCGCTGCATTTGGCCTGTGCGGGGCGAGACAGCGACCTTGCGGCCTGGATGTCCATGAATCGTGCGGGGATTCTAGAGCCATCGTATCGGCTCTTTGCGCGCCTTGCCATGCATTGTCTGGGCGAGCCGGCGGGCAGGATACGCAAGAAGCTTCCCGTGCGCGAGCTGTCGCGGTACTCGCTGCGCGACGATTTGGAAGGGAAGAGCGAGCGCCTGTTCCAGGCCGGCGAGGTTGAAGCCGTTGATACCATCGATCATATCGAGATTCGCATGTTTGGTGCGTTTCGCGCCGAGCGCGACGGGTTTCCCATCACGGACAAAATGTGGCGCCGCAAGAAGGCGGCGACACTTGCCGAGCGGCTTGCGCTGGGCATGGATGCGCTCGTCGATCGTGAGACGCTGGCCATGGAGCTGTGGCCCCATGCCGAGTTCAATAGCGCCCGCAACAACCTGTACTCGACGATATCGCGCTTGCGGTCGGCTCTGGGACCGACGCCGGATGGCAAGTCGTGTGTGCTCATCCAAAATGAATGCATCGGACTCAACGGCGACTACGTCAAGACCGATGTACGGCTGTTTGACCAGATAAGCCGCGAGGTTTTGGGAAATCGCACGGGTGCGCGCGGGCCCCATTTAGTTGAGCTGTGCCTTAAGATTGAGCAGCTTTATGCCGGACCGCTGTATGTTCCCAATGGCTGTAATCCCACCTACTTTTTGCGTATGCGACGCATTATGCAGTCAAAGTACATCGATTGCATGATTAAGGGAGCAAATGCCGCTCTAGAAGAAAACGATCTGCAGTCGGCGATTTGGCTGGCGGAGTCGGGGCTTCGGCAGGAAACGGCGCGTGAGGATATGGTGCGCTGCGCCATGCGCGTCTACAGTGCGGCGGGGCGACGGCGCGATATCGTCGAGCTGTACAGCGGGCATATGCACCACCTGAGGGAGCAGGTCAATGGCGTGCCCGAGCCCGAGACGCGGCGTCTATACGAGCGCTTGGTGGAGGGGCGGCTCAATCGCGTGCTGGTCGAGCGATAAAAAACGGGCGCCCGAAGTACTTGGGCGCCCGTAAGCTTGCTATGTGTTGGCTCGCCGGATCATTGGCTCTTAGACGAGCTTGATCTTCTCGATGTCCTTGCGCGAGGACTCGCGATACAGTGAGAACTTGCGGCCGATGACCTGGACGATCTCGGCGTGGCAACGCTCGGCGAGCTCCTCGGCGGCCTCGCGGGCGGAAAGGCTGGAGCCATCGAGCACGGAGCACTTAACGAGCTCGTGCTTCTCCAGGTAGGCGACCGTCTGCTCGACGGTGCCCTCGTTGATATCGGACTTGCCGATGATGATGGCGGGGTTGAGGTGATGGGCCATGCTGCGAAGCTGCTTGACCTGGGCTCCTGTCAGTGCCATGGGTTCTCGCTTTCTATGTATGGGGCGCCCCGCAATGGGGCCTTAATCTACGTGAGCTGTCCCACGATAGCGCAGGAACGGCGCGGTGTGGAGCGCGTTTGCCCAGTTCGCAAAGAATGCGGATGCCGAGCGGGAGAACAGCGCGGGTTACAGGCGGACGTGTACGGCGGCCGAAAGCGGTCTATGGACGGCCCGAAGAGACCGGCTCCCATGCAATAAACGCCCAACGGACCTTGCGGACGTGGTCGAGCATGTAACGCCCCTGCGGTACGCCCTTGGACCCTGGCTCGCCGGCATGGGGATTCTCAATCATATGCTGAGCGACGTAGTCGCGTAGACGGTCAATCTTATCCTCGTTACCGTGCTCGAGCATGCGGGAGAAGTCCGCCACTCCCGCCTCAAGGCTATCGAAGGTATCGCGACGAGGCGATTCAAAGTACGTGACCTGCGGCAGGGCACCCATCTGAATGAGGATGTTAAAGGCGTACACAAAACCATTGCTGCAGGTAACCGAGGCACCGATGGCATTCATCAAGTGCAGGTCATAACGCGGGCTGGAGTTGGCGACCATCGTGACAGCACAACGCCGACGAGCCGTACGGTCAAGCTTGGCAAGTGCTCCCTTCAGGTCGTTCGTAGTAACCGAGCGACTCGCAAAGGCAACATCTACAGTCTTGGCAACCGGCCCAACCAGATCCCAATCATCATCCCAAGCAAGCTCAAGCGGCGTAATCAGATCCTCGAGCCCGTAATACTCAATGCCGGCATCAAGGGTGCCCAACATGGCAGGAGAGAAGTCGGCAGCAATCACGGGATGCCCAGCCTGAGCAAGCGGAATAGCAATCGACCCAGCCCCACATCCCATATCAAGCACCGACTCACCAGGCTCAAGCGCCAACAGTTTTATAAAATCCCGAGCATACGGGGCAGTTTCCAGCGGACGAAAATGCCGAGCCCGCTTATCCCACTCAAAAGAATCATCAGCCCGATGCCGAGCGGCCTGCAGACGCATCCATTCGCCATTCCAATCAGCGGAAAGCAACTCAGAACGAGCATCCCCATCAGCCACGGGCCAACCTCCTAGCAACAAAAAAGCGACTCCCCCAAAAGAAGAGCCGCAACAAGCATATATCAGAAAAAGAACCGATCCAACGCCAAACCGCCTTACCAGCCAAGTGGTGCAGGAGCGAAGCAACTGCAACCGGGATAGAACCCAACTGAGGTCCCATTGTGCGGGAGCCCCGGGGAGGCAAATATATAAGGTCGATCGCGAGTACCGCACGAGCCGGAGAGCACTTAATGTGCTCTCCGTGCGAGTCAGGACTGTCCGAGCAGGCGACCTTATATATTTGCCTCCCCGGGGCTCCTCGCCAGTACCCCTCAGCTAGTTCTTGAGCGAGTTCAGCGGTGCCGGGAAGCGTCCACCACGGTGGGCAAGCACGGTGCCGGCGTTGGGGTTCACCGGCATGATGGGCGCACGGCCAAACAGGCCGCCGTACTCGACGCAGTCGCCCACGCCCTTGCCGATGGCGGGAATCACGCGCACGGCCGTGGTCTTATTGTTGATGACGCCGATGGCCATCTCGTCGGCGATGATGCCGGCGATGGTCTCGACCGGGGTGTCGCCGGGGATGGCGATCATGTCCAGGCCGACGGAGCACACGCAGGTCATGGCCTCGAGCTTCTCGAGCGAAAGCGCGCCGGCCTCGACGGCGGCGATCATGCCGGCGTCTTCGGACACGGGGATAAAGGCGCCCGAGAGGCCACCGACGCTGGAACTGGCCATGACGCCGCCCTTCTTGACGGCGTCGTTGAGCATGGCGAGCGCGCAGGTCGTGCCCGGGCCACCGCAGGTGCCCACGCCGATAATCTCGAGGATGCGGGCAACGGAGTCGCCAATGGCGGGCGTAGGCGCCAGCGACAGGTCGACGATGCCCTTCTCGACACCCAGTCGATGGGCGGCCTCGCGGCTCATGAGCTCGCCGGCACGGGTGATCTTAAAGGCGGTCTGCTTAATCTTCTCGGCGACTTCCATCATCGAGGCGGAGTCGGGCAGTTTCTCCAGGGCTGCCGCCATAACGCCGGGGCCCGAGACGCCAACGTTGATGACGGCGTCGGCCTCGCCACCGCCGTGGACGGCGCCCGCCATAAACGGGGAGTCCTCGACCATGTTGGCAAAGCAGACAAACTTGGAGGCGCCAACGGAATCCTGGTCGGCCGTGAGCTTGGCGGCATCGATGATGGTCTGGGCGGCCATAAGCACGGCGTCCATGTTGATACCGGCGCGCAGGCTGGCGACGTTGACGCTGGAGCAGACGCGGCTCGTGGTGGCGAGCGCCTGGGGGATGGACTGGATGACGCGGCGGTCGGCGTCGCCGATGCCCTTCTGGACGAGCGCGGAGAAGCCGCCCAGGTAGTCGATGCCGAGCGTCTCGGCCGCGCGGTCGAGGGCATGCGCGATGGGGGTGAGGTCCTCATCCTTGCAGCACGCGGCAATCTGCGCCACCGGGGTGACGGAAACGCGCTTGTTGACGATGGGGATACCGTACTCGCGCTCGAGGTTCTCGGCGGTCTCGACCAGATGCTCAGCCGTGTGCGTCACGTGGTCGTAGATCTTCGTGCACATGCGGTCGAGGTTCTCGTCACCGCAACCCATGAGCGAAACACCCATGGTGATGGTCCTGATGTCGAGGTTCTGCTCCTCAACCATGCCGCGGGTTTCCGCGATTTCTGCGGGCGTGATCGCCATCCTTGCGCTCCTATCTGCCAAAACGAGCATAGTCTTATCTATTCTAACGTGCCGCACGTGCCAAGTGGCGCATGCGACACGTTTTGGTGCTCGGTTGTTTCCGTTGTGTTACTGCCCAAAGACCTCTTCGGCGATACGAGCGCTTTCGGCGGCGTCCTTGGCGTAGTAGTCCGCGCCGATCTGCTTGGCGTATTCGGGGGTGAGTACGGCGCCGCCTACGATGATCTTGACGCCCGGCACCTCGGTATGAAGCAGCTTGATGGTCTCCTCCATGGCCACGACGGTGGTAGTCATAAGCGCCGAGAGGCCGACGAGCTTAATGTCACGCTCCTTGACGGTCTTGAGCACCTCTTGCGGGTCGACGTCGCGGCCTAGGTCAAAGACGGTGTAGCCGTAGTTATCGAGCAGCATCTTGACGATGTTCTTGCCAATATCGTGGATGTCGCCCTTGACGGTGGCCACGCAGATTTTGCCCTTGTCGGCAATCTCGCCGGCGGGCATCAGGCGCTTGATGGTGTCGAAGCCCACGCGCGCGGCTTCGGCCGAGGCCATAAGCTGCGGCAAGAAGAACTTGCCCTGGTCAAAGAGGACGCCAACTTCGTCGAGGGCGGGGATAAAGTGATTGTTGATGAGGTCCATGGCGTCGTGGTCGGCCAGCAGGCGCTCGGTCTCGGCAGCGATCTCGCCTTTGCGGCCCGAGACGACCATGCGACGAATCGGGTCGTCGTTGCCGTCGGTGCCGGCGGTGCCAGCAGCGGACACGGTGTCGGTCGATGCGGCCTGAGCTGCTGCCGGGTTTGCGGCGATCTTGTACGGATCGGTCCAGCCGGCGTAGCGCTCGATGTAGCCGGTCGAGCCCTCGTCCTCAACGCTCAGGACGCGATAGCTGTAGACGGTATCCATAAAGCGCTTGGAGCCCGGGTTCATGATGGGGGCGTCCAGGCCCGCGCCGAAGGCGGCGGCCAAAAAGACCGAACCCAGCAGCGGGCGGGCAGGCAGGCCAAAGCTGATGTTCGACACGCCGAGCGCGCATTTGACGCCCAGACGCTTCTTGCACAGGGACATGGCGCGTAGGATCTGCTCAGCCTGGCGTTGATTAGTCGAGGCGGTCATGACCAGACAGTCGATGAGGATGCGGTCCGGGTCGATGCCGTAGCGGGCGGCCTCGGCCACGATGCGCTCGGCGATGGCGAAGCGGGCCTCGGCGGTATCGGGGATGCCGCCTTCGTCGAGCGTAAGGCCGACAACGTTGGTGCCGTAGTGGGCGACCAGCGGAAAGATCTCATCCATGATCTGCTGCTTGCCATTGACCGAGTTGATGATGGGCTTGCCGGCGTAGCGGCGCACGGCGGCCTCGACGGCTGCGGGGTCGGTGGAGTCGATCTGCAGCGGCAGCAGCGTGGAGCCCTGGAGCTGTTCGGTCGCCTGTTGGATGATCTTGACCTCGTCGATCTCGGGCAGGCC
>CALHDP010000090.1 GCA_938023085.1 uncultured Collinsella sp.
GCGTGTGCGGCGATCTTGGTGGCCATGAGGCCATCGAGCACGTCCTGGGCGTTGGGCAGGCACAGGTGCTCGGCCGGCGTCACGTAGCACAGGAAGTCGGCACCGGAGCTGGCGGAGATGGCGCCGCCGATGGCAGCGGTGATGTGGTCGTAACCCACGCCGATATCGGTCACCAGCGGCCCGAGCACATAGAACGGGGCGTTGTGGCACAGGCGCTTCTGCAGTTTCATGTTGGCGGCGATCTCGTCGAGCGCCATGTGACCCGGGCCCTCGACCATGACCTGGACGCCGGCGGCCCAAGCGCGCTTGCACAGCTTGCCCAGCTCGATCATCTCGGCGGTCTCGGTCGCGTCGTTGGAGTCGTAGAGGCAGCCCGGGCGGCAGGAGTCGCCGAGCGAGATCGTCACGTCGTACTCGTGGCAGATCTCGAGCACCTCGTCGTAGAACTCGTAGAAGGGGTTCTCGTTACCGGTGACTTCCATCCAGCCAAACAGCAGCGAGCCGCCGCGACTGACGATGTTCATGAGGCGGCCGGTCTCCTTAAAGGTCTTGATGACCGACTTGTTGATGCCGCAGTGGATGGTCATAAAGTCCACGCCGTCCTCGGCATGCGCGCGCACGACCTCGAGCAGATCGTCCTTGGTAAGCTTGACCAGCGGCTTTTCCATGTAGCCGATGGCGTCGTACATGGGGACGGTGCCCACCATAAGCGGCGTCTCGTCGATGAGCTGCTGGCGGAACTGGCGCGTCTTGCCCGAGTTGGAGAGGTCCATGATGGCGTCGGCGCCGTAGTCCTCGGCGATCTTAACCTTCTTCCATTCCTCGGCGGCATCGGCCTTGTCGCCCGAGATACCAAGGTTGACGTTGACCTTGGTGGACAGGCCCTCGCCGACACCAAAGGCGCGCATGCCCTTTTTGATATGCACGATGTTGGCGGGAATGGCGATGCGGCCGTCGGCCACGCGCTCGCGGATGTACTCAGGGTCGCGATGCTCGCGCTCGGCGACTTCCTTCATCTGCGGCGTGATCTGTCCGGCGCGGGCGAAGTCGATTTGCGTGACGAGCTTGGGCTCGGTCTGTGTGCTCATTGGCACGGCTCCCTTCGTTGGCATTACCCATATCAGGTTTGCGGGTCAGGGCGGGCGCGCCCAGTCTCAGCCTGCCGTCTTGTCCTGCAAGCTCCCCGTTTATGTGGCGGGCTCAAGTATAGCTCGAATGGGTATGATTGACGCGATCAGCATGCCCGCAGGGAGGCGAACATGGAAGACAAGCATCTATATCGAGAGACGCAATGGGATGTATCGGCCGAGGAGAGCCGTGCGCACCATGGGTTGGTCGCAATTGGTTTTGCGGTGCTTGCCGTGCTGGTGATTGCCTTTTGTATCTGGACGTTTGGTGGTCGCGGCGGCGCTGCATGGGAGTTCGAGGCTGATGATAGCCTACCGATTATGACGGTGAGGAGTACTGGCGGTAATGCCAATACGCTCGCCGTTCCGGGCGATTATTGGTACCCGCGCGATGAGTTTGTGCAGTTGCAGCTGAGTGGTGGGTCCATTCCAGGTGAAGAAATCGAACGCGTGACGTTTGACGTGGCGCTCAAAACGCTCACGGTGAAGCTCAAAGATCAGGGCGATGTGCCTACGACCATGGATATCGCTCTGACGGAGTGGCGTCTGGAACCTCCGTCGGCCGTTACGGTATCCGACGTAGAGCACGTTAAGATTACCTACCAAGATGGCTCGACGAGCGAGATTGCAAAGGCCGATGGCTTGGCGGAGTAATGGGGTGTTTGGAAACGGCGGGCCTATTGTGCCTGCGCGTTCATGAAAACCAGGGTGTTTTTGTCTGAAAGCTCGGGGATGTGCCGATAGCCGATGTTGAATGCGGTAAGTTCGCTTGCATCCTCGAGCTTGTTTTCTGCCATCCACCGCACCATGGAGCCGCGCGCCTTTTTGCTGGCAGTCGACCGTTGGATGGGCTTCCCGTTGCGGATACCCTCGCCAAAGAGGCATGTGACGGCCGTGGCGTCGTCCGCGAGGTGGGGCAGAACGGCTTTGGCATACTCTACGCTGGCGAGGTTGACGATTGTGGTGTTTGAGCCTGCCGGGGCGGTAGCCCGCGCGAGCTTGTCACCCCAAAACGCGTAGAGGTCTCGGGCATCGTCAACGGCGAGCTTCGCGCCCATCTCCAGCCGATACGGTTCGACGGCATGAAAGGGACGAACGCACCCGTAGAGGCCGGAGAGGATCCACAGGTGGCTTTGCAGCCAGGCGAGCTGTTCGGCATCCATTACCTCGGGTGCCATGCTCTGGTACTGAATGCCGTGATAGGACATGATGGCAGGGGAGATGCGGCGCGCGATACCGGAATCGGCAAAATCGCCGTTTCCCAAGATGGGCTCGAACTCATGCAAAATGTCGAGACAAGGGCCCAGCAGCTTGTTGCTGACGTTCCACAGAGCTTGTAGGCCGCTGTCGCCTTCGGTTCGTTCGATGTCCAAGAGCGCATGGTGCAGCTGGGCGGTCTCGCGCGCAAAGGGCGGAATCCCCTGAACTTCAAAAGCATCTTGTGCCGCGCGCATTTGCTTGGCGGGCGAAACGATGACCTGCAGCATGGACTCTCCTCTGCCAATAAAGAAATTGCGGTGGAATACGGTCTGTTTGGGCTATTGAAAGACCAAATCAATCCGTATTCCACCGCAAGTTATGGGTGGGGTGGATTAGGCGCGCTCGAGGAAGGCCTTGTAGCCGCGGTAGGCCTCGTAGATATCGGCCTTGTTGGCGACTTCCCACAGGGCGTGCATGGACAGGACGGCAACGCCGGAGTCGATGACGTTCATGCCGTACTTGGCCATGATGTAGGCGATGGTGCCGCCGCCGCCCGCGTTGACGCGGCCGAGCTCGCAGGTCTGGAAGTCCACGCGGGCCTCGTCCATGATGTCGCGGATGAGGGCCACGTACTCGGCGTCGGCGTCGTTGGAGCCGCCCTTGCCACGGCTGCCCGTGTACTTGTTGAAGCACAGACCGCGACCCATGAAGGCGGCGTTCTTGGTCTCGAACTTGCCGGCGTAGCCCGGGTCGAAGCCGGCGGACACGTCGGAGGAGAGCATACGGCTGCGGGCGAGCGCGCGGCGCAGGGCCAGCGGGCTGTCTTCACCGGTGAGCGTCATGATCTCGGCGACGGTGTTCTCGAAGAAACGGCTCGTCATGCCGGTAGCGCCTACGGAGCCAATCTCCTCCTTGTCGACGATGAGCGTGATGCTCGTGCGCTCGACATTGGCCACATTGATCTGGGCGAGCATGGAGGGGTACGCGCAGACGCGGTCGTCGTGGCCATAGCCCAAAATCATGGAGCGGTCGAGGCCCATGTCGCGGGCGGGGCCGGCGGGCACGACCTCGATCTCGGCGGAGAGGAAGTCCTCCTCCTCGACGTCGTACTGCTCCTTGAGGATGTCCATGAACATCTGCTTGACGGGCTCCTTGGGGGCGTCCTTGTCGTCCTCGTCAAACTTGACGGGGCGGCCGCCCACGATCACGTCGAGGATCTCGGCATCGACGGCGTCCTTGGCGGGCTTGGACATCTGTTCGCTCGAGAGGTGGATCAGCAGGTCGGAGATGGTAAAAACCGGGTCGTCTGCCTTGTCGCCGATGTTGATGTCGACGGTGGTGCCGTCCTTTTTGCAGATGACGCCCACGAGTGCGAGCGGGGAGGCCACCCAGTGGTAACTCTTGACGCCGCCGTAGTAGTGCGTGTCGAGGTAGGCCATGTCGCCGGCCTCGAAGGCAGGATTCTGCTTGAGGTCCAGGCGCGGCGAGTCCACGTGGGCGCCCAGGATGTTAAAGCCCTGCTCGAGCGGGGCGGTGCCCAGGTTGACGAGCATAAGGTCCTTGCCGTGGTTGGCGGCGTACACCTTGTCGCCTGCCTTGAGCTCGCGGCCTTCGGCGATCACGGTCTCCAGGTCGACGTATCCCGCCTTCTCGGCCATCTTGATACCGGTCTTGACGCACAGGCGCTCGGTCTTGTTCTCGCTCAAAAACTGCTTATAACCGCGGCAAAGCTCCTCGAGCTCCTCGATTTGCTGTGGCGTGTACTTTTTCCATGCGCAGGGACGCTCCATGACGCAGGCTCCTTTCGGATCGATCGTGCTGGTTGATGTACCGTGAGCCATCGTATCACGCGTGGACGCGCGGTGGCGGGGAGGCTTGATGTGCGGTGGCCGCGGGGCGGGGAGCGTGTAAACTGGAGTGAGCAAACCGTGCCCAGCCCAAAGCGAGGTATTCAATATGTCTGACAAGCGCCGCACCTTTGCCGTTATCGACGGCAACTCGCTCATGCATCGCGCCTTCCACGCCGTGCCGCCGACCATGAACGCGCCGGATGGTCGCCCCACCAACGCGATCTTCGGCTTTCTGAACATGTTTCTCAAGATGATCGATGCCTTTAACCCCGACGGTGTGGTCGTGGCGTTTGACAAGGGCAAGCCGCGCGTGCGCATGGAGATGCTGCCGCAGTATAAGGCGCAGCGCCCGCCCATGGACCCCGATCTGCACGCGCAGTTTCCGATGATTAAGGAGCTGCTCACGGCGCTCAACGTGCCGATTCTGCAGTCCGAGGGCTGGGAAGGCGACGATATCCTGGGAACCATGGCGCGCCTGGGCGAGGAGGCCGGCTGCGACATGCTGCTGGTGACCGGCGACCGCGACATGTATCAGCTCGTGACTGAGCACGTCAACGTGGTCTCGACCCGTAAGGGCCTGTCCGACGTGGCGATCATGACGCCCGAGAGCGTGGACGACCTGTATCACGGCATTACGCCGGCGCTCGTGCCCGATTTTTACGGTCTGAAGGGCGATACGTCAGACAACATTCCCGGCGTACCGGGCATCGGCCCCAAAAAGGCGAGCGCGCTCATCGCACAGTACGGCAGCTTGGACGAGGTCATCGCGCATGCCGACGAGGTCAAGGGCAAGATGGGCGAGAACCTGCGTGCGCACATCGACGATGCGCTGCTGAGCCGCAAGGTCGCAACCATTCGCACCGATGCGCCCGTCGAGCTCGACTTTGACGAAACGTCCTTCCCGGCGTTTTCTGCCGACGAAGTGTCCGCGGCGCTGGGCACACTTGGTATCACCGCCATGCAGAACCGTTTCTTGGCGCTGATCGGCGGCGAGGGCGGGGCTGCTGCTGCCTCCAGTGTGTTTGAGATACCTGCTATGGTTCGCGCAGCCGCCGGCGATGCCGACGCGCTTGGTGCCGTTGCGGCTGAGGTCTCCCGCGCGATTGATGCCGGCGAGTGGGTCGCCGCCGTGGTGGACGACGACAAGGAAGAGGGCGCGCTCTTTGGACTGACGCGCACGCTGTGGTTGGCGACGTCCAAGAGCCTGTTCGCGCTCGAGGAGGGCGACGGCGCCTCCACTGCCGTAGTCGATGGCTTCAACTTCGCTCACGGTGTGATTGCCGGCGTGCTTGCGCGCCTGTTTATGGAGGGCCGCGTGGCGAGCCCGGATACGAAGGCGCTGCTGCACGAGCTTTCGCCCATCGATTCTTCTGAGCCCGAGCTCATGGATCCGCTAGCAGTCGATTCCACGTGCATCTTCGACACCGTGGTCGCCGCTTACCTGTTGGATTCCGACCGCTCCGAGTTTGACGAGGCATATCTGGCCGATACGTATCTGCAGATGGCGCTGCCTGCGGCGCGCGGCGCAGAGGGTGCTTGTGAGGACGCTCCGGCGCCTGCCGCCCGTACTGCGGCTCTGACGCTGGCGCTTGTGGCGCCGTTGCGCGAGTGCATGGCCCGTGAGAATGCCGCCAACGTGTTCGATGGCATCGAGATGCCGCTCGTTCCGGTACTTGCCAAGATGGAGCGCGCGGGCATGCTCGTGGACCCCGACCGTCTGCACAGTCTGTCCGAGGGTCTGGCGACCCAGATTACCGAGGTTGAGCGCAGTATTCGCGACCTGGCGGGTGACGAGACCTTTAATATTGGCAGTCCTATGCAGCTGTCGCATGTGCTCTTTGATGTGATGGGGCTTCCGACCAAGGGCCTCAAGAAGACTAAGCGCGGCTATTATTCGACCAACGCCAAGGTGCTGAGCGACCTTGCGCGTGACCACGAAATCGTGCGTCTGATCTTGGACTGGCGTGAGAAGTCTAAGATCAAGTCCACCTATCTGGACACGCTGGGCCCGCTACGCCGAGGCGACGGCCGCGTACACACTACGTACAACCAGACCATCACGGCAACGGGGCGTCTGTCCTCGAGCGACCCGAACCTGCAGAACATCCCGACGCGCTCTGAGCTGGGCCGTACCGTCAAGACGGCGTTTTCGGCAGGCGAGGGAAGCGTCTTTTTGGCGGTGGACTACTCGCAGATCGAGCTGCGTCTGCTGGCGCATCTCTCAGGTGACGAGCACTTGGTGCGCGCCTTTAACGAGGGCGAGGACTTCCATGCCGAGACGGCGGCGCGCGTGTTCGGTGTGCCGGTGTCCGAGGTAACGCCCGACCTGCGCAGTCGCGCCAAGGCCGTGAACTTTGGCATCGTGTACGGTCAGCAGGCCTACGGCCTGTCGCAGTCGCTGCATATCTCGATGGCCGAGGCGCGCGACATGATCGACCGCTACTACGAGGCCTACCCGGGCGTGCGTACGTTCCTCGACAACGTGGTGGCGCGCGCCAAGCAGACGGGCTACGCCGAGACCATGTACGGCCGCCGTCGTCATATTCCGGAGCTCAAGGCCAAAAATCCGCAACTCCGCGGCTTCGGCGAGCGCACGGCCATGAACCATCCCATGCAGGGCACCGCGGCCGACATCATCAAGATCGCGATGGCCCGCGTAAGCCGCCGCCTGGAAGAAGAGGGCTTTGCCGCCCACATGATCCTGCAAGTGCACGACGAACTGGACTTTGAGTGCCCCATCGACGAAGTCGAGCGCCTAACCACCATGGTCCGCGACGCCATGGAACACGTAGTAGACCTCCGCGTCCCCCTAATCGCCGAAGCCAGCACCGGCATAACCTGGGCCGACGCTAAATAGGGAAGTGCCCACAACCCTAAAGTAGCCAAACCAGAAGGGGGCTCCTTGCCAACAAGGAGCCCCCTTCATTCCAAAAAATCAGCCAAGTATCTAGACGCCAAGACGCCATCTAGGCGGCAAGCAAGTAAACCTAGGACCTGGCCGGGCGACGCGGGTAAGTTTTTCGTAGATTCCGCACGAGCCGAAGAGCACTGAATGTGCTCTTCGAGCGAGCCCAGGACCTGACCGAACGAAAAACTTACCCGCCTCGCCCGGCCAGGTCCGACGAGCCACGTTAACGAGCCGCCAAGATGGCGTCGATGAGCGTCAGTACGCCCCCGTCGTTGTTGCTCGGAATGCGCCACTTGGCGTGCGCGTTCATGTGCTCCTCGGCATTGTCCACGATAAAGCTGTGCCCGACGCGCTCCAGCATGGGGATGTCGTTGTAGGTGTCGCCCACGGCGGCAGCATCGGCAATATCGATGCCCAGGTGCTCGCACAGGTGAGCGACGCCGGCGCCCTTGTCGACGCCCAGGTTCATAAAGTCGATCCACTCGCGCCCGGCGTTGGTGACGTAGAGCTTGTCCGAGAACTCGGGGCTATAGGTCTCGCGGAAAGCGGGCTCGGCGTCGTAGCCGGGGAAGAAGACCGAAATCTTGTTGGACTCGAAATCAATGCCCTCAAAGCTGTCGACGTAGTTGATTGTGTTGTAGTAGACGCTGATCTCGTCGTGGTATTGATGGTCGCGGGCAAGCACGTAGAACTCGTCGAAGCAGCACAGGACGGGGACAGCGCGAGGATCCTCCGAGGCACGGCTCAAGACCTGCTGATACAGCTCCACGTCAATATTGCTCTTATAGATATAGCTGCCGCGATAGATCACGCACGCTCCGTTGTCGGGACAAAAGGCGAGGCGGTTCTTGATACCCTCGAACATCTCCTCGAGCTTGGGGGCGGGACGTCCGCTGGCGGGGCAGAATACGATGCCGGCGTCGGCGAGCTTGTCCAGGCGCTCATCAAGACCCTGGGGCAGCACACGCTCGTCGGTCAGCAGCGTCTTGTCCATATCGACGGCGAGAATCTTAATGTTGCCGATGTTGGCGTCCGATTCGTAAGTTTGCATAAAAATGCGCCTTTCGTTTCGAGATTGTTTCAGACGTTATAACCATCAACTAGTAGTCGAGCGTATTTTCGCAGGAATGGTGCGTATTTGCACTGCAATTCACAAACTAATGAAAAAACTTTTCAGAAATTTGAATTTGCCGCTTGCGCAGCGTGCACTTTATCGTAATATAGCGAACATCGAAAACGGAGACGGCAAAAGAGCCGCTTACCGAGGAAAAGGTACCGTTTGCGATATTTGAATTGCGCCCGGCGATACGTGAAAGGAGAGGCAGATGCAGTTCGTACAGATCATCACCACTGCAGACAATGCTCTCCGACGCCAGCGCGCAATTTCCCGACGACGATAACAATCGTCTCTGTCCACATGGGGCGAATTGCCTCAACAGAGTCATTTTGAGGTCGTTGGGTTTAAGCACGACATAGTCGCATGTTTCTAGGGCATGCCTGTGATGCATTCTGCTGAATAACCTGATATTGCACGGTTTTTGACCTCAAGGTGACTTGCAACTGACCGATGTTCTAACTAGCTACCAAGGGCGAAAGGAAACAGCCATGAGCAAGGAAAAAGTCGTTCTCGCATATTCCGGTGGTCTTGATACATCCGTATGTGTCAAGTGGCTCCAGGACGAGAAGAATCTCGACGTCGTTTGCGTCTGCGGCAACGTGGGCCAGGAGGAGACCGGCCTGGATGCCAAAAAACAGAAGGCGCTCGACCTGGGCGTTCTCGATTGCCAGGTGCTCGACCTGCGCGATGAGTTCTCCGATGAGTTCCTGACCAAGGCCATCGCCGCAAACTCCATGTATGAGAATAAATACCCGCTGCTCTCCGCCCTGTCTCGCCCGCTGCTTGCCAAGAAGCTTGTTGAGGTCGCCCACGAGTTTGGCGCGACCTACGTCGCCCACGGCTGCACCGGCAAGGGTAACGACCAGGTCCGTTTTGAGGCCGCCGTCAAGGCCCTCGACCCCGAGCTCAAGGTTATCGCCCCGGTTCGCGAGTGGGACCTGAAGTGCCGTCCCGACGAGGTCGCCTACGCCCATGCTCACAACGTGCCGGTTCCCGAGGGTGCCAACGACAACCCCTACTCCATCGACGACAACCTGTGGGGTCGTGCCATCGAGTGCGGTCACCTGGAGGATCCCTGGAACGAGCCGCTCGATGACGCTTGGGTTATGACCAAAAACCCCGAGGATACGCCCGACACCCCGACCTACACCGAGATCGAGTTTGAGGCCGGCAAGCCCGTCGCCGTCGACGGCAAGAAGATGAAGCTCTCCGAGATCGTCATCGCCCTCAACAAGATCTCCGGCGACAACGGCTTTGGCCGTCTCGATCTGGTCGAGGATCGTCTGGTGGGCCTCAAGAGCCGCGAGTGCTACGAGGTTCCCGGAGCCCTGACGCTCATCACCGCCCACAAGGCACTCGAGGACATTTGCGTCGAGGGCGACCTGCTCAAGACCAAGATCAAGCTCGAGCAGGATTGGGCCACCGCCGTGTACAACGGCCAGTGGTACAGCCCGCTCAAGAACGCGCTCGATGCCTTTATGGCCGATACCCAGAAGTTTGTGACCGGCACTGTCCGTCTGAAGTTCTTTAAGGGCAACTGCCATGTCGTCGGCCGCAAGAGCCCCTTCAGCCTCTACGACTACGGTCTGGCTACCTACGACCGCGACACCACGTTTGACGAGAAGGCCAGCGCCGGCTTTATCGAGATCGATACGCTGTCGCTCAAGACGTGGGCAAAGGTCCAGGGTCCCAGCTCTGCTGCCGCCCAGGCCTAGCGCCTCTTTTCCTTGGTATCCGCGCGGCCCATCCGCGTGATACATAACGGGCGCATGGGGTCCCTACCTTTCGTTATGCTTGCTGACACTTCTTAACATCGGTGGCCCCTACGTTCCGCCCGCATATATGATGCCGCGTTTGCGGCTGAGTCCGAGCCCCGCCGGGGTTGTCCGGCGGGGCTCCTTCTATCAATTTGGCGGCTCTGCGCCTATATATATGAGGAGTATCCATTATGTTCAATGCTATCGCGCATGCTTTACTTGCCCTCGCGCCCGAGTTCGATGCTGCAAGGGTCGAGGACGTCCCTATGAGCCTGAAGGCCTGGATCGATGGTTCGCAGGGCAACATCCGGAGGGAGACGTTGGGCGCCAAGTGCATGGCGCGTCACTTCTTTGCAAATTAGCTACATGGCTCCGCACACGGCGGGGAATGTGTAAAACTAGCGGTTGAAAAATCGCTTTAGCGATATGGCGCGTTGCTTTGGGCGCTTGTTTTGGTATTTGGAGAAAGGGGACGGTTCCATGGCTCTTTGGGGCGGTCGTTTTGAGGCGGGCGTGGCCGAGGTCACGCAGGAGTTTGGCGCGTCGTTGCCGGTCGACAAACATCTCTATAAGCAGGATATCGCCGGCTCTAAGGCGCATGCCAAGATGCTGGCGGCCCAGGGCATCATCAGTGCCGAGGATGAACAGGCGATTGCCAAGGGCCTGACCGGAATCGAGCAGGATATCGATGCCGGCAACTTCACCTTCGATATCAACGACGAGGACATTCATATGTCCATCGAGAGCGAGCTGACGCGCCGCATCGGCGAGGCCGGTAAGCGCTTACATACCGGGCGTTCGCGCAACGACCAGGTGGCGACCGATACGCGCCTAGGCGTCAAGGCGCTGGCCAAGGAGCTCATGGAGGCCAATCTTGAGCTGCGCCATGTGCTGGTGGATGCGGCCAAGAAGTACGACAAGGTGATTCTGCCGGGCTACACGCACATGCAGCATGCTCAGCCTGTGCTGCTGTCGCATCACCTGCTGGCGTATTCCTGGATGTTCGCGCGCGACTTTACGCGCCTGAAGGCCGCCTTTGATGCCGCCGACAACTGCCCGCTGGGTGCTGCCGCGCTTGCCGGTACGAGCTATCCGCTCGATCGCCAGATGACGGCTGCCGAGCTTGGCTTTGCGGGTGTGATTCCCAACTCGCTCGATGCGGTTTCCGACCGTGATTTCCTGCTCGATCTGCATTACGCCGGCTCCGTCATGGCCATGCACCTGTCGCGTCTTTCCGAGGAGATCGTGCTGTGGTCGAGCTCCGAATTTGGCTTTATCACGCTTTCCGACTCGTACTCCACCGGCTCGTCCATCATGCCGCAGAAGAAGAATCCCGACTTTGCCGAGCTTATCCGCGGCAAGAGCGGCCGCGTGTATGGCAACCTGGTGCAGCTGCTCGTGACCATGAAGGGCCTGCCGCTTGCTTATAACAAGGACTTGCAGGAGGACAAGGAGGGCGCGCTCGATACCGCCCATACGCTCATGCAGTGCCTGTCGGTTATGGCCGGTATGATTTCGACTTGGACCGTCAACGAGGACGCCATGGCGCGCGAGTGCGGCGTGGGGCACCTTGCCGCCACCGATGTTGCCGATTACCTGGCCAAGCGTGGTCTGCCGTTCCGCGAGGCACATGCCGTGGTGGGCCATCTGGTTCTGATGTGCGAGAAGCGCGGCTGCAATCTTGAGGATTTGCCGTTTGAGGTGTTCCATGAGGCAAGCCCGCTCTTTGAGCGCGATATTACCGAGGCACTCGACATCTCGTCGATTGTCGCCGCGCGTACGACCGAGGGCGGCACCGCTCCTGTCGCCGTTGCCGTGCAGCTGCAGCGTGCCGAGGCACAGCTCGTGGCCGACGAGGGTGTGTTTGGGTCACTGACTAAGGTCGTCGAGATGGGCCACGGGGTAAAGTAGGGCTTTGGCTGAAGCTGTTTTTGCCATGTATTGATAAATCATTTTTTGCTTAACGGGCGCCTGCTGATGTGGGCGTCCGTATTTTGTTGCTATGGGGGAGGGGCCTGTCGAGAAGTTCTGTAGGACCTTTGGGCAGGTTGTGAAGGGGGTGCGTTCACGGGCAGTAACCGACCGTCCGCTCGGTTCGATGCGGTTGATGGGCGGTCGGATGGTACTCTAGTCGGGCTTCGAAACAGAAGTGACACATATGGAACGTTTCAATAAATTGCAACGTTTCAAATGGCAGCTTTTTGTTTAACTGCAGCTAAAACTCTGTTACGATGCAGTCCAGGCGGGTGCCGGAATGGGACTTGGGCACGCGCGAACCTACTTGAAAGGCTACCTTATGGCTATCGAGAAGACCTTCATCATGATTAAGCCCGACGCCGTGCGTGACCGCAAGATCGGCGAGATTGTTGCTCGCATTGAGCGCAGCGGCCTTGTCATCGAGCGCATGGAGATGACCACGCTCGAGCGCGCTACCGTCGAGGAGCATTACGCCCACTTGGCAGACAAGCCCTTCTTTGGCGGTCTCTGTGACTTTATGACGAGCGGTCCGGTCGTCAAGATGGTCGTTTCCGGTCTCTCCGCTGTCTCCAAGATGCGCACTCTCATGGGCGCTACCAACCCGCTTGACGCTGCTCCCGGCACCATTCGCGGCGATTTCGCTGTCGATGTCAACGCCAACGTGATTCACGGCTCCGACTGCCTGGAGAACGCCGAGATCGAGATCAAGCGCTTCTTTGGCTAAACCAGCTTTGACTCCTTAAAGCTGTTAGCGTGTGGCTTGGGCGCCGCGGAACTCCATCCGCGGCGCCCTTTTATTCCAGAATCTATGAAGGGGCCCGCTCGGACATGTGTTCCGAACGGGCCCCTGCTGTTAGCTTGTGGGACTGAGTGGTTTAGGCCTCGTCGACGACCTTGAGGCCGCGCGTGTGGTCGATCTCGTTGAGGAGATTGACGCGACGCTCGTGGCGGCCGCCCTCAAACTCGGCGTCGAGCCACTCGTCGACAATCATCTTGGCGAGCTCGGAGCCCACGACGCGGGCGCCAAAGGCGAGCACGTTGGTGTTGTTGTGCATGCGGGAGAGCTTGGCGCTGAAGGGTTCGGAGCACACGACGGCGCGCACGCCCTCTACCTTGTTGGCAGCCAGGCTAATCCCGACACCGGTGCCACAGATGAGGATGCCCAGGTCGACGTCGCCGTTGGCAACGGCCTTACCCACCTTGTAGCCGGCGATGGGGTAGTCAAAGCTCTCGGAGGTGTCGGTGCCAAAGTTCACGACCTCGCAGCCGCGCTCCTTCAGGTGCTCGGAAATGATGTTCTTGAGCTCGACGGCGGCGTGGTCGTTACCGATACCGATCTTCATGGATGGTTCCTCTCTGGTCTGTGCGGCGCAAATGCTAAAGGTGTTTACCGCGTTCGACTGCATGATAGCGCGACTTTTGCATAAACGCTCGGGTGTTTTTTGATCAAACGCTTTAGCATGCAACAAGACCGGCTTCTCATGAATGAATGCTGTTAGTTTGTGCTCGAGCGCCGTCCGCCGGAACCATGGTTGCGGTTTTTGATGCATTGTTATCAAATAAAGGAACTAACCATTCTTGAGAGCCCAGCCCGTTATGCAAGCAGGAGATACCTATGCCTACCGATTCCATCCGTGATGCTGCGTTTTGCGATGTTTTGAACCGCGAGCTTGTCTGCGCGCTCGGCTGTACCGAGCCCATTGCCGTTGCCTATGCAGCAGCGCTGGCGAGCCAGACGCTCGGTTGCGATCCCGATCATATGGATGTTGCCTGCTCGGGCAATATCATCAAGAACGTTAAGAGCGTGACCGTGCCCAACTCGGGCGGTATGCACGGTATTGAAGCCGCGGCCGTGCTGGGTGCCGTGGGCGGCGATGCCAAGAGCGCGCTCGAGGTGCTCGAGAGCGTTGACGATGAAGACCGTGCTCGCGTGGCCGAGCTCCTCGCCGACGCCGGCTACTGCGATGTGTCGCTTGTCGAGGGTGTGCCCAACCTCTACATCAAGGTGACTGCGACGGCCGGGGGCCATACCGCGGTCGTCGAGATTACCGATCATCACACCAATGTCACGTGCCATACGCTCGACGGTATTCCGGTATGCGGCAAGTCGGCGGGGGAGTGTGCCGCCTGCGCCGAGCGTGTGGTGGCCGAGCGGGCGGCGGATAAGGCCGACACGCCCATGTCGATTGAGTCCATCATCGACTTTATTGAGAACGGCGACATTGAGGACGCCTGCGCTGCCGTTGAGCGTCAGATTGAGCTGAATGGCGCGATCAGTGCCGAGGGCCTTGCGCACGCTTGGGGCGCCGAGGTGGGCCGCACGCTGCTGGGTGCTCGTGCCGATGACGTCGCCTGCCGTGCCCGTGCCCGTGCAGCTGCTGGATCTGACGCCCGCATGAACGGCTGCGCGCTGCCGGTCGCCATTGTGTGCGGCTCGGGCAACCAGGGCATTACCTGCGCATTGCCCGTCATGGAGTATGCCGAGTACCTGCGCTGCGACCATGATCGCCTGGTGCGCGCCGTGATGCTGTCCGATCTTATCGCCGTGCATATCAAGAGCTATATCGGTGCACTCTCGGCCTTTTGCGGTGCTATTTGCGCCGCGTGCGGTGCCGGTGCCGCGATTACCTGGCTGTGTGGTGGCACGCGCGAGCAGATCGGCGCGACGGTCTCGAACACGCTCGGCAACGTGGGCGGCATCGTGTGCGACGGCGCCAAGGCGAGCTGTGCCGCCAAGATTTCGGCTGCCGTCGATGCGGCGATTCTGGGCCACGATATGGCCATGCAAGGCCGCGGCTTCCGTGCCGGCGAGGGCCTGATCCAGGATACCGTCGAGCAGACGATCGCCAGCATGGGCTACGTGGGCCGCGTGGGCATGAAAGATACCGACGTCGAGATTCTCAACATCATGATCGGCAAGACTCGAGTGTGCTAGTTACGCGGTTTTACCAAACCGCGTAACCAGTCGACGCTGCAAACGCCCCGAAGCGGCAATCTGCCTTTCAATCGTCGGGCATGGCCAGAAGGCCTATGCCCTCCTCTTTCAAGGCACATTGCTCGCTTAGGGGCGTTTTCGCTGACTTATGCTCAACCTGCGGCGCTATTTTGTTTGGAGCGAGGGGTCCTATGACAGTTCGTCGGCTACTTGGTGTTCGTAGAAGGCTTCTACTACGGCGTTGAAATCGCGGGCGAAGTCTTCCATGGTTCCGTGCCAGGTGGCTCGGCCGGGTTTTCCTTGGCCGACATAGGCGGTTTGAATACCGCAGGCGGGACTGGGGAAGTCGCGCTTAGGGTCGTTGCCCACCATAAGGACCTCGTGTGGCTCGAGTCCCATCACCTGAAGTTGCTCTAGATAGTAGGTGGCATCGGGCTTGCAGCGGGTGGTGTTTCCCATGTGCGTGATGAGCTCAAAGGGGGCGTCGGCCAGGTCGCCCCAACCCATGCGGCACTCGATGGCCCCCTGCGGAAAGCTGGGGTTGGTAAAGAGCGCGCAGCGTAGTCCTGCGTCCTGTACGGCCTGAAGCGCGGCGTGTGCGCCCGGCATGGCGTGGGCGTTGATGACATCGTCATTCTTGTACGGAAGAACTTCGCGGTCGTAGTAGGTAAACGCCTCGTAGATAAGGGGATCGGAGAGGCAGATGCCGCATCGGCGCTCAACCTCGGTGCGGTAAAACTCAAGATTGGTGCGGTTGTCCGTGCCGCTTCGGCGGTTGGCATTGAGGTCGACCAGGATGGTGCCGAGGCGTGCCATCGTGCCACCGCGGCTGCGGCGTCCGATATCCGCGAGCATCGACGAGACATCCTTAAAATAGCGAAGGATGAACGCGTTGAGGTTGATGCTAAGAAGCGTCTCGTCCATATCGAAAACGACTGCTTTGAGCACGCGGGAACCTTTCTCGATAAATCGTTCTAGAATCGTTGCTCCGGATACTTTACCCCAAAGCCGTATGCCTAACTGCCTATCGTCAACTTATGGAGATGGTCGTCCACAAGATTGCGAAAAAGTCTCCATACGAGTAAAAAATCGCAGTTCACGCTTGAAATCGAAATGATTTCCCCGTAACCTATACGAACGTGATTGCATAAGCGTCACATTAGTATCTGTCGGCTCCCGAGTGTTCCTAAACGTTGTGTGCTTGTCGCACCCTTCTGTAGGTCCTAGCAATCGGGGCCCCGTAGTTCGAAAGGGGTCCACCTTTGAGTGAGATTCAGAACTCGTCCATTTTCTCTCTTGACGATGTCAACGAGGAGGAGATGAACAACCTCATCGACGGTACGATTACCGACTTTGATGAGGGCGATCTCGTTAACGGCACTGTCGTTAAGATCGAGCATGACGAGGTGCTCGTTGACATCGGATTCAAGTCCGAGGGCGTTATCCCGGTCCGCGAGCTGTCCATCCGCAAGGACGCTAACCCTGCAGACATCGTTGCACTCGGTGATCCCATCGAGGCTCTGGTTCTCCAGAAGGAGGACAAGGACGGTCGTCTGGTCCTGTCCAAGAAGCGTGCCGAGTACGAGCGTGCTTGGAACCGCATCGAGGAGAAGTTCAACTCCGGCGAGAACGTCGAGGGCGAGGTTATCGAGGTTGTCAAGGGCGGCCTGATCCTCGACATCGGCCTGCGTGGCTTCCTGCCCGCTTCCCTCGTCGACCTCCGTCGCGTCAAGGACCTCACCTCTTACATGGGCACCCGCATCGAGGCCCGCGTTATCGAGATGGACCGCAACCGCAACAACGTCGTCCTCTCCCGTCGCGTCGTGCTCGAGGAATCCCGTAAGGCCGAGCGCTCCGAGATCCTGTCCAAGCTCAAGTCTGGCATGCGTCTCCAGGGCACCGTTTCCTCCATCGTCGACTTCGGCGCCTTCGTCGACCTCGGCGGTATCGATGGCCTCATCCACATCTCCGAGCTCTCCTGGAACCACGTCAACCATCCTTCCGAGGTTGTCAAGGTCGGCCAGGAGGTCGAGGTCGAGGTTCTCGACGTCGATCTCAACCGCGAGCGCATCTCCCTGGGTCTCAAGCAGACCACCGAGGATCCGTGGCGCGCACTGGTCAAGAAGTACCCCGTCGGCGCTATCGTCGAGGGCACTGTGACCAAGCTTGTCCCGTTCGGCGCTTTCGTCGACCTGGGCGAGGGCATCGAGGGCCTGGTGCACATCTCCGAGATGGCCAACAAGCACGTCGATCAGCCTTCTCAGGTCACCCACGTGGGCGACAAGGTTCAGGTCAAGGTCATGGAGATCGACCTCGACCGTCGTCGTATCTCCCTGTCCATGAAGTCCGCTGCTGAGACTCTGGGCGTCGAGATCGAGGTCACCCCGCTGCCTTCCGAGAAGAAGGACGAGGAGACCGACGCCGAGTAAATCGGTTCGACGATCATTTCTTTTAAGGGATCCGTCCGCAATGGACGGGTCCCTTTTTGCATTTGGCTCCGAAATGCGCAATGCTTTCTGGGCTGTCCATAGGCTATTGGGTTGTCGGTGCATGAAAAATGCCGACATCCCGCCTCGGGGAGGAGGCGGGAACGCACCGAGTAGACGGAGGGGTGCGGAGCGCGGTCGCGTCTCGACTGACGACGTTGCCCATCGACGACCCTATTGTACTGTATAGCGTGGTTCTTGGTTTATCGTGTCGAACGCTTGTGTTGTGCTATTGCTTGCGGCAACGGTGTGCTACACTCATGCACTGCTGAGTGGGCCAGACGGTCGCGCGATGTGCTGTTTGCAGCACGCGTGAGGAAAGTCCGGGCTTCAGAGGGCGGGATGCCGGCTAACGGCCGGGCGGAGTGATCCGACGGAAAGCGCCGCAGAAAAGAAGACTCCCACCTGCGCCGCAAGGCGTAAAGGGAAAAGCTGAAACGGTGGTGTAAGAGACCACCAGCGTCGTGGCAACACGGCGGCTTGGCAAGCCCCATCCGGAGCAAGCGCGAATAGGAACGCTATGGGCCGGCCCGGTCCGCGTTCGGGTAGCGTGCGTGGAGCTGCACGGTAACGTGCAGACAAGATAAATGACCGTTCACGACAGAACCCGGCTTATAGGCCCACTTGGCATTTTTGTTACCCTGACAATCGATACGCTCTTTGCCGTATTATTGAGGCTGTTTGTTGCTGCGCTTTATTCTGTTGAGGGGCTTTGTTGGACAGCTATTTTACTTTGCAATCGAATATTGAGGTTTCGGGCGAGTTTGTGGACCGCAAGAGCCGGTTTATTGCCCAACTGGTCCATATTGAGTCCGAGGATGAGGCGAATGCCTTTATCGAGATGGTTCGCAAGCGTCATTACGACGCTCGACACAATGTTCCCGCGTGGATTTTGGTCGATGGACGCGAACGCCAGAGCGATGATGGTGAGCCGAGCCGCACGAGCGGCATGCCGACGCTCGAGGTGCTGCGTGGTGCGGGGCTCAAAAATGTTTGCTGCGTAGTGACGCGCTATTTTGGTGGCACGCTGTTAGGGCCTGGTGGCTTGGTACGCGCCTATACCGCGGCGAC
>CALHDP010000091.1 GCA_938023085.1 uncultured Collinsella sp.
GGTCAGCCCGTGGGAGGCCAGGGCGCCGCTGACCGGTGGACGGCACCGAGCCGTCGATTGACTTGAAGAAGGGGGAGGCCTCGCGGCCTCCCCCTTTTTGCGTTTGCGCGCAACATTCCTTATGCAATTAAATCAATCCAATCATCCACCGGTGAATATAAACGTTCACCGTTCTGTGGCCGGTTCTCTGTTCTCAATGGACTAATATTTGCTTTAGCGCGCTGATGCGCTTGTCCTGTTTTACACGGGTTGTTTTATTGATTGTGACGGAAGGACTCACATGGCAGATGTTCATGAGCTGCTTGATACTTGGATTGCCAATGTCAAGGACGAGGAGCTCCTCGCTGAGCTCAACACGATGAAGGAGCAGGGTGACGAAGACGCCATCACCGACGCTTTCTTCCAAGATCTCGCCTTCGGTACCGCCGGTCTACGTGGCACTATCGGTGCGGGCACTAACCGTATGAATATCTATACGGTTGGTCGCGCGACGCAGGGTTTTGCTGACTATCTCAATGCGACCTTCGAGCATCCGACGGTTGCCATCGCTCGCGATAGCCGCAATAAGGGTGAACTGTTCGTTAAGACGACGGCTGCCATTCTTGCCGCAAACGGCGTGACTGCTCTCGTGTATCCTAAGATTTCTCCCGTGCCGACGCTTTCCTGGGCCGTCCGTGACCTTAAGTGCTCCGGTGGCATTTGCATGACCGCTAGTCATAATCCAGCGCCTTATAACGGCTATAAGGCCTATGGCCCTGACGGCTGCCAGATTACCAGCGAGGCTGCCGATGCAATTTCTAAGGCTATCGCCGAGACCGATACGTTTACCGGCGTGAAGTCCATGGACTTCGATGAGGCTCTTGAGCAGGGTCTGGTCAAATGGATCGATGACTCGTGCCTCGAGCGTTATTATGACGCCGTTCTCGCCCGCGGCGTGACCAACCTTTCTGCCGAGGAGATCGCTGGCGCTCCGCTTAAGCTCGTCTACACTCCGCTCAACGGCACCGGCCTCATTCCCGTCACGACGGTGCTCGAGCGCGCTGGCATCACCGATGTCACGGTTGTTCCCGAGCAGAAGGAGCCTAACGGCGATTTCCCGACCTGCCCGTATCCTAACCCCGAGATTCGCCAGGCCATGCAGAAGGGCATTGACCTGTGCGAGCAGGTTCACCCTGATCTGCTGCTTGCAACCGATCCTGACGCCGATCGCGTTGGCGTTGCCGTTAAGAATAGCGATGACTATCTGCTGCTGACCGGCAATGAGATGGGCGTTCTGCTGCTCGACTATATCTGCAAGACCCGCGCTGCTCGCGGTGAGGACCTCACTAAGAAGGTTGCTGTCACTACTATCGTTTCTTCCGCCATGGTTGACGCTCTGGCCGACGAGTACGGTTTTGAGCTCCGTCGTTGCCTGACGGGCTTCAAGTACATCGGCGACATCATTACTTCTCTTTCCGATGCTGGCGAGGTCGATCGCTTTATCTTCGGTTTTGAGGAGAGCTACGGCTATCTGGCCGGCGACCACGTGCGCGACAAGGACGCCGTGAGCACTTCGCTTTTGATTTGCCAGATGGCGCAGTATTACAAGCTCCAGGGAAAGAACCTTGCCGACGCGATGCACGAGCTGTACGAGAAGTATGGCTACTATCACAACAAGACGATTTCGCTGAGCTATCCGGGTGCTGAGGGTGCGGCAAAGATGGCCGGCATCATGGCCGGTCTGCGCGAGAACCCGCCCGCGGAGCTCGCCGGTTCCAAGATTGAGGCCGTCGTTGATTACAACACCTGCGTGAACGGCCTGCCGAAGGCTAATGTTATTGAGTTCGATCTTGAGGGTGGCAACAAGGGTATTGTTCGTCCTTCCGGCACCGAGCCCAAGATTAAGCTGTACATCTTCGCTAAGGGCGCGGATGCCGCCGAGGCAGATGCAGCACTTGACGCGATCGAGGAGTCCGGTCGCAAGCTGCTGGCATAAGGTATTTAAGAGTCTATTGCTATAGATGGGCGAAAGAGGGGATCTCGGATGCGAGGTCCCCTCCTGTTTTTAACCAGCCAGCCGAGAGTACTTATATGTGTAGGAAATGTGTACGCCCAGATTCCCGCCCACGGGGCCCCTCCGGTCTGGCAATATATCTCCTTGCCGCGCGGCCCGGTCGGACCGGATGAGCCGCA
>CALHDP010000092.1 GCA_938023085.1 uncultured Collinsella sp.
CCGAGACGGTCCCGGGCTGACAATTTCGACTGTAATGGACGTTCTTAAACGACTAGTCGCGGGGGACACTCTTCGGCCACTCATTGGGGACGTACTTAAATGAGTAGTAGTTGGAGACACTCCTGGCCGAGCTAGAGATCGCGCGCGTCCCTTCTGGTCCATGCGGCTCAAAATCGCGGCGTGATGTGGACGGCTGGGGTCGAATTGGCAGCATTTCGAGCCTGGCTTCGATATTGAGACTGGTTCTTTATTAAAATGGAATTCCAGACAATTGAGCGGCCGGGGGTTAACCATGAGGGGCATGGGAGACACAACCGCATATCTGCGTCGGGGCATTCGGGAGATTATATGCCTGGCGCTGTTCTTCTTCACGTTTTTGGCGTGCGAGTATCTCTTTGATGTGCGCATAGCCGAGTTCGTGCCATCGAGTGAGGTCGTCATCTACGAGAGCATCGTTGTCGGCGCGAGCGTGATTGGCTTTTTCGTGCGCCCATTTCTGTACTATCGCCTTCCCCAGACGATCGATGCGACGAGCGATATTACAGGCGTGCTGTTGGTATCGGCGTTGCTGCTGATGATTACGGCAGTGCGGTTTGAGGTAGTAATTGCCGGCGGCCTGGTGGCGTGCTGCGCCCTGGGCTATTGCGGATCGACCGCCCATGCCAATCTTGCGCGGCGTTTTGCGCAGACGCCCTGCCTGGCGCGCGCCGCCGCACTTTCCTATGCCATGGGCGTTCTGGTACAGGTGATCAACCACATGGTGATGCCTGTCGGCATTCCTCAGCAGGCTGTTCTGGTCGTCTGTGCGATCGCGCAGGTGGCGTTGCTCCACGGTGCCCGACGCGCCAAGCTGCGCGACGAGTCCGATCCCAACTTTGAACCCAGTGCTGCCGGGCTTTCGGTAGATGCTCTGGAATATGGCGCCAAGTGGCATGACGATCCCGAGGCAAAGGCGGCATTCCGTCGCGCCGTAGTTCGCCTGACCGTGGCGACGGCGTATCTTTCCAGCGTATTCGCCGCTCTCAACGCGGGCTTCACGACCCTGCATGCTGTCGGAGCCGTCGATTTGGGCGATTGGCCGCGCCTGCTGCTTGTCGTGAGCTCGTTGGTCGCTGGCGCACTATTTGACCTGCACGGCCGCTCGTATATGAATATCGGCATGACATGTGCCGCCATACTGTCCACGCTTTCGTTCTTTGTGCTCATCGTCGATGGCAATGGCGGCAACGAGCTTGCTGCCACGATCATCTTTTATCTGGGCTCGGGCTTTTTCGTGGTGTTCTTTACCACAAAATATGCCGCCGTCTCGCTCTATGCGCGCTGGTCATATTTTTGGCCGTGCATGGGTCGCGTCGTCAACAACGTGTGCTCGATGTTCGTGACGGCGCCGGCAGTGGCGATTATCTCGAGTCAAAATGTGCTGGCTGCGGTCGGTGCGGCGCTCGTGATGTTTGTGGGCATTGCGATTACGCTGCTGGGGCAGTTGGGGCAACGAGCCGATGATGCCGCGATGCGGGACGGACTGCCGCTTGCCACCGACGATCTTGGTGGGGATCTTGCGCCCACATGCTCCGACCCCGAGCCCGTGGAGGCAGCGGAGCCCACGTCCGATGAACGCCTCGATGCCTTCGTCGTCACCTTTGGGCTTACAAGGCGCGAGCGCGATATTCTTGAGGTCTTGGTCGTTTCGGACCAGAGCGTTCAGGACATCGCCACAACGCTTTTCCTTTCGCGCTCCACGCTCTATCGTCACATTTCCTCGATCAACAAAAAGACCGGCACCGCCTCGCGCGTGGCCCTCATCAACTTCTTCTGGTCCTGGACACCCAAGGACTAGCTAATCTCCCAATAAGTCGCGGTGGAATAGTCCCTAAATTAAAGTCACGGGGCTTTAAACAGGAACTATTTCACCGCAATTGCTGAGGGGATAGACTGCGGCGGCGGCAGAGGCAACGGCAGCGGCGTTGGCAGCTGTGGTAGTGGCAACGGCAGCTGGCAGGGTGTTTTCCGTCTACTTGCTACAGCAGCTCGCCGTGGCGGGCAATGTAGCGGCGCTTTGCCAGCTGGGTGAGCGCGATATAGGCGGTAACGATGCCAATGAGCAGCCCAAAAAAGCTCGTGGGCAGCGGCATGAGGCCGAGCGCATCGGCGATGGGGCTTGCCGGCAGCCAGGTGACGAGCGCCAGGCCCAGCACGGTAAGAACGCACAATGCGGGCGCGGCGTGGTCGCGCGGGCTCGGCAGATGCGGGGAGCGCAACATGTGGACCACGAGTGTCTGCGACCACATGGACTCGACAAACCAGCCGCTCTGGAAGAGCGCAGCAAAGGTCACCATACCCGCGACGTCGCCCGCGGCGGCAAGCTCGGACCAGCTTGCGTCCACGGCGGCGGGGCACACGACAAAGAAGAGCGCGGCGAAGGTCACGATGTCAAACAGCGAGCTCACGGGGCCCAGCTCGAGCATAAAGCCCTTGATGGACGCGGCGTCCCAGGCACGCGGGCGGGCAGTCCAGGCGTCATCGACGGTGTCCCACGGCAGCGCGATGCACACGATCTCGTAGACCAGCGACAGCAGCACCAGCTGCAGGGCGCTCATGGGCAAAAACGGCAAGAACAGGCTCGCGACGGTCACGGACAGCACATTGCCAAAGTTGGAGCTCACCGTGGTCTTGAGGTACTTGAGCAGGTTGCCGTAAGTGCGGCGGCCTTCGATGATGCCGCGCTCGAGCACGCCCAGGTCCTTCTGAAGCAAGATGATATCGGCGGATTCCTTGGCAATATCGACGGCCGAATCGACCGAGATGCCGCAATCGCTCGCACGCATGGCGGCGGCGTCGTTGATGCCGTCGCCCATAAAGCCCACGGTGTGGCCGAGCATCTCGCGCATGACACGTACCAGGCGCGCCTTCTGCAGCGGCGAGAGCTTGGCGAAGAGGTGGGTTTTCTCGGCGCGCTCGGCAAGTTCGGCGCCATCGAGCGCATCGATCTCGGAGCCGAGCAAGACGTTGCTCGCATCGATACCAATCTGCTCGCAGACGGTGGCGGCGACGCGGTCGTTGTCGCCGGTTAGGACCTTGACCGCCACGTCCTTGGCCTCGAGGGTGGCGACGGCGCCCGCGGCACTTGCTTTGGGTGGATCGAGGAAGGCCAAAAAGCCCATCAGCACCATGTCGCACTCGTCGGCGATGCTAAACTCGCCCACGCAGCGCGGATCGGTTTTCTGCGCCACGGCAATCACGCGCAGGCCCTCGGCGTTAAGATCGGCGACCTGCTTGCGAATCTGGGCGAGCTTGTCTTCGGCGAGTGGCCGGGCGATACCGTTGACCTCGACAAAGGAGCAGATCTCAAGCATTTCCTCGGCAGCTCCCTTGGTAACCATCTGGGTTTTGCCCTGGGCGTCGGCGACAACTACGCTCAGGCGACGGCGCGAGAAATCGAAGGACACCTCGTCGACCTTGGTGTGGCGGTCGCGCAGGCTCTGGCCCAGCATGGAATCGGGCGCAACGGTCGAGGGCGTTACATCGGCGCGGTCGATAACTGCCAGGTCGATGAGGTTCTTGAGGCCCGTCTGGAAGAAACTGTTCAAGAACGCATGGCGCAGCACGCGTGCGTCCTCGTCGCCGTCGGTGTTGAGATAGCGCTCGAGCACGATGCGGTCCTCGGTGAGGGTGCCGGTCTTGTCGCAACACAGCACGTCCATGGCGCCCAGGTTTTGGATCGCGGGAAGTTCCTTGACGATGACCTGGCGGCGGGCGAGGTCCTTGGCGCCTTGCGACAAGCTCGTGGTCACGATGACGGGCAGCATTTGCGGCGTGATGCCCACGGCCACGCTCGTGGCGAACAGCAGCGCATCGATGACGTTGCCCTTGGTGGCGGCGTTGATGGCAAAGACTGCCGGCGCCATGACGAGCATCAGGCGCACCAGCAGCATCGAGACGCTCGAGACGCCGCGGTCGAACGCGCTCTTCTCGCCGCGCCCGTTGAGCATCTTGGCGATGCCGCCCAGGTAGGTGTCCGAACCGGTGGCCACGACAAGCGCCATGGCGGTGCCGTTTTGCACGGAGGTGCCGGTAAAGACGATGTTCTTGCAGGCGGAGAGCGGCAGCGTGGAGCTGTCGGCGCCTTCGACGACGGTGGCGACGGCGGTCTTCTTGACGGCCTCGCTTTCGCCGGTGAGGGCGGACTCGATCACAAACAGGTCGCGTGCGGTGATGATGCGGGCATCGGCCGGCACCATGTCGCCGGCGGAGAGGCGGATCACGTCGCCGGGGACGAGCTCATCGAAGGGTATCTCGATGCGCTCGCCGTCGCGCAGGGCGGTGCAGGTGTTGGAGACCAGGTCCTTGAGGGCCTCTGCCGCATTGCCGCTGCGTGCTTCCTGGATAAACTTCATGCCGCCCGATACCAGTAGCATGATGCCGATGACGATGACCGTGGAGGGGTCGCGCTGCGGCTCGGGCACGGCGAGCACGTCGATGTAGAGCGAGACCAGCGCGAGCGCGGCGAGGATGCCGGCGAAGGGGTCGATGAAGGCGTCGGCGATGCGGCGGGCAAGTGTCTTGGTCGGCGCCTCGATGGTGTTGGGGCCGGCGGCGTCCAGGCGCTCGGCGGCCTGCCCGGCGGTGAGGCCGTCAGCCGTGGCGTCGAGCAGCAGGAGGGAGTCCTCGGCGCTATGGGTTGCGGCAAAGATGGTGTTCTTGGCAAGGCCGGCGTGAACGGCAGGGCGCGCCGTGCGGCGGCGCTTGGAGATGACTTCGAGTACCATGGCGGTTTTGAGCATCAGCATAGGGTCCTCCTTGCTAAAGGGAGTTAGCGTACGTGTCGTATTGAATTGCAAAAAACCTAGATGTCGCTCACGTCATGCTCGCGAATCACCACAAGGGGGACAGGCACCTTTGTGGTGATTTTGGTGATCGGCTGTTGGCGCTTATGCGTGCGCGGAATCCTTGCGGCGTGCCGAGGGCGACATGCAGGTTTTTCGACTAGGACTGCCTTCCATGGCACACCTCCTAAAGGTTGAGCGCAGCGCGCTTTGGGTATCTCGTACCCCTTTTTAATCCGCCCGTATTCTTGATGAGGAGGTTTGCGATGTCAACCCCATTGTTCGGAAAACCATTGCCCCCGACAAAGCCTTTGCAGAATGCCGTGGCCTCAAAGCGTACCCGCATCGACGCTTCGCCTGCGCTAAACTGGAAGGCACGTACGCGATTACGAGAGGAGCCCGCATGGAGGCTTACAAGCAAGAGTTCATTAAGTTTATGGTCGAGTCCGACGTTCTTAAGTTCGGCAGCTTTACGCTCAAGAGCGGCCGTCAGTCCCCGTTCTTTATGAACGCCGGTGCTTACGTGACGGGCTATCAGCTCAAGAAGCTGGGCGAGTATTACGCCCAGGCCATCCACGATAACTTTGGCGATGATTTTGACGTCCTGTTTGGACCTGCCTACAAGGGTATTCCGCTGGCCGTCGTGACCGCAATTGCCTACCACGAGCTGTACGGCAAGGAGGTCAAGTACTGCTGCGACCGCAAGGAGGCCAAGGACCACGGTGCCGATAAGGGCAACCTGTTGGGCTATGAGCCGCAGGACGGCGATCGCGTGGTCATGGTCGAGGACGTTACCACCAGCGGCAAGTCCATCGACGAGACCTATCCCAAGGTTAAGGCTGCTGCCGACGTCGAAATCAAGGGCCTCATCGTGTCCCTCAACCGCATGGAGGTCGGCAAGGGTGGCGTCACCACCGCGCAGAAGGAGATCGAGGCCAAGTACGGTTTCCCCGTTGCCTCCATCGTGAGCATGGCCGAGGTCGTCGAGACCCTCTACAACCACGAGATCGACGGCAAGGTCGTCATCGATGACGAACTCAAGACGGCCATCGACGCCTACTACGAGCAGTACGGAGCTCGGGAGTAGTTACGGCGTTTTACCAAACGCCGTAACAGCTCGACGCTGCGCGGGCCGCATTTGGACAATCTGACGTTCAACTTCAAGGGCGCGACCAGAAGGTCAGCGCCCTTTCGTTTCGCGTCACCTTGTCTCAAATGCGACCCGCTCGCTGTCGGTGCCAAGACATCGGCGTTGTCTTAGCTGGTGCTTGGATCCCTTGGGGACGGAGGAAAATGTACCATCCAGAATGAGCGTGGATAATCTCCCGTTTTTGGCCTGTGTGGGGGCTCAAAGTGGGAGATTATCCACGCTTATTTGATAAGTGTCCGAAAATCCACGCTTGTTGCTACTTGAGTCCTGGCAGGCGGGTGTAGGGGAATGAGCGCTCTAGGAACTCGGCGCAGCGGGCGTAGTCTTTGGCAAAGTAGCTGCTGTAGAGCGAATCGAGCACGTATTGCACGGCGATGTGGCTGGCGAACTGCGTGATGCGGTGCGTCATGCTCTCGTGGTCGCTCACCGTGAGGTAGGCGGCAAAGCCGGGGTGCAGGCGCGCACAATAAGGTGTGCCGATGACAATGACGGGAACATGTCGGCTGCTGAGGATCGGCAAGATTTCCTTGAGGTTGGGTGCAAGGCCGCTGTAGGAGATGACGATCGCCACATTGCCGGAATCCGAGGCGAGCGCCGTGCGCACCTGGGCCTCGGTGCTGCTGTAGCATGTGGCGCTCTTGCCGGACGAAAGTAGGCGGTCGCGGAACATCCCCGCTGGATAGAGGTTGTGCGAGCCGGTGTAGATATCGACCTGCCGTGCCTTCGCGATCAGTTTGGCGGCGTGGTCGAGCTGCATGGGGTCGAGTAGCTCCTGCGTCTCGGCCAGCGTGGTCTGATAGAGCCCTTCCATACGCTCCATGACCTGCGCAGGCGTGGACGTGGCATCGAAGGGAAAGTTGATATCCACGTCGCGTCGATTGCCCACCTCGGTCGCCAGGCGGATGAGCTCGACCTTGAGGTCCTTAAAGCCCTCGAGGCCGAGCTTTTTGCAAAAACGGTGCACGCTTGCGACCGAAACATTGGCGCGGGCGGCAAACTCCTTAATGGAGAGTCCGCGGATGTCCTCGCCCATGGCAAGGGCCGAGATTCCGAGCTGCTGCTCGGTAGGGGTTAGGCCCTGCGCCTCGGTAATCTTGCGTTTGATATCCATTCGAACTCCCGCACTCGCCAAACCTGCCAAAAAGGGACAGGTTTATTTTGGCAGGTTTTGCCCGCGAAGGACAACGGGGCCAAGGATGCCGCTGGGGGCAATGGGCTCGGTGAGGGCGAAAATGTCGGGAATCGCATGGTCGAGCGTGTTGATGACATCGATGGCGAGCTCGTGTGCGCCGGCGGTAAGCGCGCCTGTCGCAAAGCGGTAGGGCGGGCAGATGCGCGTGCCGAGCGTTTGTCCGTCGAGTGTGAGCGTTGCGACTTCGTAGACATCCCCTAGGTCAATGACGGTGTGGGCGAGGTCGTCGGCCAGCTCGAACGACGTGCGATAGCGGAACGTACCACATACGCCGGGGAACTGCTCGGCCGTGAGGTCGCACAGGCGCTCGAGCTTTTGCGGCTCGCCAAAGGTTCCATCGCTGCCGGCAGGGGAGAGGGCGACGGTCCAGGGGTGGCTGATGTCGAGGGCGAGCGTTGCACGTGTGCTCGTGTCGGTGCAGTCCGCGGGCTCGATTGCGCCGCTTGCCTCCAGAACAACAACGCAGCTCTCGTAAGGCGCCAGCTCCAGCACGCCGTCAAACGCAACGGGCTTGGTGCTGTTCAGCAGGTCGAGGCGCGTTCCGCAAAGACACTTGTCTTGCGGAAGCGAAACCGTGCAGCAAATGCTTTCACGTGGGTGCTCGTTGACCAACATGACGTAGGTCTCGCCGGCACGCTCGTAGCGAAGCGCGCGTAGCCAGGGCTGCGGCGTATCGGTCACAACAGTCTGCAGCCCCGCGCGTGCAAGCGCAGCCGCCACATCGGCAAGCGGGGTCGCGGCAAGACCGCTCAGCTCGGCCGCGCCATCCGCGTCGTAAAGCGCGCCGGGCACCTCGTCGACGGCAAGCGCCATAACCCCCGCGGCCATCATGCGCCCGACGGCACGTGCTGTGACAGCGCCAATAAACGAAGCCCCGGGCATAACAAACGCCTGGTAGCGACAGCCATTAACGGCAAACGTCCCATCGGCAATCGAAACCTCGTAACGCTCCTCATTCTCAAAAGCCTCTGCCGGCACAAAATCAAAGTCGATCTGCGCGCGCGTGAGTTCGGCCGCCACGCGCTCGACGGGCATGGCGTTGCCGGCCCATTCGGCGTCGGCATGGTACAGAATGGCGACGGGGCGAGCGGCAGCGCCTTCCGAAAGGAGCGTCGCCGTGCGATTCATATAGCGCATGAGCTGGCCAAAGTGCGGCAACTGCGGGTTGTTGCCGTGCGCGTAAAAGTGCGGCGGGCAGTCCCAATCGGGGAAAGGCGCCATGCTAAACGCGTGCGGCGTAAACCAGTTAATACCGCGGACGAGCATGTGATCGGCGATCCACTTCATCTCGCGCAGGCCCTCGTGCCAGCCAAAGGCGCCAAAGACCTCGGCCATGCAGCGCCCCCGCTTTTTGGGGTCGAGGCGCGCGGCCGAAGAGCCCAGCTTGGCAAGCGCGTACGTAAAGAACTCCATGTTCCACGCGCCGTGGAAGTAGCTGTAGCGCCCGCGGTCAATTCCGGGGGCAAGCTGATTGATGACCACGTCGACACCGGCCATGTCCTGTCCTGCGACCGCGCGGAAGTAGTGCCCAGCGCCCTGACCCAGGCGCGTGTGGCAACTCTTGTCCTCGATCACGTGGCCAATGTGCATGACGCCGTGCGCGCGGCACCAATCGCCAATCTGCTCGTCAAAGCACGCGCGGTAGAGCTGCGTGGCAAGGTCCATATAGGCGTGGCGAACCTGAGCGCCGTCCGCCTCGCGCGTCCAAAGGCCGTGCAACTTGGCAAGCCAATTCTCGCCAAGCGCATCGTGCAGACGACGGGCAAGCTCGTCCGACCACGGCAGCGCCAGGTCGTTGCGCCCGATAAAGCTGCTGGTAGAGGCGTCGTCGAGCGTGGTGCCCTTCTCGTTCATAAAGCCGGGCTCGTCGGTGAAAAAGCCCAAGATCGTTTTGCCAAACTCGTCGCCCAGATGCTCAAACGTGGGCTCGTAGACGGCGTCGATGAGCGCGTGGCACGAGGCGGCGTCGACCATGTTGATGTACTCATCGCGAAAGCCGGTCTTTTGGCTGGTGGCGTACAGCTCGATCGTAGTGACGCCGGTGGGGGCGTCAAAACGCAATCGGGCGGGTGTGCCATCGTCTCCTTGCTCAACAGTGAGCGCAAGGTCGAGCGGCGCACCAGCGGCATCAAAAGCCGCCACGCCCACAAAGCGCTCGGTGGGGTCCATGAGATTACCGAGCTTGATAGTCGTGGACGGTTGGGGACCAACAACCGTAATCGTGCGATGCTTGAGCACGGTCTTCTTGAGCGCGGGGTCGACGTCATCGCCCGCAAGCGCGCCGTTGGCATAGCCTGCGGGGAAGTGTGCGTCGTCGAGCAGCCAGATCTTTAACCCCAGGCGCTTGCACTCGCCGATGATAAAGCGCAGGTCAGACCACCAGCCGTCGCGACAGAAATCGGGATGCGTGCGCGATTCCAGGCAAACCTCGTGGATGTCCGCCCCGGCGATCTGCTCCAGATACTCGGTGATCGTCTCGCGCGCCTCGCCCTTGAGCCACAAGAACGGAAGCACATGGTTGTCGTAGGTGCCGCCAAGCACCTGCTCAAAATACGTCGCCATATACGCTCCTCCAAAACCAGCCTTTCAAATCCATTGAAGTTAGGGTACGCCGAGCGCGTCGCCCTGCTAATATCAAAACCACGGCAGAATATGACCAAATCAACGATGGGAGCACTATGGAGCTCGCGCGTCTGGATAACCTGCTGCTCGAGCTGACCGACAGTGAACGCGCCTATCGTGCGGGCGCCCATTACGACTGGAGCGATGCACTCGGTCAAGGTAATCAGGCAGATATTGATGGCCGATGCATTCGAAAAATTGGCAACCCAACGCTCGCTCTGCACCAAGAAGGCATGCCCGAGGGTCTATCGATTGTTCGCAACTCGCGCTTCAATCCTGTGCCGGAACACGTGCACGATTATGTCGAAATCAGCTATGTCTATCGAGGACGAGCGCCGCAGATCGTCAATGGTGCGGCGCTCACGCTTGCTCAAAACGAGGTCCTCTTGCTCGACGCCGCCTGCCCGCATGCCGTAGGCGAGCTCGGCGAGCACGACATTATGCTGAGCATCATCATCTCGCGGCCAATGCTGCGCCGTAGCCTGGAGCAAAGCCTTTCGCCCGCAAGCGCGGTGTCGCGGTTCCTGCTCAACGCTCTCAACGATGAAACCGACCACCGCGGTCACGTTCATTTCCACACGGGCGGCAGCCGTCGCGTGCGCCGCTACATGCAGGAGATGCTGTGCGAGCGTCTGGACCCCACGCCAGCGAGCCCCCAGATTGTCTCGAGGCTGTTCGAGCTGCTGCTGGTTGAGCTCATGCAAAGTTACGAGGCCGCGCTGCTGCAAACGGACGAGCCCGCACTGCCATCGGCGCAGGTCGCGGCTGCCATGGGCTTCATCGAGCGCAACGCCTGCGACTGCACCCTCGATGACCTCGCCCGCCACCTGCACCTGAGTCCCAACTACGCAAGCGCCCTGCTCAAGCGTCAGACAGGCCGCACATTCATGCAGCTCGTGCAGGATAGCCGCCTGGTACGCGCAGCGACACTGCTCGACGTCGGCGCCACCGCGGAGGTCGCAGCGCGCGAAGCCGGCTATGCCAACATGAGCTTCTTCTACAAAAAGTTTGCCGAGCGCTATGGCTGCACGCCGGCCGCCTATCGTCAGCGTTTGCCCAGATAAAACCGACCAAAATAAACCTGTCCCTTTTTGGCAGGTATCAGGAAGTGTCAGAGGCGGGGCGGCGGCAGGCGGCGGGCGCGAAAAGAAGTGTCGGGTTTGGCGCCCCCCGCCTCCGCATGTCTCCCGCGTGGGCGATACTCGGCTTATCGACCCACGATGCAAAGGAGATGCTCATGGCAAACATCAAGTTCCCCGAGGGTTTCTATTGGGGTGGCGCTACCGCCGCCAACCAGTTTGAGGGCGCTTGGAACGTGGACGGCCGCGGCGCTTCCGTCGACGACCACTTCCTGGGCGGCAGCTACAAGGAGCCGCGTCAGATCACGATCGACATCGACCCCAACCGCTTCTACCCCAACCATGACGGCATCGATTTCTACCATCACTACGAGGAGGACATCGCGCTGTTCGCCGAGATGGGCTTCAACATGTTCCGCATGTCCATCTCTTGGAGCCGAATCTTCCCCAACGGCGACGACGCCGAGCCCAACGAGGCCGGCCTCGCCTTCTACGACCGCGTTTTCGACTGCCTGCGCGCTCACAACATCGAGCCGCTCGTGACCCTCTCGC
This sequence comes from uncultured Collinsella sp., assembly GCA_938023085.1. GTDB lineage: Bacteria > Actinomycetota > Coriobacteriia > Coriobacteriales > Coriobacteriaceae > Collinsella. The sequence goes on from CALHDP010000092.1 coordinate 11,419, forward strand.
ACTACGAGATGCCCTATCACCTGGTCGAGAAGTACAACGGCTGGGCAAGCCGCGAGCTCATCGGCTTCTTTGAGAAGTATTGCCAGACCGTCTTTGACCGCTATCAGGACAAGGTCAAGTTCTGGCTGACCTTCAACGAGATCAACTGCGGCACCATGGACATGGGCGCCATGATGGAGACCGGCCTGATCCAGGGATTCGAGGGCCCGGCGAGCGCCATCAAGACCACCGCCCAGCAGCGCTTCCAGGCCCTGCATCACCAGTTCGTGGCCAGCGGCCGCGTCGTGCGCTACGCCCACGAGCACTATCCGCAGTTCAAGATGGGCAACATGGATTGCTTCATCCTCTCCTACGCCGCCACGTGCGATCCGGTCGATGTGTTCGCCACGCAGCAGCAGATGAACTCCATGAACTGGTACTGCTCCGACGTGCAGGTGCGCGGCAAGTACCCGTTCTATGCCAAGCGCTTCTGGGCCGAGAACGGCGTCGAGCTCGCAATGGAGGACGGCGACCTGCAGGATATCGCCGACGGCAAGGTCGACTTCTACACCTTTAGCTACTACATGTCCGGTACCGTGGGCACCCACAAGGACCACGAGATGACCGAGGGCAACATGACTTTTGGCGGCAAAAACCCCTACCTGGAGTCCACCGACTGGGGTTGGCAGATTGACCCGCTGGGCCTGCGCATCGCCCTCAACGAGATTTACGCCCGTTACGAGATTCCGCTGATGGTGGTCGAGAACGGCATGGGCGCCTACGACGAGGTCGAGGACGATGGCTCCATTCACGATCCGTACCGCATCGCCTATCTGCGCAGCCACATCAAGGCCATGGGCGAGGCCGTCGCCGATGGTGTTGACCTGATCGCCTACACCTGGTGGGGCCCCATCGATCTGGTCTCGGCCGGCACCGGCGAGATGCGCAAGCGCTACGGCTTCATCCATGTCGATAAGTACGACGACGGCACCGGCACCTACGAGCGCCGCCGCAAGGACAGCTTCTTCGCATACCAGAAGATCATCAAGTCCAACGGCGCTGAGGGCTTGGAGTAATTGAGTTCCGGCGATTGAGTTCCGGCGTTCTGACGAACGCCGGACCGGCGGCCGATTTCGTGACCACGAATGTCGACGACGACGGCATCTGGAACGCCTTCGTGCACCTAGGGCTCATCGAGGGTTAATCAACAAAACGGGCGCCGATGGACAAAGACGTCGGCAGAGTTTTCGATTCGACTCCCCACCTTAGTTTTTGGTCCAATTGGCACTATAATCACCATAGGCATGCGCATCACGGTGCGCTTATTCAAGAGGAGAAAACATATGGGTCTGTTTGACATGTTCAAGAAGAAGGCCGAGCCCGCAGCTGCCGCGGCTCCCGCTTCCATCTCTGCTTCTGCCGGCGCCGATGTGCTGTGCTCGCCCGTCAAGGGCAAGGTCATCAAGATGGCCGACGTGCCCGATCCCGTCTTTGGTGGCGAGGTTCTGGGCAAGGGCTGTGCCGTGTGGCCCGAGGACGATCTGGTCTACGCTCCCTGCGACGGTAAGGTGACCGTCACCATGGGTCACGCCGTGGGTCTGCAGTCCGATAGCGGCATCGAGGTTCTGGTGCACGTTGGCGTCGATACCGTCAACATGAACGGCGACGGCTTCGAGGGCTTCGTCAAGGCCGACGACGTCGTTAAGGCTGGCCAGCCCATACTCAAGATCGACCGAGCCAAGATCGCTGCTGCCGGTTACAAGGATTGTGTCGTCGTGGCCGTGTCCAACACCGCCGAGTTTGCCGATGTCGAGCTCGCTGTCGAGGCCGATTCCGCTGTCGCTGCCGGTGATGCCATCGTCAAGGTCGTCCGCAAGTAAGCTGCGGCATCCAAAGGATGTGCAAGGGTGGTCGGGTTATCCGGCCACCTTTTTTATTGCACCGCGGGGAAGCGTTTTATTGCACGTTGGGCGGGCTTGCAAACCGTTCGGATGCTAAAACGAACCGACCGCGCCTTCGTGCTGCCGAGGGTGTTCATAAGTGGATAGTATGTGCTTACTATCACAACGTGTGCCGTGTCTGGGAAGCACGGTGCCGCTCATTGGGAGGAACAACATGAAAAAGAAGCTGCTTGCGCCCCTCATGGCCGTTTTGGTTGCATGCGTGGTCGTGCTTTCCGGCTGCGGAGGCCCTTCGATCGAAGAACTCATCACCGAGGACCTTACGACTCAGTTCGATGAGGTCAAAAACGGTGGCGACGATTTCCTCTCTGGTCTGGAAGAGGCTTCGGGCGACGAGTTCGAGCAGCTGGGCATCGATCCCAAGGAGTATGCCAAGACCTATCTCGAGGGCTTTGATTACGAGATCGGCGACGTGACGGTCGACGAGGACAAGGGCGTTGCAACCGCCGAGGTCTCCATCACCTGCAAGTCCATGAACAAGATCGTCGAGGACTTCTCCACCCAGTATCAGGAGAAGGTCGCTGCACTTGACACGGTTCCTTCCGATGACGAGCTGTACAAGATGGCCGGCCAGGTGATGGTCGATGTGACCAAGGCCACCGAGCCCAGGAAGACCACGGTTATCTTCAAGTACACCTGCAACGACGACGGCGAGTGGTCTGCTGACGACTCCGTCAACTCCGAGATGATGGATGCGATGCTGAGCTAGGGGAGTTACGCGGTTCTACGAACCGCGTAACGGCTCGACGCTGCGCGGACACCAGAGCGACAACTTGTCATTCAAAGAGGGCGGCATGACCAGAAGGTCTATGCCGCCCTTTTTTCATGCCAATTTGTTCGCTCTGGTGTCCGCTCGCTGTCCGTCCTCTACCCGCGGTGTTGCCATTGTTGAGGGGCAGCTAAAAGAGCCCCGTCCCAAATTAGCTACCCCGTGCCCATCTAAGTTGCGGTGAAATAGGGACTGTTTGGGGGCAGTAGGCCGGTAATCAGTCCCTATTTCACCGCAACTTATTGGTGGGCGGCTCGCTACTCGCCCAAGATCAGCGCGGCGAGTTCGTCCTGGGTGTCCACTACGTAGTCGGTGCCGGCGGCTTCGAGCTCTGCTCGGCCGCGGAAGCCCCAGGTGACGCCGGCGCTCTTAAGGCCGGCATTGTGGCCGGTCAGAACATCGACATTCGAATCGCCAACGTAGAGCGTGGTCGCCGGGTCGGCGCCCAGCTCCTCCATTACATGCAGCGTGACGGGAGCCTCGGGCTTGGGCGGAAACGCGTCGACACGACCCTGCACCAGCGCAAAACGATCGGGGCCAAAGTACTTTTCGATAAGCGGAGCCGCCGAAATATGGTCCTTGTTGGTGAGCACGGCAAGCTCAACGCCCGCGGCGCGCAGACGGTCGAGCATCTCGACCGTGCCGGCATAGGGCGCGGTGTGGTCCTCCTTGTGCTCGCCGTAATAAGCCCTAAACTCGGCAAGCGTCTGCTCAAACATTCGGCCATCGCCCGCGTACTCGGCGGGCATAAAGCGCTCGACCAGCTTGAGCATGCCGTTTCCCACCTTGTAGCGGTACTCGTCCACGGCAAACGTGGGCCAGCCGTGCATCTCGCAGGTATGGTTGCCGGCTGCCGCCAGGTCCTCGAGCGTATTGAGGATGGTGCCGTCCAGATCAAAAATCACATGGGAATAGGCTGCTGCCATGGGTGCTCCTGCCGTTTGAGTTGTAAAGCGCACCCCATGATACTGGGCTTGCGTGTCGGGCGCGTTTGGAATCTGAACATCTTTAACGGCATCGGGGCGCATCACGCCAGCGCAAGCCCTTGCCGTTAGCAGATCCTGGGCAGCTGCTCTCCCACGAGCATGTCGAGGATACGCGTCGAGCCCCAGCCGGTGCGCACACGCACGGCGGGACGAGCACCTTCGGCGACCGGCAGCACGCGACCGATGATGGCGGCGTTCTCGCCGTAGCGGGCGGCACGCATGGCTGCTAGCGCGGCATCGGCCTGCTCAGCCGGCACCACGGCGACCATCTTGCCCTCGTTGGCAACCTGCAGCACGTCGTAGCCGAGCATCTCGCAGGCGGCCTGCACGTCGGGGCGCACGGGTACGGCGTCCTCGTCAATCTCCATGGCAACGCCGCTGGCCTGCGCAAACTCGTTGAGCGTGGAGGCCAGGCCTCCGCGCGTGGGGTCGCGGAAGCAGCGCGTGTCGGGGGCGGCGGCCAGCACGTCGGCAATCAGGTGGTTGAGCGGCGCGGCGTCGCTCTCGATGCTGCTCGAGAACGCCAGGCCCTCGCGCTGGCTCATGATGGCGATACCGTGGTCGCCTAGCGTGCCCGAGACCAGGATGACGTCGCCGGGCTGGCAGTTGGCGCCGCTGAGCGTCACGCCCGTAGGAACCTCGCCCACGCCGGCGGTGTTGATGTAGACGCCGTCGGCCCCGCCGCGCTCGACCACCTTGGTGTCGCCGGTGATGATTTTGACGCCTGCCTCGCGCGCCGTCTCGGCCATGGTCTGCACAATCTGACGCAGTTTATCCATGGGATAGCCCTCTTCGAGGATAAAGCCGCACGACAGGTAGCGCACGTTGGCGCCCGAGGTCGCGACATCGTTGACGGTTCCGCACACGGCAAGGCGGCCGATGTTGCCACCGGGGAAGAACTGCGGCGAGACTACAAAGCTGTCGGTCGACATGGCGATGCGCCCGCTTGCGGGCAGCGCGGCGACGCCGGCATCGTTGCCCTCGAGCAGCTCGGGCGACCCAAAGGCATCCAAAAAGACCTCATCGATGATGCGTTTCATCATCTGACCGCCAGAGCCGTGGCCCAACAGGACGGTGCTATCGGTGATGCTATGGGACATATCCAAAACTCCAATCGTGGGTGGTGCCGGTGTGCGGGTGCGTCCGGGCTAGTCGCGATAACGGTAGTGTGCCGCGCAGCTGCCTTCGGAGCTCACCATACACGGTCCGACAGGATGCTCGGGCGTGCAGGTGCGGCCAAAAAGCGGGCAGCCGCTCGGTGCAATGGCCCCGCGAAGTACGTCGCCGCAGCGGCATCCGCGCGGCTCGACCGTCGGCTCAACGGGCACGTCAAAGCGAATGCGGGCGTCAAAGCGCGAGAACTCGGGGCGGATGGAAAGGCCCGAGTTGGCAATCGGCCCCAGCCCGCGCCACGTGGTGTCGCACGGCTCAAATACCTGCTCGACCAGCTGGCGCGCCACGGGATTGCCGTCGGCATTGACGCCGCGACGGTAGGCGTTGTCGATCGCGGGCTGCCCCTCAACAACCATCTGGACCAGCATGCAGATGCCCTGCAGGATATCGACCGGTTCAAATCCCGTGACCACGCCCGGGGTATTGAACTCGTCGACCAAAAAGCTAAAGGGCGCCAAGCCCGTGATGGTGGCGACGTGGCCCGGCAGGATAAAGCCGTCGATGGTGGTCTCGGGATCGTTGGCAATCGCGCATAGCGCCGGCGGCGTGGTCTTGTGGGCGCAATAGACCGAGAAGTTTTGGAGTCCGCGTGCATCGGCCTCCAAAATGGCGGCGGCGATGGTGGGCGTCGTGGTCTCAAAGCCGACGCCCATAAAGATGACCGGGCGATCGGGGCTGTGTTCGGCGATATCGAGTGCATCGAGTGGGGAGTACACAATGCGAATATCGCGCCCCGCCGCCTTTTGCGCGGCGAGCGAGGTAGACGACCCGGGCACGCGCATCATGTCGCCAAAGGTGGTGATGATGGCGTCGTCTATGTTGGCGAGCGCGATTGCGTGGTCGATGTCGCGGTTGGCGGTGACGCAGACGGGGCAGCCCGGGCCGCTCAGTAGCTTGAGCCCGGCCGGCATAATGGAGCGAAAGCCATAGCGGCCGATGCTCACGGTGTGCGTGCCGCAGACTTCCATAAGGTTGATGGCGCGGTCGCCGACAAGCTCATGAATGCGCTCGATGAGCTCGCGAGCCAGCTTGGAATCGCGAAATGCCGAGAAGTCGATACCGGAGCGAGCCGGTTGTTCGGGCGCCACTAGTAAGCCTCCGCCGGGTTGGTGGCAAGCTGGTCTTCTTCGACCAGCTCGGACATGGCATTAACAAGCTCGAGCGTTTCCTGTGCTTCCTGCTCGTCGACAATTTGGATGCCAAAGCCGGCGTGTACGAGAATATAGTCGCCAACCTGCGCCGTCGGCACGAGTCGCAGCGACACGGGGCGCTCGATGCCCATCATGTCGACGGTGGCCTTGAGGTCGTCGTCGCATTTGACTACTTTACCGGGAACGGCAAGGCACATATTGTTCCCCTTTTATACGCTTTGCGCTGGACGGGCGCTCAATAATCCATCAGTTGATGGTAGCGCTCGCGGGGTTCGCGGGCAAACGCGTTACGCCTGTGAGACGGCGGCGTGCGAGGGCGAGCTACTGTGATGCAATCTGCGCAAGACGAGCGCTTGCGACCGCCGCCTGACCGTAGGCGATGCAGCCGTCATTGACGGGTACGGTGTGGGGGACAAGGACAGTAAGGCCTGCGCTTTTGAGCTCGCGGGCGAGGAGCTGAAGCAGAAGTCGGTTCATGAACACGCCGCCCGAGAGCGCGACGGTGTCGATGCCCTCGTGCACGCAGATATCGCTGGCGATGCGCGCCGAGGAGCGCGCGACGGCGACATGGAAGTCGAGTGCGAGCCTGTTGGCGGGCGCTCCGGCTTCAATTCCTCCCAAAAGTGCCTCAAAGAGTGCTTTCTGGTCCAGAACATAGGGGCCGTCCAGCCACGATGGGCCAGATGCAAAATAGTCGGCGTTGTCGTCGGGAAAATGGGCGATTTCGCCGTCCAGCGCGCGCCAGGCGGCGGCTTCGAGCTCGATGGCGGGTTCGCCCTCGTAGGTTGCCTGGCCACAAATGCCCAAAATCGCTGCTGCGGCATCAAACAGGCGACCCATGCTGCTGGTGCGCGGACTGTTGATGCCGCGCTCGATCATCGTTGCCGTTACGCTGCGCGTTTGCTCGTCAAGGCTGCCCAAGAGTCCCACGGCGCCCGGGTGCTCGAGCAGGTTGAGTTCGCTGAGCAGGGCAAAGGCGTTGCGGCGGGCATCGCGCACGGAGGCCGCCCCGCCGGGGAGCACCCAGGTACGCAGATGCGCGACGCGCTCAAAATCGGCGAGACGGGCGATAAGAAACTCACCGCCCCATATGGTGCCATCGGTGCCGGCACCCGTGCCGTCGAAGGCGATGCCGAGGACGCGTGCACCGGGCACAAGCCGACCTGCGGCAATCGCCTCTGCCATTACGCTCGCGATGTGCGCATGATGGTGCTGGACTTCGATAAGCGGCAGATTGTGCTCCCGTGCCTGTTCGCGCGCCCATTGGCTCGACAGATAGCTGGGATGCATATCGCATGCCAGGGCGGTAGGTGCCAGGTCAAAGAGGTTTTCCAGACGCGTGCGCGCGGCGTTCCAGGCATCGAAGGTCCCGCCGTTTTCAACATCGCCGATATGCTGCGACATGAAACAGGTTGCCTCGCCGTTCGTCCCTTCACGCGTAAGCGCAATCGTGGCCTTTTGTTGTGGCCCGCAGGCGAGCACGCAGGACGGAGCGCCGTCGAGCGTCGGCAATGGCAGCGGCTGGGGTGCATATCCGCGAGCGCGGCGCACGGGCATAATGGCGCCGTCGACCACGCGCACTACAGAGTCGTCGTAGCGCGAGAGGATCGCGCGGTCGTTACCGAGCAACGCGTCGGCAATGCCGGCGGCAACGAGGCGCTCCCAGGCAAGATCGTCATCGGTCTCGATGGGCTCTTCGCTCAGGTTGCCGCTGGTCATGACGAGCGCGTGCATACCGTGCGACGCGGCAGCTGCAAGCAGAAGATGCTGAAGCGGGGTGTAGGGGAGCATAACGCCAAGCTCGGGCAGGTCGCGCGCGACGGACGGTGCGAGTACGAGGGCGTCGGGAGAATCGCCGTCGTTCCCGCAAACAGCCCGCCGGCGCAGCAGCACGATGGGGCGGATACTGCCAGCGAGCAGATCGCGTTCAGCATCGTCGATATGACACAGGCGCCCGGCATCGGCAAGACTGCGCACCATGATGGCAAGTGGTTTGTTGCTGCGGCGTTTGCGATGGCGCAGCTCGGCCACCGCCTGCTCGTTGGAGGCGTCGCATGCCAAGTGAAATCCGCCCAGTCCCTTGATGGCGACGATACCGCCGTTGGCCAGTAGCTCAACACAGCGGTCGATAATGGCGTCGCTGGTCTCGCGTGTGGTGCCGACGGCCGGTATCGCGGACGAATTCCCGTACGCATCGCCGTTCATAGCCTCGCGCCACGTAATATGCGGCCCGCAATCAAAGCAGGCATCGGGCTGTGCGTGAAAGCGGCGGTCGAGTGGATCGGCATACTCTGCGGCGCAGGCGGGGCACATGGGGAAACGGTCCATCGATGTGGCCGCTCGGTCATACGGCAGCGATCGGATGATGGTAAAGCGTGGGCCGCAGTTAGTGCAGTTGATAAAGGGGTAGTGATAGCGTCGGTCGGCGGGATCGAACAACTCGCGCAGGCAATCGTCACAGGTGGCGATATCGGGCGAAACGAGCGTCGTGTGCGCGGTCTGGTCCTGCGACGCCACAATGCGAAAGCCCTGCTCGTTAGCGGCATCCCAGTTGCCGGGTGCTAGGTCTACAACCTCGACATGCTCCACGCGAGACGCCGCAGGCGCATGCTCGGAAAGTGCGTCAACAAATTCGTCGAGCGACTCGCTTAGGGCGTGCGCCTCGATATGCACGCCGTCGCCCGCGTTGAGCACCCAGCCGCAAATGCCGTGCGCCATGGCCTCGCGATACACAAACGGCCGCATGCCGACGCCCTGCACAATGCCCGTTACATGGATATGCGCATGCCGCATGCGACCCTCCTTCGTTGAAATGTGTGCTGTTACAGCCCCAGGCTCTGCTTGGTGGCGGCGCACGTGAGCTCGCCGTGCTTAACGCCGCGCAGGCCCAGCAGGCGGTCGGCTAGTTCGTAGACGCGCTCGCCGCGACCCTTGAGCGCCAGAATCTCCAAGCAGTTGTGGTGATCCAGATGCACGTGCATGGTCGATACGATCTCGTTGGTGTAGTCGTGCTGCACCTCGTCCAGGCGGCGCGTCAGATCGCCGGTGTGATGGTCGTAGATCATAGTGAGCGACCCGATAACGTGCTCATCGGGCGTGCGCATCTGCTCTTTGGCGATCGAGGCGCGAATCAGGTCGCGCACGGCCTCGGATCGGTTGGCCACGTCGCCGCGGCGTGCGATCTGCTCGTCAAAACGGCGCAGCAGGTCGTCGGGTGCGGTAACCGAAAAACGGACCAGCTCGGAGCCGGAGCCACTACAGTGGCAGCCCGCATCACCGTCCGCCCCGTGCGGATGCTCGTGCTCGTACCCGCTGCCATGCTCGTGTTCGGCCACTTTACACCAGCTTCACGGATCCGACGGAGTTGTGGTCGGCCTCGATGGCCTCTTCGTAGCCCTCGAGTGCGTCGTGGGCCTCGTGCAGCGCGGCCATGGCGGCCTCGAGCTTGGCGCCGATGCGCTCCATGTCAAAATTCTCGGTCGCATGCAGCAGCTGATGGCTCCACTCGTGAGCGAGCTCGATGGTGTCGTCGACCTGCTTGACGCTCATGGCAAGCTGGCTCATGTTCATTCCAACATCATGCATGGGAAATCTCCTTTTGTATGGGGCAGTTCAGTGGTTCAGATTTTACTACGCCCGCTCTGCGCGCAGTTGCATAAGAAAACGGGTACGAGTCTGTGCGACCCGCACCCGTTCACTGGGGGCTGTTTGTGACTACCATACTATCCGTGGTTGCACTCGGTGCATCCAGAAGTCCGGCGAGCGGTGCAAAAGCGCTCATAGACGGCGAGTAAGTAACAAGCGTATTACAGATGCTTCTCCAGCAGCGCCTGCAGCCTCGTCTTGGGTAGAGCGCCAACCGAGCGGTCAATCTCCTCGCCGTTCTTAAACACAATCAGCGTGGGGATGCTCATGACGCCATACTTCATGGCCAGGTCCTGGTTGTCGTCGACGTTGCATTTGGCAACGGCAAGCTTGCCCGCCAGCTCATCGGCAACCTCGTCAACGATGGGCGAGAGGGATCGACAGGGCCCGCACCACGGTGCCCAAAAATCGACCAGCACGGGTAGACTGTCGTTAACGATGGAATCGAAATTCTCGGGGGTAATCTGCTTAATGTCAGCCATGGTGACCTCCATAATGTGACGCGGCTTGGCCGCGTAAAACTCAGTACGACCGTGCTTATACCCAGCCGCCCGCAAAGCAACCACTCGCGGGCAGCTCTTTTATATAATGGTGGGCACGCAAACGATTGGAGAGCGCATGTCCACGTCACAAAGCCAGAAAAAAGAAGCCATCGCCCAGGCGGCCGAGCAGGAGCTCACATCGCTTGCGGTCCGTGGCGTGCGTATCGCGGGCAACGCGTGCTCGCCGATCGTGCTGGTCAAAGGCGATTTGGACGAGGCCGAGCGTTCGGGTGGCGAGCTTGCCGCCGGCCCGGATGGCGCGGCGTTGCGCAAGGCGCTTGGGGCCATCGGCTACGCGCCCGAGGATTTTTGCGTGCTGGCAAGCGTCGCCGGCGTGGGTGACGGAGCGGTCGCGGTGGGCGAGACTCTGCCGTGCGAGCTGTTCCGTGAGGCGCTTGAGGCTTTGGACCCCGAGGCGGTGCTACTGCTCGACAACAACGCGGCTGACGCTATGCGCGAGACCTACGCCGATATGCTCGTGGCGATCGATGACTTCGACACCGCCATGCTCAAGCCCGGCTTGGTCGCCCATGTGCAGGGTCGCCGCGTGCTCGCGCTCGACGGTTTTGAGGCGGCGCTCACTGACAAAGCCGCCAAGCAGCGCATGTGGGCATACATCAAGCAGCTGACCCCGGCGGCCGCTCCGCTGTAGCGGATTGGCGCCGGCGAGCGATTGTCTGGCGGGCAAGGCACGCCTCGAGATCGGCGCCGCACTTCTACATCACAGCACGCAGCTCAAACCGATTGCCGTTAATGCGGAACTGACAGTTGCCGTTCATGCGCTCCACGGCAAGTTTGATGCTCTTGGTGCCAAAGCCGTGGCCCGCATGCCGGGTCACGGGCATGCCGTCGACCATGCGCGGCGCGCGGTCAAACGTGTTGGAAACTAACAGCAGCAGCTGGCCGTCCTCTAATCGCAGGTCAAAGTCGACGAATCGCTTTCCTTGGGGTGCGGCGCTTGCGGCGGTGATAGCGTTTTCCAAGGCATTTGAGAGCACGCTAAACAGGTCGGCGTCACCTACGTGGATGGTTCCGGGTACGGCGGCGCGCAGGTTGGCGGTAATGCCGTTTCTATTGATATCCGAGTTAAATGACGAAAGCGCGATGTTTACGGTTTCGTTGGCGCAGAAGCGGCGTACGGCGGTGCGGTCGCCGGCTTCGCAGAGCTCGTCGATGCGTTTGAGCGCCTCGTCGGTGTGGCCCTCCTCAATTAAAGCGGCCAGGCCGCGTAGGAAGTGGCGCATATCGTGGCGAAGAATCGACAGCTCGCGCCCAGATTGACGCCAAGCCTCGAGCTCTTTGATGGCGGCGCTGTCGCGGGTTTCGAGCATCCAGCGCTCTCGCTCGGCGGTTTCCTTTTCTTCGTATTCGCGCAGGTAAACGGCAAGAAACATAAGATAGAAGGCACAGAGCGCAAATGCCAAAAACTCAACCGTCACCACCGAGCCCGAGTGGAACAGCGTGGTGTAGACGTTGGTGGCATAGTCAAAGACGTAATAGACGAGTGGCAGGATTAAAAGGATGCCCAGCTCGGTGGTGCTTTTAATCGCCAAGCGCGGACCGATGTCGCCGGCCCAATGCAACAGGACGGCAAAGACGGCGAGTGTGGTCGCGATGCGCGCCAGATAGTACGCGATCTGAGAATCGGTTGCGGCAAAGGCGGCGATGCCCATCCAGTTGCTGAACTGGCAGCTCAGATAGGCACTCGTAATGCCGAGCGCGGCAAGCAGCGGGCTCAGGCGGTAGCGGGCGCACAAATAGATGACGAGCGGCAGATGCACGACGAGCGGATATGCCTGGCGGGCGAAAAGCTCGCCGCCGACGGCATTGGCGAGGCCAAATGCGCATCCGGTTACGGCACCGACCAGCACCAGTTCAAGCGCATGACGCCGGTTGATCTCGATACCGCACAGCGCCGCCGAGGCAAAGACGCCAAAGAGCAGCGTCGTGGCGTGGTGGATTGCCCAAAGGACCATTTCGACCGAGGAGACCATCAGTGTCTCCCACCCTCAAAGCGAACCGCAAAGTAGGCGTCTTGGAATCCCTGCTTGCAGCTGCGCGAAAGCGGGATGCACGCGCCCGAGCGCATGACGATGTCCGTGCGGCCAAAGTGATCGATATTGCGCAGGTTGACCTGGTAGCTGCGGTGGCATTTAAAGAAGGTGGCATTTTGCGCCAAACGGTCCTCGACGCTGCGGAATGACTCGAGTGCCTCGATATCGCGTCCGTCGCGCAGGTGGAAGACCACGTGCTTGTTGCGCGCCTCGGCATATTCGATGTCGGACAGGCGCAGGGCGTGGTAGCCAAAGGAAGTTTTGATCACGAGCTCGTCGGTTGCCGCCGGGCGCATGCTCGAAAGCTCGTCGAGCAACTGCGCCAGGCGTTCGTAAGTCACGGGCTTGAGCAGATAGTCGAAGGCACGGACCTCGTAGGACTCCAGTGCAAACTCGGGCGACGGGGTGAGAAACACCAGGCGCACGGCGGTATCGGCCTGGCGCAATTCGCGCGCGGTGTCCATGCCGTTGACGAGTGGCATGATCATATCGAGCAAGATGATGTCGGCGCGCGATGCGGCATGGCGGGCCAGCAGGTCCTCGCCGCGCGTGACGAGCGCAACATCGACCGCCGTGCCCGTCTCGGTCGACCAACGGTCGATCATCCGGTGCAGTCTATCTAGAAAAGCGACATCATCGTCGCAGGCAATAATCTTGAGCATTCTGAGCCCCCTTAGTAGTTCGATTTTGCCACATTGGGTGCGGACCGCTCGCGGAGGCGTGTCCCATTTGCGCCCCACGTCGTGCAACTCGCGCCGAGCGGTATTGCGGTGGCGAAAGATGCCTCCTGCGCTATCGAGAGCTCGGCTATCCTCAGCTTGTCAGTTCGAAAATGGACCTGCCATATGATTGAATCTTTATTTCAACTTTACACCTAGGTTTACAGCTGTCTTGTCAGCTGTAAACCTAGGTGTCATACTAAAGCCCCAAGATTCGCCAAAAGAGAGGGGCCTTGATGGCACAGAGCGCGAACATGGATGCGTCGGAGCTTGCACGCGATATCGCGGCCGGCCTAGCATCGGCAACGACGGCAACGGAGCGCGCGGCACTGGTGCCCGCAGAGCTCGTCGAGGCCATTCAGCAATTAAAAACCCAACGTGACGCGGTGATCCTGGCGCACTACTATGTGGTGCCCGAGGTGCAGGCCGTGGCTGATTACGTCGGTGACAGCTTCTACTTGGCTAAGCTCGCCAAGAGTCTGCCGCAGCAGACCATCGTGCTGTGCGGCGTGGAGTTTATGGGCGAGAGCGCCAAGCTGCTCAACCCCACCAAGACCGTGCTGCTGCCCGAGCCGGGCGCGGACTGCCCCATGGCGCACATGGTCAAGCGCGAGACGGTCGACGCCGCCCGCGCCGAGTACGGTGACGACCTGGCTGTCGTCTGCTACGTCAACTCCACGGTCGAGATCAAGAGCTGGAGCGACGTGTGCGTCACCAGCTCCAACGCCGTTAAGATCGTGTCCGAGCTGCCGCAGCAGCACGTCCTGTTCATTCCCGACCAAAACCTGGGCCGCTTCGTAGCCGAGCAGGTGCCCCAAAAGCACGTCATCCTCAACAACGGCTACTGCCCGCGTCATCACATCATTACCGTCGAGCAGATCGTCGACGCGCAGGAGGCGCACCCCGACGCGCTCGTGCTGGCGCACCCCGAGTGCAAGGCCGACGTCCTGGCCGAGGCTGACTACATCGGCTCCACCGCCGGCATCATCAAGTACGCCGAGGAGTCGGACGCGAGCGAATTCATCATCGTAACGGTCCGCGGCGTGCTCTACGAACTCGAGCGCCGCTGCCAGGGCACCGGCAAGAAGTTCTACTTCCCTGCGGTTCAACCCACCTGCGTCAACATGGATCTCATCACGCTCGAAAAGCTCGTGCACTGCCTGGAGACGGGCGAGGGCGAGGTGCAGATTGGCGTGTCGGATGAGGCCGCCGATCAGGCCAAGCTCACGCTCGACCGCATGCTCGAGTACGCGGCACACTAAGCCAATGTGACATGAGGGACCATCCCTTATGCCACAGTACAAGGGAGAGGATTCCTGTGGAAACCAAGCAATACTCCGACATGGAGTGCGATGTCGTCATTGCCGGCTGCGGCGTGGCAGGCCTATACGCGGCCCTCAATCTGCCGACGAGCACGCGCGTAATCATGCTCTCCAAGGGCGCTGTTGACGAGTGCGATTCGATGCTCGCGCAGGGCGGCATTTGTGTGCTGCCCGAAGGCTCGGACTACGATGCCTTCTTTAAGGACACCATGCACGCCGGCCATTACGAGAACCGCCGCGAGAGTGTTGACATCATGATTCGCTCGAGCCGCTCGGTCATCAACGACCTGCTGGCCATGGGCGTGGACTTTGAGCGTAAGGCCGACGGCAGCCTCGACTTTACCCGCGAGGGCGCGCACAGCCGCCCGCGCATCGCCTTCCATGCCGATATTACGGGCAAGGAGATTACGACCAAGCTGCTCCAGGCTGTTCGCAAGCTGGATAACGTGCAGATTCTCGAACACGTTGCCATGACCGACATCCTGACCGCCGAGCGCGATGGCGCCACGGTGTGCACCGGCGTCGTCGCCGTCGCCGTGGACGAGGACGATTCAGCTCGCCCCGCCGACGAGCTGGCAAATGCCGCCGAGGGCGTGCGTGCCGGTAAGCCGTTTAAGATCCATGCCCGCCATACGCTGTGGGCAACGGGCGGTATCGGTGGCGTGTACGACCACTCGACCAACTACCCGCAGCTCACCGGTGACGCCTGCTACATCGCGCAGGAGCACGGCATCGCGATGGAGCACCTGGACTACGTGCAGATTCACCCCACGGGTCTGTTCTCGCCGCAGCCGGGCCGCACGTTCCTAATCAGCGAAAGCTGCCGCGGCGAGGGCGCGATTCTGCTCAATGCCGCCGGCGACCGTTTTACCGACGAGTTGCAGCCGCGCGACGTTGTCGCCGCCGCCATCCGCGAGCAGATGAAGCAGGACGGCACCGAGCACGAATGGCTGAGCTTTGCCCCCGTCGATCGCGACGTGGTGACCGGGCACTTTGCCAATATCCGCGCGCGCTGCCTGGAGGACGGCCGCGACATCCTGGACGAGCCCATTCCCGTCACTCCCACGCAGCACTACTTTATGGGCGGCGTATGGGTCGACAAGGACGGCCGCACCTCGATGCCCGAGCTCTACGCCGCCGGCGAGACGGCCTGCAATGGCGTGCACGGCAAGAACCGCCTGGCTTCTAACAGCCTGCTCGAGGCGCTGGTCTGGGGCCGCCGCGCCGCGTGGTACATGCGCACCGGCGAGTCGCTGGCCGTGGAGCAGGCCGGTGAGCCCGCGCTTGACGGGCGTCACCGCGCCCTGAGCGCCGATACCCTTGCAATCGATGATTTGGCCCGTGCCGCCGGCACGCAGGCCGTGGAGGAGTAGACCATGAATCCCATTACCATGAAGCTCGTCGTCGATGATCTGATTTTGCAGGCTCTGCGCGAGGACATCACGTTTGAGGACGTGAGTACGGCGAGCGTGTGCCCCACGGCGCGCCCCGCCACGGTGGAGCTCATCGCCAAGGCCGACGGCATTATCGCCGGCCTGGACGTATTCGCCCGCACCTTTGAGCTGCTGGATCCGCAGAGTTCGGTGCTGTTTGATGTTGCTGACGGTGACGAGGTACACGCCGGCGATCACGTGGGCCAGGTGCGCGGCGACGCGCGCGTGCTGCTTTCGGGCGAGCGCGTGGCGCTCAACTACCTGCAGCGCATGAGCGGCATCGCTACTTACACACATCGGATGGCGGCTGCGCTCGTGGGCACCAAGACCGTGCTTGTCGACACGCGCAAGACCACGCCGGGCATGCGTGTCTTCGAGAAGGCCGCAGTCGAGATCGGCGGTGGCAGCAACCACCGTTACAACCTGTCGACGGCTGTCATGCTCAAGGACAACCACATCGACGCCGCCGGTGGCGTGACGCGTGCGATCGAGATGGCGCGCGCCCATGCGTCGTTTACCACGACGGTCGAGATCGAGTGCGAGAGCCTGGATATGGTGCACGAGGCCGTGGAGGCCGGTGCCGATATCATCATGTTCGACAACATGACCCACGACGACATGGCTGCCGCGATTGAGCTTATCGCCGGTCGTGCCAAGACCGAGTGCTCGGGCAACGTGGACACCAACAATATCCGCGCGCTCGCCGACCTGGGCGTTGACTTTATCAGCTCGGGGGCGTTGACGCACTCCGCGCCGATTCTTGACCTCTCGCTCAAGCACCTGCGTCTGCTGGACGGTAAATAATGGACGCCCGCGAGCGTCGCCGTTCCATCATGGCCGTGCTCGAGAGAGCCAAAGATCCTGTCTCGGGCAGTGCGCTTGCCCGCGAGGTGGGCGTGAGCCGTCAGGTCGTGGTGCAGGACATCGCCCTGCTGCGCGCCGACGGGCACGATATCGTCGCCACCAATCGCGGCTATGTACTACAGGAGGCCCCCAGCAGCCCCGCCGTGCCCACGCGCTTGGTCAAGGTTCGCCACGGCGTGGAGCAGGCAGGCGATGAGCTCACGAGCATCGTTGACGCCGGCGGTGCCGTGCTCAACGTGATCGTCAACCACCGCGTGTACGGCAAGATCACGGCCGACCTGGACATCCGCAATCGTCGCGATGTTGAGCGCTACCTGCACGATATCGAGAGCGGCAAGAGCTTTCCGCTGCTGACGGTGACCAGCGGCTATCACTTCCATCGCATTGCGGCAGAAGACGAGCAAACTCTCGACGAGATCGAGACCATGCTCAAGGAAAAGGGCTATCTGGCAGATCTGATGCCCTACGAAGATGACCTGTCCTAGTAACGACGAATGCAAAAGGAGGCCTCCGCGGCGATGCGGAGGCCTCCTTTTTGTGCACGGTGTACTTGTGAGTGTGCAAGTGGGGGAGTTGTTACTCCTCGACGATCTCGGTGATCGCGCCGGCGGGGCAAGCGTCCTGGCAAGCGCCACAGGCGACGCAGGAATCCTCGTCAGCGACGGTAGCGACGTCCTGGAGCTCCAGAACGCCAGCGGGGCAGGAGTCGACGCAAACGCCACAAGCGATGCACTCGTCGGCATCAATTACGGGATGAGCCATGGTAGTTTCCTCTCTGTTGACCGACGCTACAGGCGATGCGCGTCGGTTTGATTCGGGCAAAAACATACCACGGGAGCGACCGTTTGCAATACCCTCTGACCGGCATCTTCATACCGTTCGCCGAGTATGCCACGGCTTACTAAAAAATATGCAGGTAAGGCCGTTGAGCTGCGCAAATGTTAGCTATAGGTGACTTGAAATTAAGGGCGATTGAGCGTGCTTGCGGAAACCGCATCCCGTAATTCACGTCCAAAACGGGGCACGGCTTCAGGCTCGCACCTCAGTCAACTCTACATAGATCTCAATAGATCTGTCGAGAACTCAAACAGCGTATCTACCTGCGTATTTGAGAACCTAAACTCTCAGAGATAAGAAATCTTATATGAATTGACTTAGATTTTGTATATTCCGGCCCATAAGGGGATACACTACATCCTGAAAGACAAGCCGAAACACCGCTCGGCAGACCGCCGAGTCGGTGCAAACGCACAAGAGAGAGGGAATTTCTAATGGGCAAGATTCTTGGTATCGACCTTGGTACTACTAACTCCGCAATGGCCGTTCTCGAGGGCGGTTCTCCGACCATTATCGTGAACGCCGAGGGCGACCGCACCACCCCGTCTGTCGTGGGCTTCCGTGCCGACGGCGACCGCGTCGTGGGTAAGGCCGCTAAGAACCAGGCTGTCACCAACCCCAAGAACACCGTGTTCTCCATCAAGCGCTTCATGGGCCGCAAGTACTCCGAGTGCACCTCCGAGATCAAGACCGTGCCGTACGAGGTCAAGGAGGGCCAGGGTGGCCGTGCCGTCGTCGACATCGAGGGCAAGGACTACACCGCCGAGCAGGTGAGCGCCATGACGCTCGCAAAGATGAAGGCCGACGCCGAGAAGTATCTGGGCGAGACCGTCACCGACGCCGTCATCACCGTCCCGGCCTACTTCAACGACGCCCAGCGTCAGGCCACCAAGGACGCCGGTAAGATCGCCGGCCTCAACGTCAAGCGTATCGTCAACGAGCCGACCGCTGCTGCTCTGGCCTATGGCCTGGACAAGCAGGGCACTGACCAGCGCATTCTGGTCTTCGACCTGGGTGGCGGCACCTTCGACGTCTCCATCCTCGACCTCGCCGACGGCGTGTTTGAGGTTCTGTCCACCTCGGGCGACAACCACCTGGGCGGCGACGACTGGGATCAGCGCGTCATCGACTGGATGGCCGATAAGTTCCAGCAGGAGAACGGTGTCGACCTGCGTCAGGACCCCATGGCCCTGCAGCGTCTGAAGGAGGCTGCCGAGAACGCCAAGAAGGAGCTCTCCGCCGCCCAGCAGACCACCATCAACCTGCCGTTCATTACCATGAACCAGTCCGGCCCGCTGCACCTCAACTACACGCTGACCCGCGCCGAGTTCGAGAAGATCACCCGCGACCTGCTCGAGCGCTGCAAGCAGCCTGTCACCAACGCCCTGCGCGACGCCAAGCTTAAGCTCTCCGATCTGACCGAGGTCATCCTCGTCGGCGGCTCCACCCGTATGCCCGCCGTCCAGGAGCTCGTCAAGACCATGACCGGCAAGCAGCCCAACATGTCCGTGAACCCCGACGAGGTCGTTGCCGACGGCGCTGCCGTCCAGGGCGGCGTGCTCACCGGCGACGTCGAGGGCATCCTGCTGCTCGACGTTACCCCGCTGTCGCTGGGCGTCGAGACCATGGGCGGCATCATGACCAAGATGATCGACCGCAACACAACGATCCCGACCTCCAAGACCGAGGTCTACTCCACCGCTGCCGACAACCAGACCAGCGTCGAGATCAACGTGCTCCAGGGCGAGCGCGAGCTTGCCCGCGACAACAAGTCGCTCGGTAAGTTCCAGCTGACCGGTATCCCGGCTGCCCGCCGCGGCGTGCCGCAGATCGAGGTCACCTTCGACATTGACGCCAACGGCATCGTCAAGGTTTCCGCTAAGGACAAGGGCACCGGCAAGGAGCAGCAGATCACCATCTCCGGCTCCACCGCGCTTTCCGACGACGAAGTCGATCGCATGGTCAAGGACGCCGAGGCTCATGCCGAGGAGGACAAGAAGCAGAAGGAAGAGGTCGAGGTTCGCAACCAGACCGACAGCCTGTGCTACTCCACCGAGCAGACCCTCAACGAGCTCGGTGACAAGGTTTCCGCCGACGTGAAGTCCAAGGCCGAGGCCGCTATCGCCGACGCTAAGAAGGCGCTCGAGGGCTCTGACGTCGAGGCCATCAAGGCCGCCGGCGAGTCCCTGCAGTCCGTGGCCTACGAGCTGGCTCAGGTTGTCTACGCCGACGCTCAGCAGCAGACCGACGGCGCCGCCGGCGCCCAGCCTGCCGACGATGACGTCGTCGACGCCGACTACGAGGTTGTGGACGACGAGGACAAGTAATCATGTCCGCCCGTAAAGCTCGCACGGAGGCGGCTGCCGCTGGCGCCGCCCCCGTTGACTCTGAGGAGAAGGACGTGAAGATTCCCGTAGAGGCCGTCGACGATACCGAGGCCAACGAGGCCGCGGCCGCCGAGGCTGTCGAGAACCAGGTAGAGGATTCCAACAAGGAGGCGACGATGACCGAGGACGAGATGGTGGAAGCTGCTATCCGCGCCGGTGAGGAAGCCGCCGACAACGACTTTAAGCTCAAGTTCGAGCAGGCCCAAAAGGAGCTCGCCGACGTGCGCAGCGAGCTCGATGCTGCGGCAGAGGCCCAGAAGGCCGCCGAGGACAAGGCAAAGGACGCCACGGAGCGTACCGCCCGTCTGCAGGCCGACTGGGAGAACTTCCGTCGCCGCACCGCCAATGAGCGTATCGCCGAGCGCGAGCGCGCGACCGAGAAGCTCGTCACTGCGCTGCTGCCGGTGGTCGACGATATCGAGCGTGCGATTGACCATGCCCGCAGCCAGGAGCTTGCCGATGACTTTAAGCAGTTCGTCGACGGCGTCGACGCGGTGCATGCCAAGCTGCTCGATGTGTTTGCGCACGAGGGCGTTGAGCCCATCGACCCCAAGGGCGAGGCGTTCGATCCGCTCGAGCACCAGGCTGTGGGTCGCGTCGAGGACGCATCGCAGTACGATGAGACCGTCAACGATGTGTACCAGAGGGGCTACCGCATGGCGGACCGCATCCTGCGTTCCGCGATGGTGACGGTGACCTACGGTGGCGAGAAGCGCCCCGCACCGGAGCCCGAAGCGGCGCCCGAGGATGCCGCGGCCGATACGGCCGAGAGCACCGAGGAGTAATTGAGAAGGGCCCCGGGGCAACACCCGGGGCCCTTTCTGGCCTAGTGCCATATGAAAGCATGAGCCGCCGTCCGCAGGGGCGGCGGATATAACAGGAGAGGAGCTACGATGGCTGCAGGCAAAACCTTCTATGACATCCTGGGCGTATCCAAGAGCGCCTCCGACAAAGAGATTAAGAGTGCGTTTCGCAAGCTCGCGCAAAAATATCACCCCGATGCCGGCGGCGACGAGGCCAAGTTTAAGGAGATCAGCGAGGCCTACGAGACGCTTTCGGACGAGAAGAAGCGCAAAGAGTACGACCAGATGCTCATGTTTGGCGGCATGCCGGGCGCGGGCGGCGCGTATGGCGGCGGCTACGGTGCCGGCGCGGGCGCCAGCGGCTGGGGCGATATCTTCGACAGCATCTTTAGCGGCAACGGCGCTTGGGGCAGCGATTGGGGCTCGGGCTTTGCCGGGGCTGCGGGCGCTGCCGGTGCCGGCGCGGGCCGCAGCCGTGCTCGCAAGGGCGGCGACCTGTCGCTGACCGTCGATGTTTCGGCCGAGGACGCGTTCCGCGGCGTGACGCACAAGGTCACCTATCGCATTCCCTCGACAGGCGAGCAGCAGACCATTACGGTCTCGGTGCCTGCGGGCGCGGTCGACGGCGGCAAGCTGCGCTACAAGCGTCGCGGCGAGTATGGCGTTGCGGGTGGCGAGCGCGGCGACCTGGTCGTGACCACGCACGTGGAGGAGCACCCGCTGTTTAAGCGCAAGGGCGCCGACGTGACCATGGAGGTACCGGTCTCGGTCTACGAGGCGGCGCTCGGCTGCACGGTGGATGTGCCCACACCTGGCGGTGCGACGGTTCGTCTGAAGGTGCCCGCGGGTACCCAGACGGGCAAGAAGTTCCGCTTTAAGGAGATGGGCGCGCCCGACGTTAAGCACCGTGGCCGTACGGGCGCGCTGCTCGTCGAGATCAAGGTGCAGGTTCCCACGAACCTGTCTGATGACGAGCGCGATGCCATGACCAAGCTGCGCGAGGCCGACACGCGCGACTATCGCGAGAAGGTCAATCGTTACAAGGCGACGTACTAGGGCGGTCGCGGCGCACGACCACGCCCGCGGGCTTATGATGGACGATAACGAGACGGAAAGGGGTCAGGTAGCATGGCCGAGGACAATAGGAACAAACCGCTGTACATGATCAGCGTGGCGGCCGAGCTGACCGGCATGCATCCGCAGACTCTGCGCGTCTACGAGTCCAAGGGCCTGGTGAACCCCCAGCGCTCGGGCGGCAACACGCGTCTGTATTCGCGTGCCGATATCGAGCGCCTGGAGCTCATCAACCAGCTGACCGACGAGGGTATCAACCTTGCCGGCGTGGTGCGCATCCTCGATATGAAGGAGCGTGCCGAGGAGCGCGAGCGCGAGAACGAAAAGCTCCGCGCCCGCGTGCGCCAGCTCGAGGACGAGCTTCATGAGTACAAGATGCAGAAGAAGATCACCGCCCTGGCCCCGCGCGACGGCTCGGTTAACCCCGAACAGGTCATGCGCAAGCTGCTGGGTGCCGGCGGGGATCTCTAGGTTACGGCGTTTTACCAAACGCCGTAACCGGCCGACGCTGCGCGCCGCCCAGGGCGACAATTTGTCATTCAAAGGGCGAGGCATGACCAGAAGGTCAATGCCTCGCCTTTTTCATGCCAACTTGTTCGCTCTGGACGTCGCTCGCTATCCGTCCTCTACCTGCGGCGTTGCCTTGCTCGCTCTGGCGGGCTTTTGTAGTCATTGGGGACGTTCTTAAATGACTAGTCGAAAGGGACACTCTTGCACCAAATCTGCCGGCCCCACACTGGGCTCGTCCTTTACTTTACCGAGATAAAGTGAACGTGCAGATTCGTAACCCACTCGCAACCGTTCTATGGCACGATATTGAACGAATGTATGCTATGCGCCCGAGCCTTTCGGGCAGAGTGGGAGACAGTATGGTCAAGCTGTACGAGGACGGCATCTACCTGCGCGGCGGCAGCGAGGTTGTGCCTGCGGCCGAGGCTGCCGAGCGCGGTATTACGCAGACGCCCGAGGATGCCAAGCGTGGCACCATCGCGTATTCGATCCTTCAGGCACACAACACGTCCGGAGACCCCGAGGCGCTCAAGATTCGCTTCGACGCCATGGCGAGCCACGACATCACCTTTGTCGGCATCATCCAGACGGCGCGCGCCTCGGGCATGGAGCAGTTCCCGCTGCCCTACGTGCTCACCAACTGCCATAACTCGCTGTGCGCCGTGGGCGGCACCATCAACGAGGACGACCACGTCTTTGGCCTTTCCGCGGCCAAGAAGTACGGCGGCATCTTCGTTCCGCCGCACATCGCCGTCATCCACTCCTTTATGCGCGAGAACTTCGCCGGCTGCGGCAAGATGATCCTGGGTTCCGACTCGCACACCCGCTACGGCGCTCTGGGCACCATGGCCGTGGGCGAGGGCGGCGGCGAGCTGGCAAAGCAGCTGCTGCGCGACACCTACGATGTCGCCTATCCCGGCGTCGTCGCCATCTACCTCACGGGCGCCCCGCGTCCTGGCGTCGGCCCGCACGACGTGGCGCTCGCCATCATTCGCGCTGTCTTTGCCAAGGGCTACGTCAAGAACAAGGTCATGGAGTTTGTGGGCCCCGGCATCGCGAGCATGACGACCGACTACCGCAACGGCGTCGATGTCATGACCACCGAGACCACCTGCCTGTCGAGCATCTGGGCCACCGACGAGGACACGCGCGCGTTTTTGACCATGCACGGCCGCGGCGACGACTACCGCGAGCTCAAGCCTGCCGATGTTGCCTACTACGACGGCTGTGTCGAGGTCGACCTGTCGAGCATCAAGCCCATGATCGCGCTGCCGTTCCATCCTTCCAACGGCTTTGAGATCGACGAGCTCAACGAGAACCTCGAGGACATCCTCCACGAGGTGGAGCTCGAGGCCGCCAAGATCGGCGAGGGCAAGACGCACTTTAGCCTGCTCGACAAGATCGTCGACGGCAAGCTGCACGTGCAGCAGGGCGTTATCGCCGGCTGCTCGGGCGGCAACTACGACTCCGTGGTCCAGGCTGCCCGCGTGCTCAAGGGCGCCAACACCGGCTGCGGCGAGTTCTCGCTGTCGGTCTACCCCACAAGCCAACCCGTGGCGCTCGAGCTTACACGCCGCGGCTACATCTACGACCTCATGGAAGCCGGTGCGATCGTTCGCACGGCGTTCTGCGGTCCGTGCTTTGGCGCCGGCGACACGCCTGCCAACAACGGCCTATCCATCCGCCACACCACGCGCAACTTCCCCAACCGCGAGGGTTCCAAGCCGGGTAATGGCCAGCTGAGTGCCGTGGCCCTGATGGACGCCCGCTCCATTGCGGCGACGGCTGCCAACGGCGGCGTCCTGACGTCGGCGACCGACCTGCCCGAGGAGACCTGGGACGAGGCCTGCGAGTACACCTTTGACGACGCTCCTTACAAGAAGCGCGTGTACTGGGGCTTTGGCAAGGCGGAGCCTGCCGACGAGCTGGTCGAAGGCCCCAACATCAAGCCGTGGCCCGCGATGGAGCCCCTCGGCGACGACATCCTGCTCAAGGTGTGCTCCAAGATCATGGATCCGGTCACCACGACCGACGAGCTCATTCCTTCGGGCGAGACGAGCTCCTTCCGCTCCAACCCGCTGGGCCTGGCCGAGTTTACGCTCAGCCGCCGGGACCCTGCCTACGTGGGTCGCTCCAAGGAGGTCGACGCGGTGGAAAAGCGCCGCGTTGTCGGTGAGGCGGCGGGCGACCTGGCGGCGCTCGACGCCGAGCTTGCGGGCGTGTTTGAGGCGCTGGCCGGCGCGGGTGTCGCGGCCGATGCCAAAGCGACCGAGTATGGCTCCATGCTCTACGCCAAGAAGCCGGGCGACGGTTCCGCCCGCGAGCAGGCCGCGAGCTGCCAGCGCGTGATCGGCGGCCTGGCCAACATCGTCCACGAGTACGCCACCAAGCGCTATCGATCCAACGTGATGAACTGGGGCATGGTGCCCTTCCAGATGGAGGCCGAGCCCAACTTTGAGGTGGGCGATTACGTCTTTGTGCCGGGTGTCCGCGCCGCGCTCGACGGCGATCTGCAGAACATCGCCGCCTACGTGGTGCGCGCCGACGGTGCGGTCGAGCAGATTAAGCTCTATATTGCCGATATGACGGCAGAGGAGCGTGCCATCGTCAAGTCCGGCTGCCTGATCAACTACAACAAGTTCAAGGCCGCTGCCGAGTAACTCTGCCGTACGCCCCTGCCACACCTTTCCCTCGTGCTCACGCGCTTCGCGAGGGTCGCCCGAGGGAAAGGTGTGGCAGGGGCTACCGCGACGTTCTCGTTGGGTCTTGAGGGACGCTAATAAATAGACTTGCTTGATGCCGCCTCTGTTATCGGGGCGGCTTCTTTTGTCGAAAACCACCATGAAGGGGTAGGCGCCTTTGCGGTGGTTCCGTTTGTCTCGACCTGTAACATCTGGGCCCCTATTTGACGAGCGGCTGTTACAGATTGAGACAAACAATCGCCGCCGATCATTTCATCTCGATCTGTAACATCTAGGATTGAAAAGGGCCGCTAGATGTTACAGATCGAGACAGTGGAACATCGGAACCGAAACCACCACAAAGGTGCCTGCCTGGCGGGTCCTTATTTCGATGGGGCCCAGGTTATTTCATCGTCAAATAGCCAAGTGCGTGCTGAGCCACTGTCGCGCGCTGTCTGTGGATCGGGCTCGCAAGTTTGTTCGTAGGCATCCTCGGTACACCGATCCATAAAATCGACGACTGCCGTCTGGTCGCCTTCCATGACGTAGATCACGTTGCCATCCGAGATATAGACTCCCGGCCCTTCGTTGTCCACGTAGCCGGGGTCGTATGAAACGTTGCACAGTCTGCTCCCGTTTGCCGCATCGAGTTCAAGGGTCGAATAATACCCGCCATTCATTTGGCCTTTCTTGGCTCGATATATTGCGGCGCCGTACCATCGCTTAAATGTCTTGCCTTTGAGTAAACTGGTTGCCTTGCCGATAAGCTGCTCATCTTGGGTATAGCGCGTGGCTCCAAGTTCGATTCGGGGATAGTTACTGACCCCAAGCGCTGCGGGCGTACCGTCGAAATCGACGGTGATTGAATCGGGTTTGACGATATCGGTGAGGATTTCGATGGGGTAGCTTACGGTTTCAACCGCCGCCTGCGTTGCCGAGGCAGGGAGAAATGCGAGATAGATAATGCCCACGCCGACTGCGGTAATTGCAAACGCTAAGACGAGCAGGCCGATATAGGTGGAGCGTTTCACGGTGGGGCACCTCTCATGCAATATGCAATCATTAAGATAAATGATACAAGCTTACGACAATATTCAAAAGAAAGCGACCGCCCGGAATGAGAGGGCTAAAAGGCCCTATTGGGCTTCGATTTGATCTCTAATAGGAATATTTGCCTCCCCTCATTCTGGGCGAGGGGTCAAAATTGAGTTCACGAGTTTTGTGCAATACTATTCTCACTAAACCCGCTATTTTCACTATAAGCACTATAAAAACGACAGGGACGATGACGAGAACAATGTGGCGTGCGATAGCTAAGCCGTTTAAGCCGGCACCCTTGTCTTGAATCTCCATCTATATCTGCGAGAACGGGCTATCGGTGACTCTCGATTTTGTCGCTGTGTTCTCGTTGGATCTTGGGATCGCCAAACGTAGACTGGGCTTGATGTCGCCTCTTTTAATCGGGGCTGATTCTTCTCTGGACCACCACAAAGGGGACGGGCACCTTTGTGGTGGTTCTTGGTTTGTCTCGATCTGTAACAGTTAGACCCTAATTTGCCGAGTAGATGTTACAGATTGAGACGAACGGGCGCCGCTGGTCATTTCATCTTGATTTGTAACATCTGGAGCCATAAACAGTCGCTAGATGTTACAGATTGAGATAGTAAGGGGATGAGGCCGCAGCGGGTGAGCGCGCCTGTCCCCTTTGTGGTGATTTTCCATGTCATGAGAGCACTCAGAAAATCTTATATATAGAGACTTAGATTTGTGTATAAGATCGTACAAAGCTGGCAACAATACTTCTCGAACAACGTGAAGCCGCCCCGTAGGGCGGCCACCCCAAGAGAGGTGATTCCATGAGAATCGATAAGCTAGCAATGACGTCGCGCGAGGCGTTGCAGACCGCCATGAGCACGGCTGCCGACGCGCAGGCCGGCGCGGTGGAGCCGATTCACCTGCTGTCTGCCCTGCTCGGTGCCGGTGAACGCAATATCTCCGTGATTATCGAGCGCATCGGTGCCGATCCAGCTCAGCTCGCACGCTCCACACAGGACGCCATCGACCGCGCGCCCAAGGTTTCGGGCGAGGGCCAGCAGATGGGTCTTTCCAACGAGCTCGTCCGCGTCATCGAGAAGGCCGAGAAGAAGGCCACCAAGATGGGCGACAGCTTTGTGGTGACCGAGCATCTGCTGATGGCACTTGCCGAGGACAAGGGCGAGGCGGGCCGCGTGCTGCGCGATGCCGGCGTCACCAAGGAGCGCATCGAGCAGGTCTACGAGGAGCTGCGTGGCGATGACCGCGTGACGTCTGCCGAGGACAAGACCCAGTTTGAGGCACTGGAACAGTACGGCCGCAATATCTGCGACCTTGCCCGCGCCGGCAAGCTCGACCCGGTCATCGGCCGTACCGACGAGATCCGTCGCACCATCCAGGTCCTGTCCCGCCGCACCAAGAACAACCCCGTGCTCATCGGCGAACCGGGCGTCGGCAAGACGGCCATCGTCGAGGGCATCGCCCAGCGTATCGTGGCCGGCGACGTGCCGAGCACCCTGCGCGACCGCGACCTCATTGAGCTCGACATGAGCGCGCTGGTCGCCGGTGCCAAGTACCGCGGCGAGTTCGAGGACCGCTTGAAGGCCGTGCTCAAAGAAGTGCAAAAATCCGAGGGCAAGGTCATCCTGTTCATCGACGAGCTCCACACCATCGTGGGCGCGGGTGCCACCGAGGGCTCCATGGACGCCGGCAACATCCTCAAGCCTGCGCTCGCCCGCGGCGACCTGCATGCGATCGGCGCGACCACGCTCGACGAATACCGCAAGTACATCGAGAAGGACGCGGCGCTCGCCCGTCGTTTCCAGACCGTTATGGTGAGCGAGCCTACCGTCGAGGACACCATCTCGATCCTGCGTGGCCTCAAGGAGAAGTACGAGATCTTCCACGGCGTGCACATCACCGATAGCGCGCTCGTGGCCGCCGCCGACCTCTCCGATCGCTACATCGCCGACCGCTTCCTGCCCGACAAGGCCATCGACCTGGTCGATGAAGCCGCAAGCCGCCTACGCATGGAGCTCGACAGCATGCCGGTCGAGATCGACGCCACCACGCGTCAGCTTACCCAGCTGCAGATCGAGGAACAGGCGCTCATGAAGGAGACCGACGACGCCTCCAAGGAGCGTCTGGAGGCCCTGCGCCAGGAGATCGCCGAGGTCCAGGAAAAGCTCAACGTGCAAAAGGCCGGCTGGCTCAACCAAAAGAACGCCATCGACCACGTGCAGGAGCTCAAGGGGCAGCTTGACGAGGCCAAGAGCGAAGAGGAGCGCGCGACGCGCAACGGTGACCTGGGCCGTGCGTCCGAGCTGCGCTACTCCGTGATACCGGGTTTGCAGCAGCAGATTCAGGATTCCGAGGCTGCGCTCGAAGCACAAAAGCAGCAGGACGGCGAGGGCCTCAACGAGCAGGTGACCTCCGATGAGATCGCCGAGGTCGTGAGCGCTTGGACCGGCGTGCCCGTCTCCAAGATGATGCAGGGCGAGCTCGACAAGTTGAAGGGCTTGGAGGGTGAGTTGCATAAGCGCGTCATCGGCCAGGACGAGGCCGTCTCCGCCGTCGCCGCGGCTGTGCGCCGCAGCCGTGCGGGCCTCTCCGACCCGGACAAGCCCATCGGCAGCTTCTTCTTCCTGGGCCCCACCGGCGTGGGCAAGACCGAGCTCGCCAAGGCGCTTGCCGAGTGCCTGTTCGACGACGAGCGCGCGCTTGTGCGTATCGACATGTCCGAGTACATGGAGAAGTTCAGCGTCCAGCGTCTGATCGGTGCGCCCCCGGGATACGTGGGCTACGACGAGGGTGGCCAGCTCACCGAGGCCGTGCGCCGTCGTCCGTACTCCGTAATCTTGCTCGACGAGATGGAGAAGGCCCATCCGGATGTCTTTAACGTGCTGCTGCAGGTGCTCGACGACGGTCGTCTGACCGATGGCCAGGGTCGCCAGGTGTCCTTCAAGAACACGATTATCATCATGACGAGCAACGTGGGCTCCAAGGCCATCGCCGATCTGTCCGGCAAGGACGAGGAGGAGATGCGCCATCAGGTCGACGCGGCCATGGCCCAGACCTTCCGCCCCGAGTTCCTCAACCGTATCGACGATATCGTGGTGTTCCATCCGCTCGGTATGGCGCAGATCGAAAAGATCGTCGACATCCAGCTTGCCGACGTCCGCGCGCGTCTGGCCAAGGAGCGCATGACGCTTGCCGTCACCCCGGCGGCCAAGCAGATGCTCGCCGTGGGCGGTTTGGACCCGGTCTTTGGTGCCCGTCCGCTCAAGCGCCTGGTCCAGCGCGAGGTCGTGGACGCCATCGCGGCGGCCATCATCGACGGCACAGTGCGCGAGGGCGATCAGGTGACAGTCGATGTCGACAAGGACGGCGGCTTTACCGTCGTGTGCGACAACACGCCGGCGGCTACCTACGAGGTCCCCGACGCCGAGTAGATTTTTGGGACATGCCTTAAAATCTACCAGCCGTCTCTAAATGCCAAGGGCGGCGGATCCAATTGGGTCCGCCGCCCTTTTTCGTGCGACAATCGTTGATGTTGAGCATGAGTACATGGCAAGGAGATATGCAGATGAAAGACGAGATCAAAACAAGTGCGCCGGCGCCCAAGCCCACGTCCAAACCGGCGCCCAAGCCGCGCGACCCCTACATCCGTGCCGAGAACGAGGACGATGACGGTTACGACCCCTACAGCGACCGACGCCCCGAGCGCGAGCCGCTGTTCGAAGCCGACCCGTGGCGTTAATAAAGTAGCTAAAAGACCCCCGTCCCAAAAAGACTGCCCTCGCTGCGGCCGGCTAGTCCTGGGCCTTGATGCTGGGCAGCAGAAAAACTTGATTATCTATTAATCAAGTTGCACGCAATCTTGCTCTCTCGCTAATCAAGAATCAGTATAATCTTGATTAGCAAAAGAGCAAGATTGGAGAATCATGGCATTCAACGACTTGGTGGCCCAGAAAATAAAGGACTTTGAGCAACAAGGAGTTCCGCAGGTTTTTGAGCGAGACCTTGATCTGGGAAACCCCCAGGAGCCAAAGCGCGACAACATCGTGAATGTGATTGTGGGAGCTCGCCGTTGCGGAAAGACGTATCGCCTGTATCAGGAGATGCGTCGGCTTCAGGGCCAAGGTGTCGAGTTTGATCGGATGCTCTATTTCAATTTTGAGGATGAGCGTTTGCGTCCGTATGAGCCATCGCTGCTGGCGGACGTGCTCGATACGTTTTATGCGCTCTATCCTGCTGCCCGAACCGAGGGTGCCTACATTTTCTTTGACGAGATCCAGGAAATTCCCGAATGGGGTGCGTTTTTGCGGCGTGTGGTCGATACGGAGAAAGCGACCGTCTATGTGACGGGATCTTCTTCTAAGATGCTGTCCTCAGAACTTAAGAGCGAGTTCAGGGGCCGTTCCCTTGTACGAGAGCTTTTCCCGTTGAGTTTTTCGGAATACGTCCGATATAAGACCGGGAGCGCTCCTGGTCCGGATGCGCCCTTTTCCTCGAGCGACACGGCGTTGCTTCGACATCATCTGGCCGGATATCTTGAGCGAGGGGGATTTATCGCGACACTTGAGCAGACGCCTGCGGACGCGATTCAGCTGCTACAGGAATATGCGTCGCGAACGGTCGCCATGGACGTCGTTGAGCGTTACGACGTTAAGAATCCTCGTTTGGCCTCGCTGTTTCTGACGCGGTGTATGGCATCTTCGGGACGAGAGCTGTCGGTGAACAAGGTGTACAACGAGTTCAAGAGCAGGCAGATACCCGTCAGCCGCAATTCGCTCAGCGATTTACTTGAGTATTACGAGGACGCCTACCTGCTGTTTTCGGTGCCGGAGTTCACGCGTTCACTGGCAAATAACATGCGGTCTGCGTCTAAGGTCTACGCTGTCGACCCTGCGATGTTTGGAGCATTCTCTCCCGCATCAGCATTGGACCAGGGCCAGAGGCTCGAGACCGCAGTGTTCAATGCGCTAAGAAGAGGGACTCCCGCGGTGAGGACCGGCTCGGTCTGCCGCCTGCTGATCAAAGAGAAGAGCAAAAGCCATGAGGTGGACTTTGTGGCTGGGGACGCGCTTCTCATGCGGGCTTATAGCCTGATTCAGGTGAGTGCGGATATGGCAAGTGAGAAAACGCGCGAGCGCGAAATTGCCGCGCTTGATGCCTCGATGGCCCAGTTCGATCTTGGCGAGTCGGCAATCGTTACCATGGATGAACAGACCGATAATCCATGCGAGCACGGTGTGGTCCACGTTGTGCCCGCATGGAAGTGGCTCCTTGCCTAATCATCTATGGACCTGTGGGGTCAGGACCTCCTGGCTCCTTCATCACGGTTGGGGAGCACCTTGCTGCGCCAGGCTAGTCCTGGGCTTTGATACTCGGCAGGAGAATCTGGGCGAGGTAGTCGGTCTCGAGTTTGGTCGCGGCGTCGGCTTTGCCGTCTTTGCCGACCAGTACGTTCTTGATCTGGCTATAGGTGTAGCGGTTGCCGGTCGTAAGCTCGACAAGCTCAATGGCCGTGTCCATGGGGTAGGTTGACACGGGGTTCTGCGTCCGTCCGTTGATGGTCTGGGGCACCACGTACGGATAGACGGGGCCGCTGGCGTAGACGGTATAACCGTTGCCTAGATTGGCCGCACCCAAAACCGTATCGCCGTCGTCGGGTGTAAAGGTCTCGCCATCGCGCACGGCGACGAGCGTCACGAGCGGCGTATTGGCGTCGTCGCCCAGATAGATGCATAGCGTGCTGCCATTCTGCCAAGTCTCGACCTTGCCGTACCACTCGACGGGAATATCGAGCTGGTAGAGGTCAGTTGCCTTGTGGCGAGCGTCAGCATCACGGGATGCCTGTGCCTTTTGCGCGCTCACGGCATTGACGGCGGCGTCGCGCCGCGCGATTGCTGCCTGCTGGAGCACTTTGGCAGCCGCGGCGGAGCTCGCACCGCCCTCTTCGGCATACTTGGCGGCGGCATCGATCTGGTCGTCAGTCACTGTGTCGGCCGAAGGCACCTTGAGCTTAAAGGTGGCCTGGGCACTTAAATCCTGTCCATCGCTCTTAACGGTGACCTGCGTCTTGGTGGTCGGGACGGTATAGACGGTGCCGTCGGCCGCGATGGGGGAGGCGGCGATGGAGAGCGTGTAATCGCCGGGCAGCAGTTTGATGCCGCGGCCGTGCTCGTCAACATAGAGTGTTTCGCTCACGGAGGAGCCATCAGCGTCCTGACCGCTCACCTGTACGGGAATCTTGGAGCCGGTGGAACAGTCGAGGCCCGCGGCATGCACGCCAATCTGCACTGACATCATCGTGTGGGCATTGGCGGCGGCAGCGGCAGCCTGCTCTTGCTGATATCCGTTCCAGGCAGCATAGCCTGCACCGCCGGCGACGAGCGCGACGGCTACGACACCGGCGACCATCAGATTGCGGTGCTTGGGCGACATCTTGCGATGGCGAACCTCGGCCTCGCGTGCCGAGGGAACGGACGGCAGGGGAATATCGCCCATGGCGATGGTCTCGTCCACGGCTGGTGCGGAACCCAGGCCAGGAAGCTCGCGGGTCAGCGAATCCTCGGCCGGCAAGCTGTCGAGCAAGACGGTTTCCTCGCCCGTGTCGGATTCGGGCTGATTGCCGGCCTCGCATTCGGATTTCTCGTGCCCCGCCCCGCCTTCGGTGGGCGCGGCGCCATCGTCTTTTGCATCCTGATCATCGGGCTGCGCTTCGATTTCCGGCTCATCCTGCACATCAACGTTCGAATCGTCAAACGCAATCTCGGCCAGCGTGATCTGGTCTAGGCTCTCCAGGGCTTCGGCACACGCTTCTGCATCTTGGGCCGCATCCTCTTGGCCCATCGTCTCATCTTTCATATATCCCCCAAGCTCAATATCGGGACAACACTGTACCCAAAAACGGAGCCATATAAAGCGCATGCGAAATATAAGCTCCGATTTAACCCGAGTGCATTGTTCAGCCGCATCCTCGCGGCAGCAAAAAGCCCCCGGAACGCGAACGAATCACGTTCCGGGGGCTCTGCAATGCGTTGAGTTGCGCGGAGCCGGCTATGCCGCTTCGTGCTCAAGCGATGTTTGCGTCAGGCGCGTTACTCGGCGTGCGCGTAATCAACCTTCGCGCGGCGGGCGGTGGCCTTCTCCCAATCGCTGGTGCCCTCAAAGACATCCTGCTTGTAGGGGTTGCGGCCGAGCTTCTTGGCGCGGTAGGCGATGTAGATGATCGCGGCGACGTTGGCGACCAGTGCGGCGATTGAGACCGCGGTAGCGGCGCCGGGGTCGAGCGTGGAGTGGGTCACAAAGATGGACTCCTCCTGGAAGTACGGGAACACCTGGGCAAACATGCACCAAATAGCCAGCGTAAAGGCGCGGTTCTGGATCCAGCCGCCCTTGTTCCAGATAAAGGCGGCGACGGTGGGCGCCAGCAGCAGCGCAAAGCCGCAGAACCAGGAGTGGGTGGGCAGGCAGTTGTAGGTGTAGCAGAAGTTCCAGATATCGTAGGCGATGATGTAGACCCAGGTCATGTCGGGCCACAGCATGTCGGTCTGATCCTCGGAGGCGTAGACGCTCCACCAACCGGTCATGCAGAAGATGTTAATGATACCCGCGATGCCGTTGAACACGTTGTTCCAGCCGGCCAGCTGCGTAGCACCTTCGGAGGTGACCCAGGTGGACTGGCCCAGGACAAAGAAGTGATAGGCGCTCTCGAAGTCGGACACGACGGCGATCATGATGTTGATGGCGACGATCACAAACGGCCACGCGCGGAACCAATGCGCCTTGCCAATCTTGCCCCACTGGTACTTAATGGCGATGAAGCCCCAGCAACCGGCCAGCGCCGCGTATACCTTGGCGTAGTGGAACCAGCTGTTCTGATACACGTGGGTGGGGTTGGTGAGCGCCCAGCCGGCGCCCTGCGAAACGCCGATGGCGATGGCGACGCAGTAGATGGTCATGGCCAGCGGAGCCACGCCAAAGATGATTGCCGCGCCCAGCTTGGTGCGGCGGCCGACCTCGTTGAGCACGATCAGGCCAATAAAGACCATGGCCCAGCCGGCCCAGTGGATAAGGGTATCGCTACCCCAAACATCGAACAGCATGCTGCTCTCCTTTCACACGCCCGCGGCCCCTCTTCTGATCGCGGGCAGTTTGGCCAAATGTCGTCAGTTCCGGGGCTTGCGCTCCGGATACTTGGCGGTATAGCCCTCGATGTGGAGTGTCGAGGCGATGATTTCCTTGACCGTCTCGTCGGGCACATCGGGGTGCGTGCGGATATACATCAACAACCCCATGATGAGGGTGTAGAACGTCTCGTAGACATGGTCGATGCGTAGCTCATGATGGGCGACAAAATCCACCACGGTGGTGTCGCAGATATACTGCGCCACGCGCTGGACCACGTTGTGCAAAAAGCCGCCGTAGAGCGCGCCGCTGCTCGAGGTGAGCGTGCTCGGCAGCTCGTGGCCGCTGGCGACCAGGCGCTTAAAGAGCGGGGCGACGGTGTCGAGCGCGCCCTCGATATCGCCGACGGTGCGGTTGGCGTTCCACTGCTCGAGTTCGGAGATAAAGCCGTCGATCGCCTCGTCCATAACAGCGGTGACGGCGGCGTCCATATCGGCAAAGTAGTGGTAGAACAGCGAGCGCGTGCAGCCGGCTCGCTTGGTCACGGCCGATACCGATAGGTGGGACACGCCCAGCTCGGAGCTTACGGTGCGCACGGCATCGAGGATCTCGCGACGGCGTTCGTCGCCCGTCAGGCGCTTTGCCGCGCTATCGGATGCGGGGACGGCATCGACCACA
>CALHDP010000093.1 GCA_938023085.1 uncultured Collinsella sp.
ATGATGATGGCGATCTGCTCGGTGCTTACCAAGCTTTCCGAGGAAGATTGCGCCGATGAGCGCCTGAAGACGCTGTGGAATGATTTGAAGGCTTACGACGAGCGCATGTATCGTCGTGCACGCTACGGCGTGGTGGGCTTCTTTACCAATCTGCGTGGTCGAGCCGGAGACAAAACCACGCTCGGCCTATACCGTCTTGCCTCAAAGATCTTCAAATTCAACTAGCTGCTGAGTAATCGCTGCTGATAGGTTGACTGGGCCCCTTGGCCTTTAGTTTGCTACTGCGAACAGTCCTGCTCGCACGGAAAGCACATTAAGTGCTTTCCGGCTCGTGCGGAACTTGTATCAAACTAAAGGCCAAGGGGCCTCTGCTATAAGAATCGATTGTCAGACAATTTGAATTTGAAGATCTTCGACGCGCGGTACACAGGGGCCTGGGCTGAAAAGAATTAAGTTGGTAGTCGGTCGGAGGCGGGCGGGCATTACGTTTGTCGCGAGTTCCGCATGCAAAGAAGGCCACTTAATGTGGCCTTCGTCTCGCATAGGACTGTAGAGCAGCAAACGTAATGCCCGCCCGCCTCCGACCGACGGTCGAGCGAGGTTACTTCGCGGCGCCGGGGATGCCGTGGGAGGTTTTGGCGGTTTTGGCTCCGTTTACGATGGCGGTTTGCAGGGCCCTTACGGCGAGCATGCCCAGCAGGTCCAGGGGCACGGCGGCGCTTGCCTGGGTGCCCAGCTTGCCGCTGGCGAGGGTGTAGATGGTGTCGCCGTCGTTGGTGGTGTGCGTGGGGCGAATGGCGTGCGCGTAGGCGTCTGCGGCCATCTGGGAGACCTTGGTGGCCTGGGCCTTAGTGAGCTCCACGTTGGTGACGATGCAGCTGATGGTGGTGTTGGTGCGATCGAGCGGCATTTGCATGGAACCGGCGGCGGCGAAGGCTGCGAGCTCCATGTCGACGATCTGGTCGCTATCGACTGCGGCGCGCATGCCGGCGATCCACTCACCGGTGAAGGGGTCGACGACATTGCCGCAGGCGTTGACCGAGACCACGGCGCCCACCTTGACGGGGCCGAGCGCCACGGCGGCAGCGCCAAGGCCGGCCTTCATGCAGGTGGCAGGGCCCATGAGCTTACCCACGGTAGCGCCGGTACCGGCGCCTACGTTGCCCTGCTCGAGCGTAGCGGGGGTGTTGTCGAGCGCCTCGCGCACGGCGGCGATGCCAGCCTCGATATCGGGGCGTACCGTGGGGTCGCCAAAAGCGAGGTCGAAGATGCAGCTGGAGCATACGATGGGCACCTGCGTGGGGCCGACGGGCAGGCCAATGCCGCGGCTCTCGAGCTCGCGGGCCACACCGCTTGCGGCCTCGAGACCAAAAGCCGATCCGCCCGAAAGGCAGACGGCGTGGACCTTGTCGACGGTGTTCTCGGGGCGAAGCAGGTCGGTCTCGCGCGATGCCGGGGCACCGCCGCGAACGTCAACGCCGCCCGTTGCGCCTTCGGTTGCCACAATTACGGTGCAACCGGTGCCGGCCTCCTCGTCCGTATAGTTGCCAAAGCAAAAGCCATCGACATCACAAACGTCAATGGCTTCAAGCAGTGTGTCCATGTTTTCTCCTATCGGTTTTCCGCCGCGCCTTATGCCCGGTCGGGATCCGTACGGTACGCCAAAATTGTAGGCGCTGGGGGATGCCCAGCGCCAGATGCAATTACGAGAGTTTTTGAATCGCGCGTGCGACGCGTGCGATGGGCAAGCCCACCACGTTGTAGAAGTCGCCCGAAATATCGTGCACGAGCATGCGTCCACCGACGCCCTGAATACCGTAGGCGCCGGCCTTATCCATGGGCTCGCCCGAGGCGACGTAGCGCTCGATCTGTTCATCAGTAAGCTCGTAGAACGTCACGTCCGTCACATCGACAAACGACAGGCTCTCGGCAGCATGCGGGGCGGCAGCGTCGCCGGCCTTAACGATGCAGACGCCGGTCGCGACCTGGTGCGTGCGCCCTGAAAGCTCGCGTAGCATAGTGCAGGCCTCGTCCTCGTTTGCCGGCTTGCCCAAAATCTTGTCATCGAAGGTGACGATGGTGTCGGCTGCGACGGTCAGCTCGTTGGACTCGGCATGCTCGGCGGCGATGGCGGCGGCTTTGGCTCGTGCCAAGCGCTCGACAAGTGTAAGCGGCGCCTCGCCATCGTACGGCGTTTCATCGATATCGGCAGGAATGATGCGAATGTCATAGCCAGCTTCGCGCATGA
This sequence comes from uncultured Collinsella sp., assembly GCA_938023085.1. Lineage (GTDB taxonomy): Bacteria > Actinomycetota > Coriobacteriia > Coriobacteriales > Coriobacteriaceae > Collinsella. The sequence goes on from CALHDP010000093.1 coordinate 2,249, forward strand.
GCTCGATGCGGCGTGGCGATTGCGAAGCCAAAATCATAGCTGGATGCCCTCGGCGACCTTCTCGACGGCCTTGTCGCCGGCGAGCGTGCGCAGCAGTTCAAGCGCAAAGGGGAGCGACTGGGCCATGCCGCTGGCGGTGATGATGTTGCCGTCGTGTGTAACCTTGTCACCGGTATAGGCGCCCTCGGGGAAGCTCTTCTCAAAGCCAGGGAAGCATGTGGCGTGGCGCCCCTCGAGCAGGTCGAGCTCGCCCAAGATAAACGGGGCGGCGCAGATGGCGGCAACGTGCTTAGTTGCGGCGAACTCGCAGACCACGTCGCAGACGCGCTGGTCGGCGCGCAGGTTGGTGGCTCCGGGCAGGCCGCCGGGGAGCACGACGCAGTCATACTCGTCAAAGTTGATCTCGTCAAAGAGCGCATCGCAGGTCACGGGAATTTGCAGCGAGCTCACGACCTCACGCGTGGGCATGATCGAGACGAGCGTGGCGCGCACGCCGCCGCGACGCATGACATCGACCATGGTCAAGCATTCAATAGTTTCAAAGCCATCGGCGGCGAGAACGGCAACGCTGGGCATGAGGGTTCCTTTCATAGGCGGCATACAATTAGCCGTCTTATACCCCGAAGACCTCCGCTTGCCACGCTCGATTTCCCAATGATTTTTCTGAGCAATGATTAAGTGGCTAGTTGCGCCTAAGGTGGACGACCGTCTCGCAGTGGAAGGTTTGCGGGAACAGGTCGACTGGCGTGATCTTTACGGGGGAGAAGGTGCCTTCTTCGACAAAGCGTTTGAGATCGCGCGCCAGGGTGGCCGGGTCGCAGCTCACGTAGGCGACATCGCGAGCACTCGTGCTGGCGATAAGGTCGATCGCCTCGGGGGCGAGGCCTGCACGCGGCGGGTCGACCACCAAGACGTCGGCATCCTGGTCGGGGAACTCGCGCACCGCGTCTCCGCCAATGACGTCGACGTTATCGAGCTTGTTGATCTCCAGGTTACGGCGCAGGTCGCGCACGGCGGGGCCGTAGGCCTCGACGGCGGCGACAAAGTCGCAGCGGCGGGCGAGCGGCAGGGTAAAGGTGCCGGCACCGCAGTACAGGTCCACGGCAAGCTCGTCTTCCTGCGGGTCGAGCGCTTCCATGACAAGATCGATCAAAATCTCGGCACCCTTGGTGTTGACCTGGAAAAAAGACGGGGCAGACAAGCGCATCTGACCCTCGGCGATATTCTCGGTCCATGAGCCCTCTCCGGCGAGCATTTCGACCTTGGAGACACGACGGGCCTTCTTTTCGCCCTTGCTCATCACGCGCACGATGCTCGTGGGATGAGCGGCGTCCGCCAGCACGCGGGAGACCTGCGAGCGCGGAAAAGAGCCTGTGGGCGTCCAGAGTGCGACCTCGAGTGCCTTGGTGCGGCGCGATGCGCGAATGCCCACGCGTTCGAGCCCCAAGTCATGGCTGCCGCTTAGATAGTTGAGTGCGCCGACGACCGATTTGAGCGCCTTCGGGAAGCGCTTATCGAACAGCGGGCACGTATCGACGGTCACGATTTTGCTGGGGTCGACACCGTGCATGCCAAGGCGCACGCGACCGTTGACGACGGTCGGTTCGAGCTCGATTTTATTGCGGTAGCCCCAGTCGTCCTTGGTGTGGCAGATGGGCTGTACCAACTCATCGACCTGCTCAGGAGCGAACTTGCCGATGCGCTCGAGCGTGGAGCGCAGGTTTTGCTCCTTGGCGGCGAGCTGTGCCGTGCGTGAGAGATTGCCCCACGAGCAGCCGCCGCAGATGCCCACGAAGGGGCAGGGAGGCTGAATGCGATCGGGGCTTGGCTCCAGAATCTCGGTGGTGCGGGCACGCATGAACGACTTGCCGTCCTGTACGACCTCGGCCTCGACGGTGTCGCCTGCCACGGCGCCCTGCACAAAGACGGCCTTGCCGTTGTCGGCGTGCGCCAGCCCGTCGGCGCCGTAGGTCATCGATTCTATAGTGAGCTTCATATTCCTGCCTGTCATTCGCGTTGTTGTTCGCACCATGGTAGCAGGGAAAAGCGCCCCGCATCCGAGGCTTTCCTCAAATGCGGGGCGCTTCTACAAACTGCTTCTACAAACGACTATTTCGTCTTGCCGGTAATGAGCGTCTTAAGACCCAGGCCGATCAGGCCCAGGCCCATGCGCACGCGACCGGGGCGATGGCGCTCGATGGCCTTGGTCTTGCCAGCGGGCTTATCGCGACGGGCGCTCGTCTCGGGTGCGGGCTTGGTGACCTGCGTCTCGGGCCGAGGTGCAGGTGCAGGCTCGGGCTCAATGACGGTCGCCTGGACCTCTTGGACCTTGGGTGCTACTGGCTGCGGCTCGGCCTCGGGGGCAGGTTCCGCCTCAATGACGGGCTCGGGCGCGGCCTCGGCGTTGCGATAGGCACGCTCCAGTAGAGCTTCCTGCGAGTTGAAGGGTTTCTCACCCTCTGCACGCTCTACGGGGACCCAGGTGCCGTCGCTCGTGAGGCTGCGGGCCTTCACGTTGTCGCGCAGCTGCATGCCCATGTACTCGTGTACTAGGGCGCGGCAGGTGGGGTCGAGCACGGGGAAGGCGATCTCCACGCGGTGCTCGGTGTTGCGCGTCATCATGTCGGCCGAGCTCAGATAGATCATGTCCGAGTCCACGCCAAAGGCGTAAACGCGCGCATGCTCCAAAAAGCGTCCGACGATAGAACGGACATGCACGTTCTCGGTCTTGCCCGGAACACCGGGCTTGAGGCACGAGATACCGCGGATGATCATGTCCACGCGGACTCCTGCGCACGATGCCTCGGCGATTTTGTCGATGACCTCGCGGTCGGTCAGCGAGTTGAGCTTAAAGAACACGCGGGCGGGCTCGCCGGCAAGGGCGCGCTGGATCTCGCGATCCAGGCCGCGCATGATGAGCGGTTTCAGTCCGACGGGCGCCACACCCAGGAAGCGGTAGTCGCCGCGCAGGTTGCCCAGCGACAGATTGCGGAAGAACAGGTTGGCGTCTTCACCGATGCCGGGATGGGCGGTCATGAGCATAAAGTCGCTGTAGAGTTTGGCCGTCTTCTCGTTAAAGTTGCCGGTGCCCAAAAGCGTGAGACGGGTGAGCGCCATGCCCTCGCGATAGGTGAGCTGGCAGATCTTTGAGTGGCATTTAAAGCCCTCGGAACCATAGATGACGGTGCAGCCCGCCTCTTCCAGACGCTCGGCCCACTCGATGTTGTTCTGCTCGTCAAAGCGGGCACGAAGTTCCATGAGCACCGTGACCTCTTTGCCGTTCTCGGCAGCATCGATCAGCGATTCGCACAGGCGGCTCTGCTTGGCCACGCGGTAGAGCGTGATGCGCAGCGAGATGCACTCGGGGTCGTAGGCGGCCTCGTGCACCAGATCCAGGAAGGGGTTCATGGCCTCGTAGGGATAAAAGAGCAGCTTGTCGCCCTGCAGCACCTGTTCGCGGATGGAGCGGGTCATGTCGATGTTGGGGTTGGGCTGCGGCTTAAACGGCGTAAAGAGCAGCTCGTTGCGCAGGTGCTCGGGAATCTTGCCCTCAATGCCAAAGACGTAGCCCAGGTCGAGCGGGATATCGCAGGTAAAGACCGAGCGACGCGAGAGCTCGAGCGCCTTGCGGATAGTCTTGAGCGTCGCCTTCTCGAGCGACCCCGAGACGGCGAGCACTACCGGCTGCAGGCGCAGGCGCTTCTTGAGGATGCGCTTCATGTGCTGGCGGTAGTCCTCTTCCTCTTCGACGCCCTCGCCGTCCGGATCGATGTCGGCGTTGCGGGTGACGCGGATCAGCGCACGATCCAGCGGCTTATAGGAGCCAAAGCAGCTGTCCAGGCAGGCGAGAATGACGTCCTCGAGCAAGATGTAGGAGTAGGTGCCGGTGGGCGAGGGAATCTCGACCACGCGGTTCATCGAGGCGGGAATCTCGATAAGGCCCAGCAGGCTCTCCTCGTCGGTGGCGCCGTCCAGACCACAGGCCAGATAGAGCGCGCCGTTGCGCAGGTTGGGGAAGGGGTGGCGCGGATCGATGACCAGCGGCGAGATGACCGGCGACACGTAGGCCTGGAAGTAGCGGGTTACGAAGGTGCGCTCCTCGGGCGTAAGCGAATCGATGCGGGCGCGGTGAACGCCCAAGGTGTCGAGCTTGCCTTCGATGCTCTTAAAGATGGATTCCCAACGAGTAAGGAGCCCGGGCATTTCGGCCATGACAGCATCGACCTGTTCGGAGGCGGTCATATTGCTCTTGTTGTCGACAGGCTGTTTTTTGAGCTCTGCCAGATCGGACAGGCCGCCCACGCGCACCATGAGAAACTCGTCGAGGTTAGACTCGAAAATCGACACGAACTTTAGACGCTCGAACAGCGGAACGGTCTCATCGAAGGCTTCGTCGAGCACGCGGTTGTTAAAGCGCAGCCAGCTAAGCTCTCGGTTTTGCGTGTACGAGAAGTCGCGCGGCGGCTTGCGCAGCTTTGCAGCGGCTTGCTTCTTTTCGATTTTGCTCGGCATATGCATCTGTCCGTTCAGTCCCCGTAGGGGACGGTAGCCTAACTCTTATTCACTATTGTCTCAATTTAGTCGACCGCTGGCACGAACGTATCGCGTGAACGGTATCTTTACCTACTTCTTACGCTGACGAGTCATAGGACTGACGCCCTGCTCGTCTGCAAGCGGTCTATATCCTCACTCAACTGGTACGTAAGTGTGAATAAGAATGATGGATAGCTGAATATCATTGAATGCAGGCGGAAACGTAAACAAACATCATTTATATACATAAAACCGATTTAGCTATGCAATTCTGAATCAAAAGTTTAGAGACGCAATCGCAAATGGTTTTTAAGAAAAAAGAGCGTTTACCTTAGAAAAGTTACTTTAGAACGCCGAAGTACATCATGGGGGAATCACATGCGATATACCGTTCATCGCACTTTGTTGACCGTTCGGGGGCGAGGTGGAATTGCGGGTGGAATTTGGATATAACTAGAGCTGTCAGCAAGCAGTGCCCGTTACGGAAGGGCGCTGAGAGATTCGGCCGAAAGGCCCGAAAGAAAGGTAGGAGGCCATGACGAAAGGTCTGCACGTGCCTTCCGAGATCGGCAAGCTCAGGAAGGTCTGCCTGCACCGTCCCGGCGACGAGCTCCTCAACCTGCCGCCCGACGAGCTCGAGCGACTCCTGTTCGACGACGTCCCGTTCCTGGAGGTCGCGCAGCAGGAGCACGACACCTTCGCCCAGATCCTGAGGGACCAGGGCGTGGAGGTCCTCTATCTCGAGAACCTCGTCGCTGAGGTGTTCGACCAGGTCCCCGGCGCCCGCGCCGAGTTCACCGACCAGTACATCGCCGAGGCCGGCATCCGCGGCCAGCACATGCCGCAGATCGTCCGCGAGAAGCTGGACTCCATCGAGGACAACCTCGAGTTCGTCAAGAAGACCATGGCCGGCATGACCAAGTCCGAGATAGACATGCCCCTCACGGCGTCCACGACCCTCGACTCCCTGGTCAACTCCGAGTCCGAGTCCGACCTGATCATCGACCCGATGCCCAACCTCTACTTCACCCGCGACCCGTTCGCGGTCGTCGGCGAGGGCGTCAACCTCAACCGCATGTACTCGGTCACCCGCAACCGCGAGACCCTGTACGGCAAGTACATCTTCAAGTACCACCCCGACTACAAGGACGTCTCGCTGTACTTCCGCCGCGACTGCCAGTTCCACACCGAGGGCGGCGACGTGCTGAACATCAACGAGAAGACCCTCGCCGTCGGCATCTCCCAGCGCACCCAGGCCGCCGCGATCGACGTCATGGCCCAGAACATCTTCTGGAACTCCGACTCCAAGGTCGAGCGCATCCTGGCCTTCGACATCCCGGTCTCGCGCGCCTTCATGCACCTCGACACGGTCTTCACCCAGATCGACGTCGATAAGTTCACGATCCACCCCGCCATCATGGGCACCCTGCGCGTCTACGAGCTGACCGCCGGCAAGAACCCGGGCGACGTGAACATCCGCCTGATCGAGGACACCCTCGAGCACGTCCTGGAGGACGCCACCGGCGTCGACCAGGTCAAGCTGATCCCCTGCGGCGGCGGCGACCCGATCGCGGCCTCCCGCGAGCAGTGGAACGACGGCTCCAACACCCTGTGCGTCGAGCCCGGCAAGATCTGCGTCTACGCCCGCAACACCGTCACCAACGACGTGCTGTACAAGGAGGGCCTGGACCTTCTCGTCGTGCCCTCCGCCGAGCTCTCCCGCGGCCGCGGCGGCCCGCGCTGCATGAGCATGCCCTTCTGGCGCGAGGACCTCTAGGGTCTTCAAGGACCCGTACAGGTCATAATACATACATCTAGCTGCCATTAGATGTCTCCCATTGGGGCGGTGCGGGTTTTCGCACCGCCCCAATCTTGTATGAGGAACGTCAACACGATTGGATGACTGCTTTTGTAAGGAGCTTGGCCATGGACATCAAGACGATTGGCGTTGAGGAATGGCTCAACGTTTGGGAGAAGAGCGCCACGTGGGACATCGCCCAGTCGACGATCTCGTCGCTCACCATGGGCGAGCTGCGCGCGCTCGATGAGCAGGGCGGCGCCACGTTCTACGAGCGCCTGGACCGCGAGAAGATGAACTACGGCTGGATCGAGGGCTCGCCGGAGTTTAAGGCCGAGGTTGCCAAGCTGTATCGTCGCGAGGTCAATCCCGATCACATTCTGCAGACCAATGGCTGCACGGGCGCTAACCTCAACGCCATCATGGCTGTGGTCGAACCCGGCGACCACGTTATCGCCGAGTGGCCCACCTATGCGCCGCTCTACGAGATTCCGCGCACGCTGGGCGCCGAGGTCGAGTATTGGGAGCTACGCGAAGAGCTCGGCTGGAAGCCCGATATCGAGGAACTCAAGCGCTTGGTGCGCCCCGACACCAAGCTCATCTGCATCAACAACGCATCGAACCCCATCGGTACGGTGCTCGATGCCGATATGCTCGGCCAGATTGCCGAGATCGCCCGTTCGGTGGGCGCCTACGTGCTGAGTGACGAGGTGTATCTGCCTCTCGAAAATACTGAGTCCTTTATGTCGATGGTCGACGTGTACGAGAGGGCCATTGTCACCAACTCGTTGTCGAAGACCTATTCGACGCCTGCGGCCCGCGTGGGCTGGGTCGTGGCCGACGAAGAGGTGTCCAACCGCATCCGTACCTATCGCGATTACACCATGATCTGCGGCGGAGTGTTCAACGATGACCTGGCGACCTATGTGCTTGAGCACAAGGATAAGATTCTCGAGCGCAATCGCAAGATCGTGTTTGGCAACCGCGATATCGCGCAGGCTTGGATCGATACGCAGCATCGCGTTTCCTGGACGGCCCCGCAGGGCGTGTCCACCTCGTTTATCCAGCTGGATATTCCCGAGGATGACGAGGAGTTCTGCAGGCGCCTGCTGTCCGAGAGGGGAGTGCTGCTGGTACCCGGTAGCCGTTTTGAGCTTCCCTGCGGCGCACGCCTGGGCTACTGCGCGAGCGAGGACGTTCTGCGCGAGGGCCTGAGGCTGTTGGACGAGGCACTGGCGGAGTTTGATCGCTAGGATTCCGATGATCTTCGAGGGCCTTATCCAAATTGGTCGAAGATAATCGAAAACGGATCCGTTTCCCTAGGGGAAGCGGATCCGTTTTTCCATACCGAGAAGTCAAGTTGTTACAAATGGGGCCGTAAAGCGAGTCGGTATCCGCCGGGCCTTATACTGAGCTTCCGGTGAACGGTATCAAGCGTCTGGTAAACGGTAATTTGTTTACCAGAAATGAATAGGACAAACTTTTTTCTGAATAAAAATGAAAATGGTTGAGACGTGGTACGAATCGCTAATTCTATTCATAGCTTTATTGGAAATATACAATTTGAGGGTGGTTTAACAAAGTTTAGTTCCATTTGATTTCTGGATTGAAAACGCGTTTAAGCACGTAAATACGCTTTATTAAGATGAAGTGTGCCATGCGTGAAGTATATGTGTATGCCGTTCACCCCCTATAAAAAACCGTTCGGGGGCAAGGTGGAAGTATGAGCTGATTTTGGATATAAATATGTCGTCAGCAATAACGCCTCACACGGAGGGGCGCTAACGAATCGGCCCTGACAAGGGCCCGAAAGAAAGGTAGGAGGCCATGACGAAAGGTCTGCACGTGCCTTCCGAGATCGGCAAGCTCAGGAAGGTCTGCCTGCACCGTCCCGGCGACGAGCTCCTCAACCTGCCGCCCGACGAGCTCGAGCGACTCCTGTTCGACGACGTCCCGTTCCTGGAGGTCGCGCAGCAGGAGCACGACACCTTCGCCCAGATCCTGAGGGACCAGGGCGTGGAGGTCCTCTATCTCGAGAACCTCGTCGCTGAGGTGTTCGACCAGGTCCCCGGCGCCCGCGCCGAGTTCACCGACCAGTACATCGCCGAGGCCGGCATCCGCGGCCAGCACATGCCGCAGATCGTCCGCGAGAAGCTGGACTCCATCGAGGACAACCTCGAGTTCGTCAAGAAGACCATGGCCGGCATGACCAAGTCCGAGATAGACATGCCCCTCACGGCGTCCACGACCCTCGACTCCCTGGTCAACTCCGAGTCCGAGTCCGACCTGATCATCGACCCGATGCCCAACCTCTACTTCACCCGCGACCCGTTCGCGGTCGTCGGCGAGGGCGTCAACCTCAACCGCATGTACTCGGTCACCCGCAACCGCGAGACCCTGTACGGCAAGTACATCTTCAAGTACCACCCCGACTACAAGGACGTCTCGCTGTACTTCCGCCGCGACTGCCAGTTCCACACCGAGGGCGGCGACGTGCTGAACATCAACGAGAAGACCCTCGCCGTCGGCATCTCCCAGCGCACCCAGGCCGCCGCGATCGACGTCATGGCCCAGAACATCTTCTGGAACTCCGACTCCAAGGTCGAGCGCATCCTGGCCTTCGACATCCCGGTCTCGCGCGCCTTCATGCACCTCGACACGGTCTTCACCCAGATCGACGTCGATAAGTTCACGATCCACCCCGCCATCATGGGCACCCTGCGCGTCTACGAGCTGACCGCCGGCAAGAACCCGGGCGACGTGAACATCCGCCTGATCGAGGACACCCTCGAGCACGTCCTGGAGGACGCCACCGGCGTCGACCAGGTCAAGCTGATCCCCTGCGGCGGCGGCGACCCGATCGCGGCCTCCCGCGAGCAGTGGAACGACGGCTCCAACACCCTGTGCGTCGAGCCCGGCAAGATCTGCGTCTACGCCCGCAACACCGTCACCAACGACGTGCTGTACAAGGAGGGCCTGGACCTTCTCGTCGTGCCCTCCGCCGAGCTCTCCCGCGGCCGCGGCGGCCCGCGCTGCATGAGCATGCCCTTCTGGCGCGAGGACCTCTAAGTCTTTCCGTTTCCGGTGCGGTCCCCCTACAACCGCACCGGCTTCGCCCGTTAAACGGGCAACACTGATACTTACGTAATTCATTTCTTCGAAAGGAATCGAACCATGGGTGTTAACCTCTCCGGCCGTAGCTTCCTCAAGCTTCTCGACCTCACCACCGAGGAGATCGAGTACCTGCTCAAGCTCTCCAAGAACTTCAAGGATATGAAGCGCGCTGGCGTTCCGCATCGCTATCTCGAGGGCAAGAACATCGTTCTGCTCTTCCAGAAGACCTCCACTCGTACCCGCTGCGCCTTCGAGGTCGGCGGCATGGACCTGGGCATGGGCGTGACCTATCTCGATCCCGGTTCGTCGCAGATGGGCAAGAAGGAGTCCATCGAGGACACCGCCCGCGTTCTCGGCCGCATGTATGACGGCATCGAGTTCCGTGGCTTTGCCCAGGACGACGTCGAGGAGCTCGCTGCTAAGTCCGGCGTGCCCGTGTGGAACGGCCTGACCACTGAGTGGCATCCCACCCAGATGCTCGCCGATATCCTGACCGTCCAGGAGAACTTCAACTACGACATCAAGGGCAAGACCCTCGTCTTCATGGGCGACTGCAAGAACAACGTCGCTCGCTCCCTCATGGTCGTCTGCTCCAAGCTCGGCATGAACTTCGTGGCCTGCGGCCCCGAGGAGTGCATGCCCGCCGACGACGTCATCGAGGCCTGCAAGCCCATCGCCGAGGCCAACGGTTGCACCATCAAGCTGACCACCGACGTCAAGGACGGCGTCACCGGTGCCGACGTTATCTACACCGACGTGTGGGTCTCCATGGGCGAGCCCGACGAGGTCTGGGCCGAGCGCATCGCTCAGCTCACCCCGTATCGTGTTACCTCCGAGGTCATGGCTATGGCCAACCCGGGTGCCATCTTCCTGCACTGCCTGCCCAGCTTCCACGACACCAACACCACGATTGGCGCCGAGAAGTGCGAGCAGTTCGGCATCACCGAGCAGGAGGTCACCGACGAGGTCTTCGAGAGCCCCGCTTCCAAGGTCTTCGACGAGGCCGAGAACCGCATGCACACCATCAAGGCTGTCATGTACGCCACGCTCAAGTAAGAGCATCTAGCATCTCGCTCGGGGTGTATTGCTGCACACCCCGAGCAGTTTTATCTGGTAATAATCTCGCATCAAGCGGCAGGCACGGCACGGAAGAGCCGCTTCTGGCGAGATCAGTAAATGATTTATGAAGGGGGGATGAGAACTATGACTGAGACCGCTAAGAAAAAGCGCGGTATGCCTTCATCGTTCACCATTCTTCTTGCTCTGCTGGCAATTGTCGCAGTGATTACCGTTATCGTCTCCGGCACGTCCGGCGGCGCGGTTACTGCCGCCCGTCTGAGCGATTTCTGCACCGCCCCGATTAAGGGCTTCGCTGACGCTCTGCCCGTCTGCCTCTTCGTTATGATCCTGGGCGGCTTCCTCGGTATGATGACCGAGACCGGCGCCCTGGACAACGGCATCGCCGTTCTGGTGCAGAAGCTTAAGGGCAACGAGATTATGCTCATTCCCGTGCTGATGCTCATCTTCTCCCTCGGTGGTACCACCTATGGTATGTGCGAGGAGACCGTTCCCTTCTACGCCCTGCTCGCCGCTACCATGATGGCTGCTGGCTTCGACCCCATGGTCGGTGCCGCTACCGTCCTGCTCGGCGCTGGCTGCGGCTGCCTGGGCTCCACGGTTAACCCGTTCGCCGTCGGCGCTGCCGTCGACGCTCTGACCGGCGTTGGCATTGAGGTCAACCAGTCCATCATCATCGGCCTCGGTGCCGTCCTGTGGATTGTCACTACCGCTATGTCCATCTTCTTCGTGATGAGCTACGCCAAGAAGGTCAAGGCTGACAAGGGTTCCACCATCCTATCGATGCAGGAGCTCAAGGACGCCGAAGAGGCTCACGGCAAGGCTGCTTCCGAGGTCCACAAGGAGGTCAAGCTCACCGGTCGTCAGAAGGGTGTTCTGATCGCCTTCGCCTTCACCTTCGTCGTCATGATCGTCGGCTTCATTCCGCTGGCCGACCTCAACGAGGGCGTCGCCAACTTCTTCGACGCCGGCGCTGTCTACGACGCCGACGGTAACACCGTCGTCCAGGGCTGGTCTGCCCTGATCACCGGCCTGCCCATTGGCCAGTGGTACTTCGACGAGGCTTCCACCTGGTTCTTCCTCATGGCTGTCCTGATCGGTATCATCGGTGGCCTGTCCGAGAAGCAGATCGTCAACACCTTCATTACCGGCGCTGCCGACATGATGTCCGTTGTCCTCGTCATCGCTCTCGCCCGTGGTATCTCCGTTCTCATGGCTAACACCGGCCTCGACGTCTACGTCCTCGACGCTGCCGCCAATGCCCTGGCTGGCCTGTCCGGCGTGATCTTCGCTCCCATGAGCTTCCTGGTCTACTTCGGCCTGTCCTTCCTGATCCCCTCGACCTCCGGTATGGCTACCGTCTCCATGCCCATCATGGGACCGCTGGCTGTTAAGCTCGGCTTCTCGCCCGAGGTCATGGTCATGATCTTCTCTGCCGCCATCGGTGTCGTGAACCTGTTCACCCCGACCTCCGGCGCCATCATGGGCGGTCTCGCCCTGGCCAAGATCGAGTGGACGACCTGGCTCAAGTTTGCCCTTAAGCTCATCGTCGCTCTCTCCGTCGTCTGCGCCGTCATCCTGACCGTCGCCTGCGTGCTGATCTAAGTACCCAACGGGTACCCCACGGAAACCTTGACGATCCTGTAAAGGATCACCTGGTCATCGTCTGTCCGGTGGGGTCAACCCACCGGTAGACTCCTACCTTTAGCCCCCTTCCGTTCCGTGCGCGGGAGGGGGCGCTCTTGTGTTCCGGCGTTTTACCAAACGCCGGAACCACTCGACGCTGCGCCTATGGGTTCCGTCGTTCTAACGAACGGCGGATCGGTTGACGCTGCACGGGCACCAGGGCGACAACTTGTCATTCAAAGAGGCCGGCATGACCAAAAGGTCTATGCCGGCCTCTTTTCATGCCAATTTGTTCGCCCTGGTGTTCGTTCGCTGACTTATGCTCCACCTGCGATGTTGCCGATGTTGGTGCGGAGCGTTTTGGTTTCTGCGCCAACTTGGCGTGGTGGGGCGGTGCGTTTGGGGTAGATCGTTTGGGGCGGTGGGCGTGTTTGGTTGGTGCCTGTTGATGGTCTGGGTATCGAGGAGGGCGGGCTCCGTTATAATCGCCTAGAACATTAATTGGAAACGGGACGGGAGCCATACATGCGCCAGGGTTTCGACAACGCGAAATATATCGAGCTGCAGGCCGCTCATATTAAGGAGCGCATCTCGCAGTTTGGCGGCAAACTCTATTTGGAGTTTGGCGGCAAGCTGTTTGACGACTATCACGCGAGTCGCGTGCTGCCGGGTTTTGAACCGGACAGCAAGTTCCGCATGCTCAAGAGCATCGCCGACGATGTCGAGGTTATCATCGCGATCAACGCGAACCACATCGAGAAAAACAAGGCTCGTGGTGACCTGGGCATTACCTATGACGAGGATGTGCTGCGCCTGGTTGACCTGTTCCGCGGCAACGGCTTTGCCGTCGCGGCTGTGGTCATCACCCAGTACGCTGGCCAGCCTGCTGCTGATGTGTTCCGCAACCGCCTGAACGCGCTCGGTATTCCCGCCAAGCTGCACTATCCCATCGAGGGGTATCCGCACGATGTCGATCTGATCGTGTCCGACGATGGCTACGGCAAGAACGAGTTTGTCGAGACCACGCGTCCGCTCGTCGTGGTCACCGCTCCCGGCCCCGGCTCAGGCAAGCTCGCCACTTGCCTCTCGCAGCTCTATCACGAGCACAAGCACGGCACCGCCGCCGGCTACGCCAAGTTCGAGACTTTCCCGGTCTGGAATCTGCCCCTCACGCATCCGGTCAACATCGCCTATGAGGCAGCAACGGCCGATCTCGACGATGCCAATATCATCGACTCCTTCCACTTGGAGGCCTACAACAAGACCACGGTCAACTACAACCGCGACGTCGAGGCCTTCCCGGTGGTCCGTGCTCTGATGGAAAAGATCCTGGGCAAGAGCC
>CALHDP010000094.1 GCA_938023085.1 uncultured Collinsella sp.
CTCGTTCACCGGCTGCGGAATTGACGCGGCGGGCAAGCAACAAAACCAGACTTGATTGAGGGTCGATGACGCACTGCGCCATCGACCCTTTCCTTGCTCTAGTCGCGGCGAAGGAAGCCCATCAAATCGGGGCACGTATATATTCGGCTACTACGACCGAATATATACGTGACGTGTGACGTGTGACGAACAGCCGCGACAAGGGGGAGTTTGAGGGGGCTTGCCCCCTCATGCGAGCGCCGCCGCGAGCTGCCCGAGACCGTGCCGCCGCGGTCTCGGAGGGGTGCAGGGGTGTCCCCTGCCACGTCCTTAGCGTAGCTAAGGTCTAACGTGCTAGACTTTAGGCGACTAAAATCTGACGCAAGGCGGTTCCGACATGGCACACATAGCGAAGTACAAGGCAACCTCGGTCGGTCACATGCTTGCCCACTACAGGCGCGACGAGTCCAGTCTGGGTCGCGACAACATCGACCCGAAGCGCGTGAAGAACGACATGGTCGTTGCCCACTACACCAACAAGGACGGGAAGCTCGTTGTGGGGCGCGTGGTGCCCCGTGAGGGCGAGCCGAACTGGGGCACGGTGGAGCGGCGCATAGAGCGCGTGAACGAGGCCCAGAAGGCCGCAGGGAAGCGCGCAACGCGCAAGGACGCGGTGGTTATGGCCGACGTGGTGGTGACGCTTCCCGATAACGTCCGCAAGGGCGATGAGGATAGGTTCTTCCGTCTCACGTACTGGTACCTGTCGAACAAGTTCGGCATCGACAACATGATGGGCGGCTACGTTCACAAGGACGAGGTGCTTAAGGACGGCACGCCCGCCCGCGACCACATGCACGCGCCGTTCACGCCGATTCTGGATGGGCGCTTCAACTACAAGCAGATGTGCCCGCGCTCGTTCTACCAGTCGATGCACAAGGAGCTTGGTGACTATCTGGAAAGGTGTCTGGGCTACCGCCCAGAGGTCGAGCTTGGCGAGGATACGCGGGCGCGGCGCGTGTACACCGACAAGTCGGTGGATATCGACAGGGTGCGCGGTGCCGTGGACAAGGCCGTCGTGGAGCCTGCGCAGCAGGAAGCAGAGCGAATCGTTGCAGCCGCACGTGCGCAGGCTGCGACGATCGTGCGCGATGCCGAGATGCGCAAGGCAGAGCTTGTGACGCAGATTGCCGGCAAGGAGGGAGACCTAGCCGAGCTGGACAGCCGGCTCTCGGACGTGCGCATGGACATAGAAGACGAGCAAGACCGATTGGAGTGCCTTCGGCAACGAGCGGGAGGAGTTGCGCGGGACGTTGAGGAGCTTCGACCCATCGCTGCCGAGGTTCGGGGCTGGGAAGCTGCGGGAAAAGCTGAGCGCGGCACAATCCTCGATTCAATCGCTGCTCGATGCGCAGGAGCGGCGAGAGCAGCTAGAGCGGCAATTGAGGAGCTTGGAGACCG
>CALHDP010000095.1 GCA_938023085.1 uncultured Collinsella sp.
GTTTCAAACCGGGCTCGAACGAACATGCCTATTGACAATGGCTTTCTCATATTAAAAATAGGGCAGAGTCGCTTGCGCAAGTCCGCCCCTAAAACCGTGAAGGTTTTGCTATCTGCAGGCTATTCTACCAACCCGAGCGATTCTGTCAACCTGCGAAGGAACTCGAGCGCGGAGCGAGCTGCGGCGTCGGGCCCCTTGTCGGGCAGCGCCTCGGTTTCGCCGTCGGCCCTGGCGAACATCTCGGCGAGCTCGGATGCGGCGCGCGAGCGCGAGGAGCCCTCGGGTACCAAGCCGGAGTGCGCCACGAGCACGGTCGCGACCTCCTGCATGGCCGTATTCCCCATCCACTTCCTCCTGGTCGCCTTGGGAATTCCCACGGCGGCGACCCTTCGGGAGACGCCGCTGGACGCCGAGCCCCGGGCGGCGCCCCTCTCGGCGAAGCAGTTGATCAGGCACGAGCCGTGCGCGGCGCAGTTGCGGACGGACTTCACGCGCTTGAGGTCGTAGTGGGAGGCCTCGAGGCGCCTGTCGCCCCATCGCCTGGCGCAGAAGCGCACGAAGTCGATGAGGGTGCCGAACGAGGTGAGCTCAAGGAAGGCCCAGGCAGGCATGTCGCCGGAGTACTTCGCGTAGAGGCTCGAGCTGTAGGGGCTGCGGCCGCTCATCTTGAGCTCGCGCAGGCGGTACTCCCTGTTTGCAGTGGTAAGCGATGCCATGTAGTCGGCCACGATGGCGTAGCCGTCCTCTCCACGGTCCTCCATCTCGCGAAGCAGTGTCACCTTCTGGAAATGCTCGATGTCGAGCGTCATGCCGAGCAGGGCGTGGCGCAGCTCCTGGTCGAGCGCCGCGAGCAGGCGCAGCTGGCCGAAGTCGAGGTCTACGTAGCGGCCGTCGCGCGGGCCTCCCTCGTATTTCGAGAAGAGTTTGCGGTAGGATGCGAGCTTGAAGAAGTTGCACTTGTCGCGCAGGTAGTCCGCGGCCTCTTCCTCGGAACACAGTTCGAAGGCTACGCCCTTCTGCTTGAGGTGCTCTATCTGCTGCTCGATCGTGAGAATCGGCTTCCTATCGTGGGGTTCGGCCATGCTCGGTCTCCTGTCATTGATTTGAGAATCCTATTCTACCAGCATGTTTGCCCTGAATCCTGAAGGCCCGTTCGCCAACTCATAAGCAAGCCACCTGAGACTACTCACTTTGTTCACGAATGGCGAAGACCTGCGACCTGGGGTTTTGCAAATGGCGCGCAAGCCACCCGCGTTAATTCACTTGCGATTGCAGCTGGCGGCTTGCGGGCAAAAGGGCGGTTGAGTTTCAAAACGGGCGTTTTCGGCGCAATCGAGCCTCCAAAGGCGGCCCGCCGCGCCCTTTGGGACAAAAACGAAAACTCAACGCTACTGAGTTCCAAAAAAGTTGTTGAAGTTGTCCCAGCTTTTGTCCCCGAAGCCGATGAAACGCGACATAGCGCTACCTGGCGACACCCGGTTCGAGACGGCGCCGAAAACTGGGCGCAACTGAAATGACGTGACGGCAGAACCAGGGCCATCGAGTGGGAGTAGGACGACAGGGTTCTGACCTGCGATTTTGAGTGCCGCACTATGCCGTTGAGTTTCGTTTCGTACGAGAGTCATGACAAAGCCACCAGCGACGGAGATGAGTAAAAGCGATTAAAGAGCCTCCGTTCCCTGCGTTGGGACGGAGGCTCTTTCTTTGCCGTTTTACTCCCTTGTCTCCGTTCGGGGATTATTTCCTGCTCATTTAGGGCTATTCGCGCTGAAAGATTTTGACTAGCTTGGTGTCCTTTATTTCGTAGACAATGTCTGCGACGTTCTCGACCAGCCTCTTATCGTGGGAGACGAACACTATCGTTCCGGCATAGGCGCTCATCATCCGCTCGAGGGCTTCGGCGCTCTTGATGTCCAGGTAATTTCCAGGCTCGTCCATGAGCAAGATGTTGTATCTGCCCAGCAGCATCTTCGCGAGTAGCAGCTTGATGACTTCGCCTCCCGAGAGAACGCCAACGTCCTTTGTCAGGTCGCGCGGTCCGATTCCCATAGAGGCGAGGATGCCTCGAATTTCGGTCATGCTGTACTCGCAACCATTCTGCATGAACGAGATCACAGACTGGCGGGCGTCGAACTTGTAACCTGTCTGTTCGAAGTAGCCGATCTCTGCTTTGGGAGAGATGTTGATACCGTCGGCGCGTCGAACGATTGCCTTCAGCAGGCTGGTCTTTCCTGTGCCGTTGCCACCGGTGATGGCCACTTTTGCACCGAGCGGTATCTCGAATTTCGCGTGGTCATAGAGCACGCAGTTGCCGAAGCTCAAGCTGAAATCATCTGCCGAGATGGGAAATTTGCTGTGCAGTTCCAGGGCCTTGCTCTGGCGGAAGCGCACGGCGCGAATGCTATCTGGGGCCTCGATCCCTTCGAGCGCTTCGAGGCGCTTCTCCATGTTCTTAGCTGCCTGATGCATTTTCTTCTGCTTGGTGCCGGTTGTTTTCTGATGCCCCAAGCGACCTGCATACTCGTTGCTTTTTTTCGCACCCTTCCGCTTGGCGTCGACCTGCCGTGCTTTTTTCCGCTGTTTTTCGATGGCGGCTTCGAGGCGATCGCGCTCGCGCATCGCCTCTTCGTATCGAGTCGCCTGAGCTTTGCGCTCTTCTTCTTTCTGTCGCAGATAGTCGGAGTAGTCACCCCAGAATTCGGAAATACCGCCGTCTTTGAGCTCCCAGATCTTGTCTACCACCTGGTCGAGAAAATGACGGTCATGGCTCACGATGAGCAGGGCCCCATCAAATGCCTTGAGTTGTCCGACGAGAAGGCGGATGCCGTCTTGGTCGAGGTGGCTCGTAGGCTCGTCGGCGAAGATCGCGCTTGCATGCTGGGAGAGCGCAGAGGCAATCTTGGCGCGTGTTTCCTCCCCGCCGCTCATCGTCTCCTGCGCCACTTCGGCGACGTTGAGACGGGAGAGCATCTCGCCGTTGTCCTGAGCCGCATCAAGGTCGAGTTCGTCGAGCTGGCCGATGAGGGCAATGCTGCCGAAGCGCCTGACGTCGGCGTCCGCAATGGTTAGATTGCCGCTCAGGATTTTTAGCAGGCTGGTTTTGCCTGCACCGTTGTCTCCTACCAAGCCGATGCGATCGTAGGGGTAGATTTCCAATTCTTCGATGTCCAGAATATCGCGGCCGGCATATTCCAAAAAGATGTCTTTAGCTTTGACTATGAGTTCCATAAGTTGAACCACCTTTTGTGTATTGTCGTTTTCTGGAAGCGCAGCCATGCCAATAAAGAATCGTTCACGTCGATTTTTCGCCTTTGCCCGATTGCCGGCGTGAGCGTTTTGGCCTTGCGCAAGCCGGCAAATCCGAAAATGATAGTTGGCGGCGAATAAGGAGCGCGATGTGGGATGTCGGCGCAATACCTCGTCGTCGCAAGGGCTTGAAGGCTGACGCGTGAACCGATGGCTGCCGCCTCTTTTTTCGAATGCTTGGGCTATTGAATCTGCCCGGAATCTTTTTTCCCCACGTTTCGGACGCTTGGAGCGAGAAGCATCGCCAACGCAAGCAGTGTCATGGTCGCTCCAGAACCGACGAACCACAACGGAGCTCCGAGCAGGTCCGCAAAAACGGAGGGGGCTGCGAGGCCCATGGGCATGGCCCACGCCATAATGGTTCCATAGAGACCAAAAACGCGGCCTAGGTACTCAGGAGGTATCTGCTCCTGCATAAGGGCAGTCTGGGTTCCCGCGTACAGCGGGGAGCATGCGCCCATAAGAAAGCTCGCCGGTAGGAAAGCGGCGAACAGCGACGGGCCGAGCAATCCGGATGCGATTGCGACGACGCCGAAGCCGGCGATCGCGGCGACCATGGTGAGCGACCTATTGCGGAACCCTCCCGTGGCCGCCAAAATGCCGGACCCAGCCAGCATGCCTGCGGAGAAAAGGACCTCCACCAAAGCAGCATCCCCCGTGCTACCGCCAAAATGTCCCAAGGTCATTATTGGGAACAATGCCGCGAGTGGGGAGAACGCGAAAGCGAAGACGAACCCGCACCAAAGAAGGGCGAACAGCCCCCTGTATCCCCTGATCAGCTTGTAGCCGTCCGAAATCTCAGAGAAAAGTTCTCGAACTTTATTGGAAAAGGACGAGCTGCGGTCGGCTTCGTCGAGTCCTCCTGCGTCTATCTGAGCGGCGAGGACAGCTAGAGAAGCGAAAAGCGCCCCCAGCACGTCGAGGGCAATCATGGCGGTAATGCCCGCCACAGGATAAATCACTGCCGCGAGCGCGGCGCCAAGAATGTATCCGGCGGACTGAATCGCTTGCATCACTCCCGATAGGCGAACGAGATGCTCTGGCGGGGCGAGATGGGGCGTGAGGGATTGGGAGGCCGGCGTGTAGAACGAAGTGCCAGCTGCGCGGAGAAACAGGGCGATGAGTATTGACCACGCAGGTAAGCTGCCGGCCAACGAGGCAATCGCCAAGGCGGCGCCCACCGCGGCAACGAAGAGGTCGGCGCCGATGAGAACACGTTTCAAAGGCAGTCTGTCGACAACGGCGCCCGCAAGGACTCCGAACAAAGCAATCGGCAGAAAGCCTGCTAACGATGCCAGGGAGAGGAGGGAAGATGATCCTGTCGTGAGGGCGATATGCCAAATGAGACCCATTTGGAGAATCGAGCTCGTCAATGTCGACACGAGCTCCCCGCCCCATACGAAACAAATCTTAAATTGCCATGAATGGCACAGCGAAACAGACCTGCGCCGAGAGGTTTCAAACATCATGGTTATGTCCAATCGTGGAATGGCGTGCAAAACAGCGCGACGCCATAACAGCGCCGCTTTTTAGGCGCTCATCCACGTGCGGAAAAGACCAACCACGACACCCCTCCTTCGCTGACTCAGTTCGGCAGACCACGCAATTATAAGGAGGCTGAAGCTCGTTTGTCAAGGATTGCCTGTCGGCAAGGACAATCCTTTCTGGCCATTCGATCCCTTTTGTATCTTTGGTTGCATAGGTGACCCGCCAGGGCTATTACGCGTGGAAGAGGCGCCTGCCGAGCTGGCCGATGAGGCGCTGAAGATGGCCCTGGTCAGGCGAAACGATCCCAAGGGATGCGTACATCATTCGGATAGTAAGAATGTTGCCAGCAGGTTTTGCGGCAACCGCAAAGGAGCCGTATCCTGCAGCTGGAATCACGTTGCAGCATCCTGACCCGCATTCCGATTGGCGGACGGCCCGCTTCGGCATCCTGACCAGCACAGCGATCGAGCCTTGTCATTCCTTGGATATGCCGGTTGCCCGGGGCGGTCCCGACGGAGGCCCTCGCCTCCCCGGTCCGTGACCCAAGAAGGGCAAGCATGCTGATCTGCATGGCTGGTTCCTCCTTTATGTAGACGACCGTGCAAAGAAGGGACAACCGAGGAGGCAGGTTACTGATGCGGGCTCCCGCACGCCCATGACTACCCGACGGGCTGTTTTTCATCTCCGATGCCCGCATTGCAGCATGAACGAATGTGCCTCGACATCTCTGCTGGCATGGTACGACTGGGATCGCTCCTCGACGCATCCTTGCGCATACTGCCTTCCAGGTTTCGAAACCGGGAAGGAGAGTGTATGTGAGCGACGATATCGGCGCCGATTCGACGCTCGAGAGGGAGATTGCGCCGATTCTATCCATCGGGGATGCATTCCCGAAGATTCTCATCACTCGCACGAGGCATGAGCCCCATACCCGGGAGGGCGTGCTCGTGCTGAATTTCGCGAGGTGGCTGCTTGGCGGGTAGGGTTCTGAACGTCGCATTGGGATATCGCGCGACAGGGCACGCAGGGCTGTTTGTGCCCGCACGGGAAACGCTGTCGCCATGCGGGCGGCCTGTCGTGTCCGATTAGCCTTTTGCTAAACAGGCTTACGCCAACTCATGGGCAAGCCACCTGAGACTATTCACTTTGCTTATCGTTGACAAAGACCTGTGGCCTGCGGTTTTGTGAACGGCTCGTAAGCCACCCGCGTCGACTCACTTACCGTTGAAGCTGGTGGCTTGCAGGCTCAAAGGCGGTTGAGTTTCAAAACGGGCGTTTTCGGCGATATCGAGCCTCCAAAGGCGGCTCTCCGTGCCCCTTGGGACATAAATAAAAACTCAATACTCTGAGTTTGAAAATGGTTTTTGAAGTTGTCCCAGCTTTTGTCCCCGAAGCCGATGAAACGCGACGTCGCGTCATTCAGCGGCACTCACTTCGAGATGCCGCCGAAAACTGGGTGTAACTGGAGTGACGAGACGGCAAAACTATAACCACCGAGTGGGAATAAACGATATTCGTTGATTTCAAGCCTCTGACCTGCGAAAACAGGTCGGGGGCTTCTTATTTTGCAACCTCTGTGCAACCTTTGCGGTTTCGCGCCCCGTGAACAGGGGACGTAGCGCTGTTCACGTCTGGGCCCATGTCGGCACCGATCAATGCCCGCGCTGCTTCTGCTTGCGCTTCAGCTTCCGCTGCTCGAAGCACGTCGCCCGGGGTTCCTCGCCAGAGGAGAACCGACCGTTCCTTGCGAAACCGCGAGACCAGCTATATCCGCTTGCTGCGGGCTTGCTTGAGCCAGTTCCTCTTGAAAGAGCCTATACCTCCGAAGAACTTGTTGTACGTCTCACCGTTCTCCTTGGCCTCGTACTTGACCAAGGCAAGTTCGATGGTGCAGAGGTAATCCGCCACTTGCTCGAGGTGGTAGTCGGTCATCGAGGTCTTGCGGCGTCGGACGACCCCTTTTGAGAGGACCTTGCCCACCGAGCCGTCTCGCCCACGGAACAGAAGGAGCGCATCCTCGCGACCTTCGGCGACCTGTGCTGCGAGATGGAGGGCTGCACCATCGCGCAGGGCCCTTTCCAAAGCGAAGTGTCGAGCCGAAGTGTTGAGCGTCGGCCCTGAATGTTCAATGGCCGTTGTTTTCTGCCCCTCAAGTGGTGAACTTCTCCTCGGGGCTGTTGATTCCCCCCACGCGCCCCCTTCCGTTCTCTGTGTTCCCCTTATACTCCTTGTACAAGGAGGTAAGAAGTCATGGACAAGACCGCACAGGACAGCTTGGCAAAGAAGCCCGTCGACATGAGGGACAGGATTCTCGAGCATCTCGAGGCCCTCACCTCTGCCGTCTCGCTCGACGACCTTGCCCGTCTGTCCACCTCCGACATCGCCGAGACACTCATCATCTCCAGGAGTCTGGCGAGCCAGTACCTCAACGACCTTGTTCGCGCCGGCCTTGTGGTTAAGGTGGCGGGCAGGCCTGTCCGTTATTTTCATCGCCGCGCGTTCCAGAAGCGTTTTCAGGTAAAGCTCTCTGCAAGCGAGTACGCCTCGCTCGCCGACCTCATCCAGGCGACGGGAATCGCCGATCACCGCGACTTCGCGCGTGCCGTGGGCTTCGACCTGAGCCTCAGCTCCGTTGTCGAGCAGTGCAAGGCTGCGGTTCAGTACCCTCCGTTTGGCCTACCCATCCTCTTGAGCGGCGGCGTGGGTGTCGGTAAGTCTTTCCTTTCTCGCCTTGTGTACGAGTACGGCAAGAACCAGGGCTTGCTGTCCCGCGACTCCTCCTATGTGCGCATCGACTGCGCCGGGGTCCCGGACGCCGCCTCGTTCAACGGGCTTCTTGACGAGTCGATCGCGAAATCGCGCGGGGGTGTGGTTTTTGTCAACGGCATCGAGGCACTCTCTCCCTCTGCGATGGAGCACTGCCTTGCGACGGCCCTCGGGCTCGATGCCTCCCAGGATGCGCCGCGCGCTCGCCTCGTTCTTTCGACGACGCTTTCCGCCGATGACCTGAAGGTTTCCTCGGCCTACAGCAAAATGCCCATCTGTGCCCGCGTCCCCTCACTCAAGGAGCGGACCCCCGAGGAGCGCGAGGATCTCATCTTGAGCTTCCTGCGCAGCGAGGGGTGCCGAATCGGTTCTGATGTGAAGATCAGCCGCGGCGCATACCGTTGCCTCGTGAACGCGGACTTTTCCGATAACATCGCCGGCTTGCGCGCCTGCGTGACGAACTGCTGCGCCAAAGCGTTCCTCAATCGCGAGGGCGACTACGTCGTCGTTCGCCCGTATCTTCTTCCCAGCGGGCTCCTCTCCTCCGCGCAGATCGATCAACAGCCCGACGATGGCGTTCTGATCGACGCGTCCCTGGATGCCGCCGAGAGCACAGGGCCGGTCGAGCAGGCGCTCGATGCCCTGTGCTCTCTCGATGAGCGATTCTGCGCCGGGGAGCTCTCTGTCTCCGAGCTCGTCTCGCAAGCTGTCTCCGCTGTGCGCGGCGTTGAGGATCACTTGATCTTCGGCCGCGGCGTTACCTCCTCGAGGTCGCGCGCCTTCGAGCGTATCGTGGGCGCGGTCCTTGCCGACGCAGGCTCTTCTTATGGCATCGAGCTTTCGAGGAAGGTCGCTTTTCTGCTGGCCCAGGAGATTTGCCTGCAGTTGTGGCCGGGCATCGGCCTGGCTAAGCGAAAGTCTGCCTGTGCGGAGCAAATCTCCCATCTCCTCGGTGCCGTGACCTCCGAATTGCCGTTTGCCTCGAGCGTCTCCGATCAGGTCGCCGCAGACGTGGAAGGGGCGCTGGGAATCTCGCTCGATCACTTCACGAAGACGCTTCTGACGCTGTGCGTCGCATCGGAGTCTCGCGACGCGAAGGCCCTTCGAACGCTCTGCGTCATCTTGTCCCACGGCTACTCAACGGCGACGAGCATCGCCGACGCGGCGAACCGTATGCTCGGCATGCATGTGTACGAGGCGGTCGACATGCCCTACGACCAGCAGCTGAAGGACATCGTCGGTCCGCTCCAGCGCCTCGTCGACCGCCATTCCTACTGCACCGGGGTCGTGTTCCTCGTCGACATGGGCTCCTTGGAGGAGGCCTATAAGGCCCTCGAGAACGTTACCGACTCCACTATCGGCGTGGTGAACAACGTCTCTACCGGGCTCGCGCTCGAGATCGGGGTCGGGCTGCTCGGCGGCAAGTCCATCGCCGAGGTTCTTGGCGATGCGACCGCCGCGTGCGTGACGCACTGCAAGGTGATCGAGCGCGTCAACCGTGAGGACGCCATCGTCTTCTGCTCCGAGTCCGGGGTCGACGCCGCGGAGAGGATACGCCAGCTCGTCTCGCAGAGCCTCCCGCGCACCATAGGCGCACGCCTGCTCACGAGGCCCTTCAAGCAGCTCGTCACGAACGGGTCGAACGACGCCGTTTTCTCCGAGCACCGCGTCTGCGCCGTCATCGGCACGGGAGACCCCGGGATTGCCTCCGTCCCCTTCGTCGCCCTCGAAGACATTATGTCGACGGCGTCCGCCTCGAAGGTCGATGCCGTGTTCGGCAGGTGGCTTGACGCTTCCGAGCTCTCTTCTTTCCACGAGAAGCTGCTTTCGAACATGACGCTGCAGAACGTTATCCGCTCCATCACCATCCTCGACCCGGAGCGGCTATTCCACGAGATCGAGAGCGCCGTGCACGAGCTTCAGCGCAGAACGGGCGAGAAGATCGGCAGCAACGCCATCATCGGGCTGTACGTTCACCTCTGTTGCCTCGTTGAGCGCCTCGTCACCCGCAACCCCATCGAGACCTACGTCGGCCAGGATCGCTTCGAGGAAGAGCACACCGACTTCATCGAGTCCTTCAGGCAGAGTTTCTCGAGCATCTCGACGCGCTATCGCGTGGAGGTTCCTGTAAGCGAGATCGCCTACGTCTTCGACTACATCAGCGTGAGCGCCGCCCCGGCGCGAGAGGAGCGTCTCGGCTCCTCGAGCCTCCTGTTCGACGAGTGACCCCCGCGCCGTCACGAGCTGACCGCGCGTCTTCAATAATCCGATAACCCCTTGCCCGGCGCGAATCCGGATAGCGCCAAGGCAGTACCGAACGTAAGACTTGATTTGATAGGAGCAAACATGAGTGTTGTTATGGCACGAATCGACAATCGCCTGCTTCACGGCATCATCGTGACGCAGTGGGCCCCGGTGTCGGGCGCAACCCGCGTCATGGTCGTCGATGACAAGGTCGCCGGCGATGAGGTCCTGAAGTCCACCATGAGGATGGCGCGCCCCGCGGGCATGGCCGTCTCGATCATCTCTGAGGAGACCGCGCTCAAGAACTTCGCGGCGGGCAAGTACGACCGCGAGAAGGTCTTTGTCATCGCTAAGGAGCCCGAGACGATCCTTCACCTGGCCGAGTCGGGCGTCGAGTTCCCGTCGCTGATCGTCGGCGGCTCTCTTGTCAAGGAGGACGGCGTCCAGCTCACCCAGCGCGCCTATGCCTCCGCCGAGAACGTCCAGAGCTACAAGGCGCTCATCGCCCGCGGCGTCAAGGTGACGGCACAGTTCGTGCCCGCCGACAAGCCCGTCTCCGTCGCCGACCTCATCTAAGGAGGGATCATGGTCAACTTCACTATCCTGCAGGTCGTCCTTTTGACCCTGCTGGCCTTCATCAAGCACGTGGACTACTACGGCATCCCGATGATCTTCGTCAACTATGCCGTTTTCTGGGGCCTTATCACCGGCGTCGTCATGGGCGACTGGCAGACCGGCCTCGTCATCGGCGGCACCATCCAGCTCATGCAGCTCGGCGTCGCGGGCTTCGGCGGCTCGTCGATTCCCGACTACGGCACGATGGCCATCATCGCCACCGCCTACGGCGTGACCCTGGGCGCGGACACGGGCCTCGCCATCGGCCTGCCGGTCGGCATGCTCGGCATCCAGCTCGACGTCATCGTCAAGATCCTCAACGGCTTCGTCGTGGAGAAGTCCCAGAAGCTCTGCAACGAGGGCAAGTTCAAGCAGATGAACGCCATCCTGTGGGTCTGCCCCGCGCTCTTCGGTCTGTGCGCCGCCCTGCCCGTCTTTGTTTCCGTGACGCTCGGCCAGCCCGCCGTCAACTGGCTCCTCGAGGTCATGCCCCAGTGGTTCCTCTCCGGCCTCACCCTCGCCGGCAAGATGCTCCCGGCCGTCGGCATCGCCATGCTGCTTCGCTACATGCCCACCGCTAAGTACTTCCAGTACCTGCTCGCCGGCTTCTTCCTCTCGGCCTTCCTGAACGTGCCCATCATCGGTGCCGCCATCGTCGGCGTTGCCCTCGCGATCGCGTTCTACCAGCGCGCCGAGAGGGACACCGAGCTCGCCGCCCACGCTTCCGCAGACGCCTTCATCGGAGAGGATGAGTAACCATGGAAAACGAGAACATCACCGCCGTCGCCGAGGGCAAGCCCTCCGGCTATAAGGTCACCAAGAAGGACCTGCGCAACGCGAACTGGCGCTGGCTCATGAGCGTGTGCACCTTCAACTACCAGACCCAGCAGGGCGCCTCGGTCGCCTACGCCCTCTCGCCGATCCTGAGGAAGATCTACACGAACGACGAGGACTATAAGCAAGCGCTCAACAACCACTTCCGCTACTACAACACCCAGCCTTGGCTCGCCGCCATCATCCTCGGTGCCTGCGTGGCCATGGAGGAGCGTGACGGCCTCGCGGCGGCGGACGCCGTCCAAGACCTGAAGATCGGCACCATGGGACCGCTCGCCGGCGTCGGCGACTCCCTGCTCATGACCATGATCCCGACCATCATGGGCTCCATCGCCGCCTACATGGCCATCGAGGGCAACCCCGTGGGAGCCGGCATCTGGTTCGCGCTCATCCTGGCCATCTTCTGGGTCCGCATGCACGCCCTCGAGTTCGGCTACAAGCAGGGTGTGAAGCTCGTCACCGACTTCAGCGAGAAGCTTCCCAACCTCACTGCCGCCGCCTCCGTGCTCGGCCTCACCGTGGTCGGCTGCCTCATCGCCTCGGTCATCGGCGTCACCTGCCCGATTAGCTTCAGCTTCGGCGACGTCTCGATGGAGATTCAGCCGCTGCTCGACAAGATCCTGCCTGCCATGATCCCCGCCGCCATCACGGGAAGCGCGTATTACCTTCTTACCAAGAAGAACGCGAGCATGACGGCCCTCATCCTCGTGGTGATCGTCCTCGCGATGGTCGCCTCCGCCGCTGGCATCCTCGCCTAGCTTCGACCCAAGAGATTGGTGAATCAATGAGAAAGATAGTTGTGGCGAGCCATTCCCTTCTCGCCCAGGGCTTCAAGGACACCCTCGAGTTCCTTACGGGTAAGAGCGACGCCGTCAACGCCGTGTGCGCCTACGTGAACGACAACGGCGAGGGGCTCGACGCGGCGGTCGAGGCGGCTCTTTCGGGCACTGACGAGGTTGTCGTCCTCACCGACGCGCTCGGCGGCAGCGTGAACCAGCGCTTCTCCCGCTTCGCCTCCGACCGGATCCACGTGATCGCGGGTGTCAACCTCCCGCTCGCCATGACGGTCGCGCTCGCGCGCCCCGACGAGAAACTCGACTTCGACGCCCTCGTCGACGAGGCGCGCCAGCAGATCGTCTACGTGAACGGTGCCAGTTCCGCCGAGTGCGAAGACGACGAATAGAGGAGGTCGACGATGAGAGAGTTCCTTAAGGACGTGTGGATGCACGGCGGTGAGGAAAGCCGCGCCATCACCCCCGAGAACATCACGGGCGAGAAGGGCCGTGCCGCCATGTCGGCCAGCCACCTCGGCGTCGGCCGCAAGGGCTCGTGCTGCGTGCCCCTTGAGTCCGGCGAGACCATCACGCTCGCGGACATCGAGGGCCCCGGCATCATCCGCCACATCTGGATGACCGTCCCCGACAAGACCGCCGCCGGCAGCTTCGTCATGCGCGACCTCGTGCTGCGCTTCTACTGGGACGACGAGGAGACCCCCTCGGTCGAGTGCCCTGTCGGCGACTTCTTCTGCAACGGCTTCGGTGAGCGCGCCATCGTCAACTCGATGCCCATCTGCGTGAACCCGACGGGCGGCATGAACTGCTACTTCGAGATGCCCTTCAGGAAGCACGCCAAGGTCACGCTTACGAGCGAGCACCCCGGGTTCATTAAGTACATCTTCTACACGTTCAACTACGCGCTCACCGACGTGCCGGACGACGCCATGTACTTCCACGCCCGCTTTAACCGCGAGCGCAGCACTCGCAGGGGCGTCGACTATACCGTGCTCGACGGCGTGCGCGGCAAGGGCTACTACGTCGGCACCTACATGGCCCTGTGCGCCCTGGAGCGCTATTGGTGGGGCGAGGGCGAGATGAAGTTCTTCCTCGACGGCGACGAGGAGTTCCCCACGGTCACCTCGACGGGAGCCGAGGACTACTTCGGCGGTGCCTGGGCCTTCCTCGACAGGCCGCCCCACTCGCTGCCCGAGGCGCAGTGCTTCAACACGCTGTTCGCCGGCTACCCGTACCGCTCGACGCGCGACGCCACGCGCGACCGCTTCAGCGCGGGCAAGCCGAACCCGAACCCGATGCTCGCGACCAACGACGACGCGCTGCCCAGGCACGGCCTCTATAGGTGGCACCTTCCCGACCCGATCTCGTTCAAGGAGGACCTGCGCGTGACGTTCCAGGACCTCGGCAACGACGACATCAAGCTCTACGAGCGCGAGGACGACATCTCCACCGTCGCCTACTGGTACCAAAGCGAGCCGCACGCCGTGCTCGCCCCGTTTGCCGCAAGGCAGGACCGCGTGCCCAGGTAGGGTCGCCTCGAAACAAGCCAACGTTATGGGCGCCCGCGGTTGACCGTGACTGCGGGCGTCCCTTTGTAAGGAGGATCACATGAGCGAAAAGCAAATGAGGCTCGGCGCCCTCGAGGCCGGCGGGACCAAGATGGTCTGTGCCGTGGTGTCCGGCGACGGCGAGGTCCTCGACCGTATGGAGACCCCGACGCTTACGCCCGCCGAGACCGTCCCGCAAATGGTCGAGTGGTTCACCGCCCGCGATGTGGACGCGTTGGGCATCGGCGCCTTCGGACCGACCTGCGTCGACCCCAACGATGAGCGCTACGGTTCCATCCTCCAGACGCCCAAGCTCGCGTGGCGAGGCTATGGTCTTCGCGCCGCGTTCGCCGACGCCCTCGGGATTCCGGTGGCCTACGACACGGACGTGAACGTTGCCTGCCTCGGCGAAGCGGTCTTCGGCTGCTGCAAGGGGCTCGAGGACGCCGTCTACGTGACCATCGGCACCGGCGTGGGCGCGGGCGTCATGTGCGCGGGCAGGCTCCTTCACGGCATGCTGCACCCCGAGGCCGGCCACATGCTGGTAAGGACCCGTCCCACCGAGGAAGGACGCTGCGTCTGCCCGAGCCACGCGAGCTGCCTCGAGGGCCTCGCCTCCGGCCCCGCCATCGCCGCGCGCTGGGGAAAGCCCGCGGCCGAGCTCGCGGACAACGCTGAGGTGTGGATGCTCGAGGGGGATTATCTGGGGCAGATGTGCGCGAACCTCGTGCTCATGTACTCGCCTCGCCGCATCGTCCTCGGCGGCGGCGTGATGCACCAGGAGCAGCTCTACGGCATCGTCCGCAAGAAGACCCTCGAATATCTGGGTGGCTACATCCAGACCGCCGAGCTTAAGGACATGGAGAGCTACATCTGCGCCCCGGGCTGCGGCGGCGACCAGGGAATCCTCGGCGCGGCCGAGCTGGCAAGAAGGGCGCTCGCGTAACCTGCGCTCTCTCCGCCATACAACGCGTTAAGAAAAGGCGAGCGCTTCTTGCCAATTGGGCGGCAAGAAGCGCTCGTCTTTTGCATTTTTGTCTCTCAAAATCTTATTTTCACGATTTGCATTTTCATCCTGTTGTCACCGACCCTTGCGAGAAACCGGAAAAAGCCGCTGACAGAAGGGTCTTTCAAATCGTTATAACCCAGCATATAGCCGCGACTTGTGACCTGCAGACGGCTGTCCCACGTGCCGATTTCCTTGGCGGCATCCGAAACCGCAAAATATGCCCCCACATCCTTGATTTTTGCAGTCTTAAGCCATGTTTTTGCGATCATCTTTACTGCCGTCCGATTGGCAGCATCAAAGACCAGCACTCCGCCGGGGAAAGCGTCCGCCATCCCCTGCACCAGTTCCCGAACCTGCTGGGTCAGAAAGTAATAGAACACCCCGGAGGCAAAGAACACCGCCCCGCCGGAGGCATCGATCT
>CALHDP010000096.1 GCA_938023085.1 uncultured Collinsella sp.
GGCTCCAACGCAAGTTGGGGCCTTTTTTCATATAGGCACACAAGGTCAAAGGCGGCACCATGATCCTCCTGGTCGACAAGATCGAAAAAAGCTTCGGCGCGCGCGTCCTCTTTAGCGGCGCGTCCTTCCAGATCAACCCCGGCGAGCGCTTCGCGCTCGTGGGCCCCAACGGCGCCGGCAAAACCACCATGCTCAAGATCATCATGGGCATCGATAGCCCCGACGCCGGCCAGGTCCAGTACGCCAAGGACTGCCAGGTGGGCTATCTAGAGCAAGAAACCAACCTGGAGCAAAAGGACACCACCATCCTCGCCGAGGTCATGGCCGCCGCCAAGGAAATTCGCCGCATGGGCGAGCGCGCCAACGAACTTCAGGCCCAGATCACCGAGCTCTCGGAACAGGGCAAGGACGTCAACGCGCTCCTTAACGAGTACGGCCAGGTCCAGGACCGCTTTGAGCACCTGGGCGGCTACGAGCTCGAGAGCAACGCCCGCAAAATCCTGTCCGGCTTGGGCTTTAAGGTCACTGACTTCGATCGCCCGTGCTCCGAGTTCTCGGGCGGCTGGCAGATGCGTATCGCGCTGGCAAAGCTCTTCCTACGTCATCCCGACCTGCTGCTTCTGGACGAACCCACCAACCACCTGGACCTCGAGAGCGTCCAGTGGCTGCGCGGCTTTATCGCCAACTACGACGGCGCCGTGCTCATCGTCAGCCACGACCGCGCCTTCATGGACGCCTGCGTCGACCACGTCGCCGCTCTCGAAAACCGTCGCGTTACCACCTACACCGGCAACTACAGCAGCTACCTCAAGCAGCGCGAGGACAACCTGGAGCAGATGCGCGCCAAGCGCGCTGCCCAGGAGCGCGACATCGCCCACATGCAGGTCTTCGTCGACAAGTTCCGCTACAAGCCCACCAAGGCCGCCCAGGCCCAGGAGCGCATCCGCAAGATCGAGCAGATCAAAAAGGAGCTCGTCATCCTGCCCGAGGGCCACAAGCACATCGACTTTAAGTTCCCCGACCCGCCGCGCTCCGGCGACATGGTCGTGGGGCTCGAGGGTGTATCCAAGTCCTACGGCGACAAGCACATCTACAGCGATATCGACCTCAAGCTCTACCGCGGCGAGCACGTAGCGCTCGTCGGCCCCAACGGCGCCGGCAAGTCCACCCTCATGAAGATCCTCGCCGGCTTGGAGCCGCCCACCACCGGCACCCGCGACCTGGGCACCAACGTGGGCGTGGCCTACTACGCCCAGCACGCGCTCGAGGGCATGACCGAGTCCAATACCGTCCTGCAAGAGATCGACACCGTTACGCCCAAGTGGACCGTGCCGCAGCAGCGAAGCCTGCTGGGCGCCTTCCTTTTTAGCGACAACGACGCAATCGAAAAGCAGGTTCGCGTCCTCTCCGGCGGCGAAAAGGCGCGTCTGGCGCTCGCCAAGATGCTCGTGGCGCCCGAGGCGCTCCTGTGTCTGGACGAGCCAACCAACCACTTGGACATCGACTCGGTGGACATGCTCGAGAACGCCCTGCAAAACTTCCCCGGCACCATCGTGCTGATCAGCCATGATGAGCACCTGGTACGCGCCGTGGCCAACCGCGTGATCGACATCCGCGATGGCAAGGTCACGGTCTATGACGGCGACTACGACTACTACCTCTACAAGCGCGAGGACCTCGCGGCCCGCGCCGCCGCCGAGGCGGCAGGGGAAAGCGCGCCTGCCGCGGCCAAGTCCACCAAAGTCAGCGCCGCCCAGGCCGACACCCCCGCCGCGGCGCCTAAGCCGGCCGAGGGCAAAAAGACCAAGGAGCAAAAGCGCGCCGAGGCCCAGGCCCGCGCTGCGCTCAACAAAAAGCTCAAGGGCGTGCGCAACCAGCTCAAGAAGATCGAGGCGGAGCTCGACAAAAAACGCGCCCGCTATGACGAGCTTATGGAATTGATGGCAAGCGAAGAGCTTTATGCCGATCAAGATAAGTTCAACGCCGCGCTCGGGGAATATAACGGCCTTAAGCAAGAGCTTCCCAAGCTCGAGGACGAATGGCTGGAGCTTTCCACCCAGATTGAAGAGGAGACCGCGCGTGAACTCTCGTAAGGCCGCTGCCGTGGCGATGAGCATCATCGCCATCGCCTGTCGCATCTGCGGCATCTTTATGAGCGCGATGACTGTGCTGCTGTGCTTTAGCGGCCTGACCGCCAAGCTGCAGATCGTGGGCTTTGTCGTTGAGCTTTCTCGCGCGCTGCCGAGCGCCATCGCCGGCTACGGCGTCATCACATCGCCCTTTGGCGGCGTGTTCCGCTTGGATTACGCCATCGTCGCCGTTATCCTGTTTGTGGCCGACTACCTGCTCACGCGCGCCTCGCACCGCGTCCGCTAGGGAATCGACATGTCCAGCAGCTACCTCATGAACCTGCTCGCCAGCGCCGTCGCCGTCATTGTTGGCATCGTAATCCACGAAAGCGCGCACGCCGCCACAGCCTGGGCGCTCGGCGACAAGACGGCCCGTTCGCGCGGACGCGTCTCGCTCAACCCGCTCAACCATATCGACCCGTTTGGCACCATCATCCTGCCGCTGCTCATGCTCGCAGCCGGCGGCCCGGTGTTCGCCTTTGCCAAGCCCGTGCCCGTCTACCTCAACAACCTCAAGCACCCCAAGCGCTACGAGGTCCTGGTGAGCGTGGCCGGCCCCGCGTCGAACATCGCACTCTCGTGTCTTGCTGCCGCCCTCATGCGCCTGACCTATGGCAGCCTCTACACCAGCATGTCATTTACTCTGGCGTCACAGATCATGAACTTCGGCGCCACGTTTATCGTGGTCAACTTGTCGCTCGCGTTCTTTAACCTCATCCCGATTCCGCCGCTCGATGGCTCGTCGATCATCGTGCCCTTCCTCAAGGGCAAGTCGCTCGCCAACTACTATCATCTGCAGCAATACGCCATGCCTATCCTCATCCTGGTGCTGTACCTGCTGCCCATGTGGACCGGCATCGATGTGATCGGCCGCTATTTCGACGTTACCGTGTATCCGTTCGCTGAGCAGCTGCTTAACTTCGCAATCGCCGGCATCTAAGGTAAACTTACAGGTCGACCGTGCAATACGGTCGTAACATGCACCCAAACCGCGCCGCGAAGGCGCCGTCAAAGGAGGTCGAAGATGTCGTATCGCGTGTCGACGCAGGTCTACAGCGGACCGTTCGACCTGCTGCTGCAGCTGGTAACCCGCCAAAAAGTAGATATCGGCGCCATCTCGATCAGCGAGGTGGCCGAGCAGTACCTTGCCGAGGCCGAGCGCATCGAGGCACTGGACCTGGACGTGGCGAGCGACTTTTTGCTGGTCGCGGCAACCCTTTTGGACATCAAGGCCGCCTCTCTGGTGCCGCAGGAGGCCCCGCGCAAAGTCGATGACGACGATGACGAGTTCGACGAAGACCTCGAGGAGCTCAGCACGCTCGACGGCGACGCCCTGCGCGAGGTCCTGATCCAGCGCCTGATTGCCTACAAGCAGTTTAAAGGTGCGGCTGCGGCCCTCGGTGCCCGCATGCAGGCCGAAAGCCGCATGCATCCGCGCGTGGCCGGCCCTGACCCCGAGTTCCTTGGGCTCATGCCCGACTACCTGGCCGGCATTACCCTGCGCGGCCTCGCCGTCATCTGCGCCGACCTGGACGGGAAGCGACAGACCTTCTTGCTGGAGGCCGAGCACGTGGCACCCCATCGCGTTCCGCTCGATCTGACGGTGGCCTCGGTCGACCGCTTTACTATGGCGCACCAAACCTGCACCTTCCGCGAGCTCTTGGACGGCGACGCCACCACCGAGCAGCTCGTCGTCACCTTCCTGGCCATGCTTGAGCTCGCCAAGCGCGGCTCGCTCACGCTGAGCCAGGACGAGATCTTCGGAACCATCTGCATCAACCGAGTCGAGGGAGCCGAGGCATACGTGCCCGGCGAGGGCCCCGAGCTCACCGAATAGGAGCCGCAACCATGTCAACCCTTTCCACGCTGGAGGCAAACAGCCTCAAAGGCGCCCTCGAGGCGCTGCTGCTGGTGTCGAGCGACCCCGTGAGCGCACCCGCGCTAGCAGGTGCGCTGGATATCGCTCCGGGCGAGTGCGCATCGCTTTTGGCCGAGCTCAAAGTTGAGTATGAGGAGGCCAACCGCGGCTTTCAGCTGCGCGAGGTCGCCGGCGGCTGGCGCCTGTTTACGCATCCCGCCTACCACGACGTGGTCGAGGCCTATGTTCTGAGCTGGGACACGCAAAAGCTGTCGCAGGCGGCGCTCGAAACCCTGGCCGTCATCGCATACCACCAGCCCGTGACTCGCGAGGTGGTCAAGGGCATCCGCGGCGTTAATTCCGACGGCGTCATCGCGTCACTCGTAGACAAAGGTCTGGTGCGCGAGCTCGGCCGCGACCCCCAGCGCGGTCAAGCCATCATCTACGGCACGACCAACGCCTTCTTGGAAAAGTTCGGTCTGCGCTCCACCCGCGATCTGCCCGACCTGGAGCAGTTTGCCCCCGACGAGCAGTCGCGCCAGTTTATCCGCGAGCGTCTGAGCGGCCGCAGTATTCAGTCCACGCTCGAGGAGCAGGCCGAGGACCTGGACGAAGAGCGCGAACTGCTCGATACCGATGTTGAGGACACCGATGACGCAGAGCTTCTGCCCGCAGCTATTACCTCGGAGGACATGCATGACGAGGACTAACGAAGCAGAGGAGACGCGCACCGCAAGTGCCACGGGCGCCACAACGCCCGCAGGCGACGCCCAGCCCGTCTACCCGCACACCATGCGCCTGCAGCGCTTTTTGGCGCGCGCGGGCGTGGCGAGCCGCCGCGGCTCTGAGGACCTGATGACCGCCGGCCGCGTGACCGTCAACGGCCAGGTCGCGACCGAACTGGGCACCAAGGTCGATGTCGACCGCGATCACATCGAGGTCGACGGCATGCCCGTCAAGCTCAACCAGGGCGCCGTGTACTTGATGCTCTACAAGCCGACCGGCTACCTCACCACCATGAGCGACCCGCAGGAGCGCCCTTGCGTGGCCGATCTGGTCCCCCGCGACCGCTTTCCGGGACTTTTCCCGGTGGGCCGCCTGGACCGCGACACCACAGGCCTTTTGCTCTTTACCACCGACGGCGACCTGTCGCAGGACCTGCTGCACCCGAGTAAGCACGTCTACAAGACCTACCAGGCACTCGTGGACGGGCAGCTGACCGACCGCGATCTGGACCCGCTGCGCCGCGGCATCGAGCTCGACGACGGCCTGTGCCAGCCGGCTATCTGCCGTGTCATCACCCCACGCGAGGCCGAGGCCGTAGCTCCCCAGGGAGTCAAGCCCGGCACCACCGCCGTGGAGGTCATCATCCGCGAGGGTCGCAAGAATCAAGTTAAGCGCATGCTGGGCAAGATTCACCATCCGGTAATCCGTCTGCATCGCTGCAACTTTGCCGGCCTGGAGCTCAAGGATGTGGCCAAGGGTTCATGGCGCGAGCTCACCGACCGCGAGGTGCAGATCCTCAAAAGCGGTGGCATCCCTCCCAAGCAGGCCAGTGCCATGCGCGGCGGCAAGCCCCAAGACACGCCCGCCAGCCGCACGCGTCACCACGGCAGCCACGGCTCCGCACCCAAGCGCAACACCTACCGCGAGCGCTACACGGGCTAGGCAACCCGCCGCGCCCCAACGCCCGCGAACCATACCAGCACGTCACCCATCGAAAGGAAGCATTGCATGATCGTCGCCATCGACGGCCCCGCCGGTTCCGGCAAGTCCACCATCGCCAAGGAGATCG
This sequence comes from uncultured Collinsella sp., assembly GCA_938023085.1. GTDB lineage: Bacteria > Actinomycetota > Coriobacteriia > Coriobacteriales > Coriobacteriaceae > Collinsella. Next base: position 5,783 of record CALHDP010000096.1, read on the forward strand.
CCCGCCAGCTGGGCTTTAACAAGCTCGACACGGGCGCCATGTATCGCGCCGTCACCTTCGCCGCGCTCGACCGCGGCATCGACCTGGATGACGAAGCGGCCATCGACGCCCTCGCCGAGCAGATCGAGATCCGCTTTACCAACGGCACCGGCGAGGACACGCGCCTGACCGTTGACGGCCAGGACGCATCGGCTGCCATCCGCACCCCGCAGGTGGACGCCAACGTGTCCAAGGTCTCGGCCTATCCGGGCGTGCGCGCCGCCATGCTCATCCATCAGCGCCGTGCCGCCGAGGACCGCGATATCGTAGCCGAGGGTCGCGACATCGGAACCGTCGTGTTCCCTAACGCGCAGGTCAAGATCTTCCTGACCGCCGACCCGCGCGAGCGCGCCCGCCGCCGCGTGCTTCAGCGCCACCAAAACGATGCCCAGCCGCTCACGTCCGAGCAGCTCGAGGCCGAGGTCGACGAGACCCTCGACGCCCTTAAGCAGCGCGACAAGCTCGACAGCAGCCGCGAGGTCGCCCCGCTCGTGCCCGCCGAGGACGCCGTGCACGTCGACTCCACCGCCCACACCATCGACGAGGTCGTCTCGATAATCGAGGACCTCATTAACCAAAGGAGGTAGCCCATGCGCCTGTTTAAGCAGACGCCAGAGGACTATTACAACGCCCCCTACGCCGAGTTCCCGGCGATCATCCGCGGCACCGTCGTCGTAGTCATGGCCATCCTTTGGGCCTTCTCCAAGCTCATGTGGCGCTGGAAGGTCGAGGACGCCGATCTGCTGTTTGAGCGCCAGGAAGGCCGCGGAAGCGTGGTCATCTGCAACCACACCTCGATGGCCGAACTCCTGGCTGTAGAGACGGCGCTGTTCTTTGGGGGGCGCCGCATTCGTCCCATCTTTAAGTCCGAGTTTGCCAAGAGCAAGATTGTGCGCTGGGCCTTTAGCCGCGTAGGCGGCATCCCCGTGGAGCGTGGTACTGCCGATATGAAGTGCCTGCGCGCCGCCCAGCATGCGCTGCAGCGCGGCGAGGACGTTCTGATCTTCCCCGAGGGCACACGCATCCGCTCACGCGAGATCAAGCCTGAGGTCCACGGCGGTTTTGCGCTCATCGCTCAGATGGGCAAGGCGCCCGTTAACCCGCTCGCCATCTGCGGCTGGTCCGACATCACGCCCTCGGGCAAAAAGATCATGCGTCCCAAGAAGTGCTGGATCCGCGCCGGCAAGGCCGTCTCGCTTTCCGACGCACCGGCCGGGCTTAAGCGCACGGAGCGCCTGGAATGGTTTGAGTCCGAGGCCATGAACCGCGTCTACGCCATGCGAGACGATCTGTGCGACGAGCATCCGGGCAGGTTCTAGCCATGAGCGAGAACGTGACGAACACCTCCGCGACTGCGTCCGACCAGGCAATCGCGCCTACCATCGAGATCGCCGCCCACGCCGGCACTTGCTACGGCGTACAGCGTGCGCTCGACATGGCGCTGGCCGCCGCGCCGCAGGCAGGGGAGAGCACTCAGGTCCATACCTTGGGTCCGCTCATCCATAACCCCATCGTGGTGCGCGAGCTTGATGAGGCAGGCGTCGGTCTGGCCGACACCTTGGACGACGCCACATCCGGCACCGTGATTATCCGCGCCCACGGCGTGGTGCCGCAAGTCATTGACGCCGCTCGCGAGCGCGGCCTTACCGTGGTCGACGCCACCTGCCCCTACGTGAAGAAGGTTCATGTGGCGGCCGAGCGCCTGGTGCGCGAAGGCTACCGCGTGATCGTCGTGGGCGAGCCGGGCCACCCAGAGGTCGAGGGTATTCTAGGCCACGCCGGCAATGACGCGCAGGTCGTGAGCTGTGCCGCCGACGCCGATGCCCTGTCGCTCAAGGGCAAGGTGGGCCTCGTTGTGCAGACCACCCAGACCGCGCAGAACCTCGCCGAGGTCGTGGCCGCCATAACCCCGCGCGTGCAGGAGCTGCGTGTGATCAACACCATCTGCGCCGCCACGAGTGAGCGTCAACAGGCAGCAGCCACACTTGCCAACCGCTGCGACTGCATGGTCGTGGTGGGTGGCAAGAACTCGGGCAACACCCGCCGCCTGGCGCAGATTTGCGCAGACGCCTGCGAGCGCACGTATCATATCGAGGAAGCTTCCGAGCTCCAGGCCGCGTGGTTTACCGACGCTCACCACATCGGCATCACCGCCGGAGCCTCCACCCCGCAAGAACACATCGAGCGCGCCGTCACGCGCATCAAGGAGCTTTGCCGCTAACCATGGACCAGACCGTACCCGCATACGCCGCCGAGGTGGCCGATTACGGGCGCAGCCGCGACCCCGAGCCGGGTGAAGGCGCGCTCGTTAAGAACGTGCGTCCCGAGTCGCCCGCATGGGATGTGGGTATCGAGCCGGGCATGCGCGTGCTCACGGTCAACGGCGAGCAGCTCACCGACATGATCGTATGGCTCTGGGAGGCCGACGATGATACCGTCGACCTGGAGGTTTTCGATCCGCGCGACAACACCGTCACCTCCGTCGAGCTCGACCGCTTCCCAGGAGAGGACTGGGGCCTGGAATTCGATGGCCCCATCTTTGACGGCATGCGTACCTGCGTCAACGCCTGCGTGTTCTGCTTTATGACCATGCTCCCCAAGGGCGGTCGCTCCACGCTCTACATCCGCGACGACGACTATCGTCTGAGCTTTTTGCAGGGCAATTTTGTTACGCTCACGAACCTCTCCGACGAGGACGTGCAAAACGTCATCGACCGCAATATGAGCCCCATGAACGTGTCGGTCCACGCCGTGAGCCCCGACGTCCGCCGCCGCATGATGGGCCGCAACGCCCAGCGCGGCATGGACGTACTCGAGGCCATCATGGCCGCCGGCATCGAGATTCACGCGCAGATTGTGTTGTGCCCCGGCATGAACGACGGCGAGGAGCTGGAAAAGACCCTGCGCTTTTGCGAGGAGCACGAGCAAATCACCAGCCTGGGCATCGTGCCGCTCGGTTTTACCAAGCATCAGAACCGTTTTAGCTGGTCCTACAGCGACAAGCCCGAGCTAGCGCGCGAGACCATTGCCATGATCCGACCATACCAGGACCGTGCCTATGAGCGCTTTGGCCGCCACACCTTCCAGATGAGCGACGAGTTCTATCTGGACGCCGGCATCGATCCTCCCGATGCAGACTTTTACGACGGTTACCCCCAGTACTACGACGGCATCGGCATGATCCGCTCCTATCTGGACGAGACCGACGACGTCCTTGCCGCCGACGCCGAGCGTCTGGCCCGCGTCCGCGCTGGCATTGCCGAGCGCAACCAGCACCTGCTGTGCCTCTCGGGCGCCAGTGCACGCGACACAGTGGCCCGCTTTGTGGAATCGCCGCAGGGGCTCGCCGGCACCGTCACGGCCATCACGAATCGCTACTTTGGCGGCAACGTGGACGTGACTGGCCTCATCGTCGCCTGCGACATTCTGGAACAGCTGCCGCAGGACCTCTCGGGGGTTATGCTCTTTGTGCCTAAGCTCATGTTCAACGCTGACGGCATGACGCTTGACGAGTATCATCGTGACGATTTACTCGCAAGCCTTACCAGTCGCGGCGCCGAGGTTCATGTGGTGTCGACCATGCCGCATGAGCTGCTCGATACCCTGGAGCACATCCTTGGCATTGTGCCTGCCGACTCTAACACTTCCACTGACCCTATCCATTAAAGGAGTGCAGATGAAACCTATCGTCGCCGTCGTTGGACGCCCCAACGTGGGCAAGTCCACGCTCGTTAACCGCCTGGCCCAGACCTCGGACGCCATCGTCCATGAGTCCCGCGGCGTCACGCGCGACCGCTCGTACCACACGGCCGATTGGAACGGCCGCGAGTTCACCATCGTCGACACGGGCGGCATCGAACCGCTCAAGAGCGATGACGTCTTCGCCACGTCCATTCGCGACCAGGCCCTCGCCGCCGCCGAGGAAGCCGCCGTCATCCTGTTTGTGGTCGACGGCCGCACCGGCGTCACCGAGGAGGACGAGTCGGTCGCCCGCATGCTCAAGCGCTGCGACAAGCCGGTCTTTCTGCTGGTGAACAAGCTCGACAACCCCGATCGCGAGAACGACAACATCTGGGAGTTCTATTCGCTCGGCATCGGCGAGCCCACGCCGCTTTCGGCCCTGCACGGCCACGGTACGGGCGACCTGCTCGACGACATCGTGGCCCTGCTTCCGGAGGAAGAGGATGAGATCGCCGATGAGTTCCCCGACGCGCTGAACGTCGCCATCATCGGCCGACCCAACGCCGGCAAGTCGTCGCTGTTCAACCGCATCCTGGGCGCCGACCGCTCTATCGTGTCCAACATTGCCGGCACGACGCGCGACGCCATCGACACCGTCGTGGAGCGCAACGGCAAGCACTACCGTATGGTCGACACCGCGGGCATTCGCAAGAAGAGCACCGTGTACGAGAACATCGAGTACTACTCCATGGTCCGCGGCCTGCGCGCCATCGACCGCGCCGATGTGGCGCTGCTCGTCGTCGACGCCTCCGTGGGCGTTACCGAGCAGGACCAGAAGGTCATGGGCCTTGCCATCGAGCGCGGCTGCGCCATCGTGGTGCTGCTCAACAAGTGGGACCTGCTCGACGACGACCGCAAGCGCGAGGCCTGCATGGAGACCGTCGACCGCCGTCTGGGCGTCATGGCTCCCTGGGCCCAGTACCTGCGCATCTCGGCCCTGACCGGCCGCAGCGTCGAGAAGATCTGGGCGATGGTCGACGCGGCCGAAAAGACGCGCTCGCAAAAGATCAGTACCTCACGCCTCAACACGTTCCTCACCGACCTGCGCGAGTTCGGTCATACCGTGGTGGACGGCAAGCGCCGCCTGCGTATGCACTACGTGACCCAGACGGGCGTCAACCCGCCGACGTTCACGTTCTTCGTCAACCACAGTGACCTGGTCAACGACACCTACCAGCGCTACGTGGAGAACCGCATGCGCTCGACCTTCGACTTTGCCGGCACGCCCGTTCGACTCTTCTTTAGGAAGAAGGAGCAAAAGGATGCATAATCCGATTCTTCTGACCGCCATCTGCGCCGTGGTCTCGTTCTTTATCGGGGCGATTCCGTTTGGTCTGATCCTGGGCCGCGTGTTCAACCACACGGACATTCGTAAGGCGGGCTCCGGCAACATCGGCACCACCAACGCCCTGCGCGTGGCCGGCCCCAAGGTGGCCGCGCTCACGCTGCTGCTCGACTGCCTTAAGGGCGCCATCTGCGTCCTTATCGCGCGTCCGCTCATTGCCGACTTGGGCTATGGCTTCCCCGTGAGCATTATGGCCCCCGGTGCCGCCGGCGACTGGATGCTCGGCGTCATCTGCCTGGCAGCCGTGTGGGGCCATATCTTCTCGCCCTACCTCAACTTCCATGGCGGCAAGGGCATCGCAGTTGGTCTGGGCGTCATCCTCGCCTGGTACTGGCCTATTGGCCTGTCGCTGCTGGGCATGTTTATCGTGGCCGTCGCCATCACCAAGTTTGTATCGGTGGGCTCGCTTGCCGCGGCCATCGGTCTTCCCATCGCTGCCTGCGCGGTCTTTCCGTACAGCAGCCTCGGACTTAAGTTTTGCATGGCGCTGATCGGCATTACTGTGGTGTGGGCCCATCGTGCGAACATCAAAAAGCTCATGACGGGTAAGGAGTCCAAGCTCTCGTTTACCAAGCGCGTCACCGAGCCCGACGATAAGTAGGAGAGAGTCATGAATGTTGCGCTGATTGGCTCTGGCTCCTGGGGAACCGCCGTCGCCGGCCTTGCTGCCGCGCGTGCCGAGCGCGTGACCATGTGGGCCCACAGCGAGCAGACGGCCGCCGGCATCAACGGCGAGCACCGTAACCCCCGGTATCTGGTGGGCTACGAGCTGCCCGGCAACGTCGTCGCCACCACGGACCTGGTGCAGGCGCTCGACGGCGCCGAGGCCATCATCTTTGCCGTGCCCTCCACGCACCTGCGCAGCGTATGTCATCAGGCAGCCCCCTTCATCGCCGCCGACACCCCGGTGCTCTGCCTCACCAAGGGCATTGAGCCCGAGTCCGGCCTGCTCATGAGCGAGGTCATCGCCAGCGAGATCGGCAACGAGGCGCGCGTGGCGGCGCTCTCGGGCCCCAACCATGCCGAGGAGATCTGCCGCGGCGGGCTTTCTGCCGCCGTCATCGCCAGCGAACATCCGCAGATAGGGGAGACCTTTAAGGACCTGCTCCTGTCCACGGCCTTCCGCATCTATCTGTCGCAAGACATGACCGGTGTCGAGGTCTGCGGCGCCATGAAAAATGTCATCGCCATCGTGTGCGGCATCTCCGCCGGCACCGGTGCCGGCGACAACACGCTCGCCCTCATCATGACGCGCGGCCTGGCCGAGATTAGCCGTCTGGTGCATGCCCGCGGCGGTCAAGCTATGACCTGCATGGGACTTGCCGGCATGGGCGACCTCATTGCCACCTGCACCTCGGAGCACTCGCGCAACCGCACCTTTGGCTACGAGTTTGCCCACGGCGTGTCGCTCGACGAGTATCAGACGCGCACGCATATGGTGGTTGAGGGCGCCGTCGCGGCCCGCAGCGTCAGCGAGCTTGCCCGTTCACTGGGCGTAGACATTCCGCTCACCTTTGCCGTGGAGCAAACGCTCTACAACGGTGTTACTTTGGATAGGGCGCTCGAGATTCTTACCGACCGCGTCCCCTCTCAAGAGTTCTACGGACTCAACGACTAGCGCAGAAAGGCTACTACCATGGGTTCCATTAAAATCGCTCCGTCCATCCTTTCGGCCGATATGGCCAACCTCAAGGGCGAGCTCGACAAGATCGCCGGCGCCGACTACGTGCACTTCGACGTTATGGACGGTCACTTTACCGGCAACCTCACCTTTGGCGTTGACATCCTCAAGGCCGTTAAGCGCTCCACCGATGTACCGGTCGACGCGCACCTCATGGTGTCGAACCCCGACGAGACGGTCGATTGGTATGCCGACGCCGGCGCCGATATGATCACCGTGCACTACGAGGCCTCCACGCACCTGCACCGCACGCTCACGCATCTGCAGCAGCGCGGCGTCAAGGCCGGTGTGGTGCTCAACCCCGCCACGCCCGTCTGCATGCTCGAAAGCATCATCGACGTCGTCGACATGGTGCTGCTCATGAGCGTGAACCCCGGCTTTGGCGGCCAGAGCTTTATCCCCAGTACCATCGCCAAACTGCACGAGCTCAAGGCCATGTGTGAGCGCCACGGCGTTTCGCCCCTCATCGAGGTCGACGGCGGCATTTCTTCCAAGAACATCGCCGAGGTCGTCAAGGCCGGTGCCAACGTGCTCGTGGCCGGTTCCGCCGTATTTAAGTCAGAAGATCCCGCTGCCGAGGTTGCGCTGCTGCAGAAGCTGGGCAACGAGGCCGCACAGGAGGCATAAACCCTTATGACCGCAGGTCAAAACCGCATACCCGTGAATCTTGACTATGCCGCCTCGACGCCCATGCGCGCCGAGGCGCTCCTTGCGCAGCGCAAGTACGACGACAGCGAGCTTGCCGGCGTCAACCCCAACTCGCTGCATTCGCTCGGCCGCAAGGCCGCTGCGCGCCTAGAAGTGGCGCGTCGCGAGATTGCCCGCAGCTTTGGCGCGCGCGTCCGCCCGTCCGAGATCATCTTGACCAATGGCGGCACCGAGGCAAACCAGCTGGCGCTCCTCGGACTTGCCGAGGGCGCCCGTCAGCGCGATCGAAAGCGCGACCGCGTGATCGTATCTGCCATCGAGCACGATTCGATTCTGGACAACCTGCCGCTGCTACGAGCCGCGGGCTTTACCGTGGACCTGGTGCAGCCGTGCCGCGCTGGCTACGTTGAGCCCGCTGCGCTCACCGAGCTGCTGGGCGACGACGTGGCGCTCGTGAGCATGATGGTCGCCAACAACGAGACCGGCGTGGTGCAGCCCATCCGCGAGCTGGCCGCCGCCGCACATGCTGCCGGCGCCTTATTTCATACCGATGCCATCCAGGGCTACTTACATATTCCGCTCGATGTCACCGAGCTGGGCGTCGACGCCATGACCGTTGCCGCACACAAAATTGGCGGTCCCGTGGCATCCGGCGCACTCTACCTTAAGAGCCGCACGCCGCTGCGTCCGCGCATCTTTGGCGGTGGACAGGAAGCCGGCCGTCGCGCCGGAACGCAGGATCTGCGCACGCAGCTGGCCTTTGCCGCTGCCGCCCGCACGCTGGCGCCCCATGTGGCCCAGGAGCGTGCGACGCTGCAGGCCTTATCCGATAAGCTCTACGCCACGCTTACGGCCCATCCTCGCATTCACGCCACGATGGGCGACTACGCCCAGGCAGATCGTCTGCCAGGTATGGTTTCGATCTACGTCGACGGCATGGACTCCGAGGAGCTCATCGTCAAGCTCGACGCCGCCGGCTTTGAGGTATCGGCAGGCTCGGCATGCTCGAGCGGCAGTATGGACCCCAGCCACGTTTTGAGCGCGATGGGCATCGGACGCGAGCAGGCATTGGACGCACTGCGCATCTCCTTCGATGACCGCGTGAACCCCGCCGACCTGAATGAGTTCGCCCAGGCGCTGCTCTCGATCGTAGGCGCCGCATGATCGTCTCCGAGCTTGAACGTGCGCTGCTGGCACGCTATCCCAAGAGCGATGCCGAGAGTTGGGACCATGTAGGACTCTCCGTCGGCGACCCTGCAGCGGAGATTACCGGTGTTGCCTGCGCACTCGATGCGACCGAAGCCAATGTGCACCGCGCCCAGGAGGCCGGCGCCAACGTGCTGCTGACGCATCACCCCATCTATATCAAGGCACCCGAGGCGTTTTGTCCGGCGGATGCCGCACGCCCCCAATGCAGTGCGGCGCTCTACGAGGCAGCGCGTTGCGGCGTGAGCATTATCTCGCTCCACACCAACCTGGACCGCTCGCACGAAGCCCGCATCTGCCTGAGCGAGCTGCTGGGTGCCGCACCCGTGAGCTCACTGGAGCACGTGGACGACCCCGAGACCACCGGCCTGGGCGCACTTGCAACGCTCAACGACCCGTGCACGCTGCGCGATCTTGCCACCCGTGCTGCCACGGCCTTCGGCAGCGACCCGCGCGTATGGGGCGAAACCGATCGCCCGTGCCGCACCGTCGCCATTTTGGGCGGCTCACTGGGCGACTTTGGAGAGCTCGCCATCGCCGCGGGCGCAGATATTGTCGTGACGGGCGAGGCGGGCTACCACGTGGCGCAAGACCTCGCCTTGCGCGGGCTGCCGGTGATCTTGCTCGGCCACGACCGCTCCGAGGAGCCGTTCGTTGATATATTGATGAACTCTGCAGTTGATGCCGGGGTCGACCCCCGTCATGCGATTAAAATACTGAACCCTTGCCAATGGTGGACTGTGACAAAAGGAGAGAACTTATGAGCGCCGGCGCTACGCTACTCAAGCTGCAACAGATCGATTTGGAGCTCGCCCGCAACAAAAGCGAACTTGCCAACATGCCGAAGCTCAAGGAGCTCGCTTCCAAGCGCAAGACCTACGTTAAGCTTAAGTCCGAGATGACCAAGCTCTACGCCCAGCGCAAGGATCTGGATATTGAGCTCGACAACCTCAACACCACCGAGATTCAGACCAACAACGCCATCGAGGCGGCCAAAAAGCGCCACGTCGACGGTTCTGACTACCGCGAGGTCCAGGACCTGGAAAACGAGCTCGCCACCCTGGCCAAGCGCCTCGACAAGATCGAGCACACCCGCAAGGACGTCGTCGTCGCCCACAAAGAGGCGCTCGACCGCGAGACTCGCGCACAGGCCATCATCGCCAAGTTCGAGGAGGGCGTGAAGGCCGATACCAAGGCTGCCCGCGCCAAGGCCGCCGACCTGCAGGCTCAGATTGACGCCGCCACTAAGGAGCGCACCGCGCTTGCCGCTACGCTGCCGGCCGACGTGCTCACCGACTACGAGCGTCTGCTCAAGCAGTTCCGCGGCCTGGCCGTCGAGACCATCCAGGGCAACATCCCCACGGTCTGCCACACCGCGCTGCAGGCATCGTCCATGAGCGACCTCAACCACGACGGTAGCGAAATTACGCACTGCCCGTATTGCCACCGCCTGCTGGTGCTTCCCAGCAAGGAAGCCTAACGATGACGGCGGCACCCAACAATTCAATGCAACTTGAGGGAAAAACGATCCTGCTGGGTATTACCGGCGGGATCGCCGCCTATAAGTCGTGCAATATCGTGCGCCTGCTACAAAAGCGCGGCGCACGCGTCAAGGTCGTTATGAGCGAGCATGCCACGGAGTTTGTGGGGCCGCTCACCTTCCGTGCGCTCACCAACGAGCTCGTCGCCGTAGGTCTGTTCGACGACCCCTCCGACCCCATCCACCACATTTCGCTTGCGCAGGAGCCCGACCTGGTGGTCGTGGCGCCCGCGACGGCCAATATCATCGCCAAGATGGCCAACGGCGTCGCCGATGACCTCATCTCCACCACGCTGCTTGCCACGCCGCGACCCATCGTGATTGCACCCGCCATGAACAACGGCATGTGGAAGGCGCCGGCGACGCAGGCCAACATGGCCACGCTGCGCGACCGTGGCGTCCATGTGGTGGGACCCGGCAGCGGCTACCTTGCCTGCGGCGACGTGGACACGGGACGCATGAGCGAGCCCGAGGACATTGTCGAAGCCATCTGCGAGGTGCTCAATCCCGTGCCGCAGGACCTGGCGGACAAGCGCATCGTGATCACCGCCGGCCCCACGCATGAGCCAATCGATCCGGTGCGTTTTATCGGCAATCGGTCGTCGGGCAAGATGGGCATCGCCCTGGCGGGGGAGGCTGCTCGCCGCGGTGCTGAGGTCACGCTTGTGCTGGGACCGACATCGCTCGATGTTCCCCGAGGTGTAGAGTGCGTGCGGGTGCAGACCGCCGCAGAGATGCTGCAGGCGGCGTTAAACGCCTTCCAGACGGCCGATGCGGCCATTTGCGCGGCCGCTGTCGCCGACTACACCCCCGCGGCCCCTGCCGACCATAAACTCAAAAAGGCCAACGAACGCTTGGATCGTATCGAGCTCGTCGAGACCGTTGATATTTTGGCCGAGCTCTCGCGCCAGAAGGGCGAGCGCCGTGTGATCGGATTTGCAGCCGAGACCGATAACGTCGTGGAGTACGCGCAGCACAAACTTGCCCGCAAGGGTTGCGATGCCATTATCGCCAACGATGTCTCGCGCGCCGATTCGGGCTTTGGAACCGACACCAATAAGGCCTGGATTGTAAGCACAGCAGGGACGCAAGAACTTCCCGTGCTAACAAAACCCCAGCTCGCAGATATAATTTTGGACTTGCTCAAAAATAATTAAAAAAGTTCTTGCGCAAGGGTAAAGTTTCGGGTTAATATACTCCCTGTTGCGAGCGAGAGCAGAGCAACAAACAAAAGCTTCGGGACGTGGCGCAGCTTGGTAGCGCACTTGACTGGGGGTCAAGGGGTCGCTGGTTCGAATCCAGTCGTCCCGACCAGAAGTTTGCAGGTCAGGCACCTAGTGCCTGACCTTTTTTGTTTTAAGCAATTGCTTAATTTTGATTAAGCAACAGGGTGCCAAAAATCTACCTGCGCGATAATCGCCTTTTGCGGCTACTTGCGCGTTTTGCACGCGCTTGAGCCGATTTAATAACGCGAAATGAATCTACATACGCGTAGCTGGTATACAGCCGAGTACGGGCTGTATTTATCGCGGCGATTTACACAGATATAGCGACTGTAACGAACAAGCGTGTCGCTGTATCTATTCCAGTAGTTCACTTGACCGGTGGACAAGTGGGCTGTTGCAGCGAAACGCCAAGGAGGATGGGCTCCATACGAGGACGCCGCAGAGGTAGTGGCGGGGGAGTGCGGCGGGCACTCTGAGAGCCTCTGTATGGCCCCATTTTTCCGGAACCCGATTACCTGTGCCGCGAACCTAAACCGTTCGTACACTTGCCAAAAGAAAAGCCCGCGCAGCCTGTGCGGGCTTAACAGATGAATCTAAAGACAGAAAGATGAATTAGAAGGAGAAAACGGGGAACACATAGGGGACGCCAGTCGCGTTGCTGTAGTCCCAGTCGCCGTTGCCAACGACAAAGCGGAAGCCCGTGGAGGCGCTCGGAGTCACGGAGCGAGTCCAGTGATGGTAACTCGACGAAGCTCCGGAGCAGTTCGACGTCGTCACGCCCTTGGACTTGTAGAACTCGTACTGGGTGCCATCGGACTGCATGTCCCCGTAAATCTCGGTCGTAGAGAGCAGGAAGACCTTGTCGGTCGTGGCCGAAGGCGTGCCGGCGGTACCGCCGCCCTTGTTGTCGGTCATCTTCTTGACAGACTTCACCTTGGACTGGAGCCCGCTGGGCAGGAGCGACCAGAGGTCACCGCTGTTGAGGCGGCTGCGAAGCTCCGACTTCTCCCAACCGCCAGCGTTGGTGCCGGTTGCGTTCATTCTCTGAGCGCCCAAGACAGTGTTGGTTACCTCGAACGTCAAACCCGCCTTGCCGGAACCGTCGGCCAGATCATCGTGGTTGATGCCGACGATGCGGTATTCGAGCGTCTTGCTGTTCGTCAGCTTGACGGACCATTTCGTCCCCGCATTCATAGCGGCCTCGGCCTTTGCGTACGCCGGCGACGCCTCGCCCTTCGCGGCGATGTCCTCGGCAACTGCCTTCTGCTTACCGAGGGTCCAGTCCTTCGCGTCCTTGGCGAGCGCCGCCTGGACGGTCGCGGAACCCGCGCCGTTTCCGCTGCCGGAACCGCTCGGATCCCAAGTCCCACCTGCTGTCCCGTTTACCAATACTCCCGCCACCGTGTTGAACTGGTTCCTGATTGCCGACGAGACCCAAGGGCCGGCTATCATCACAACCAGGACGATAATCGCGATGACCAGAACGTACTCGATGGCTCCTTGGCCTCGGAGGCGGGTATTCCTAGGAGATACCCACCCCCCGAAGGTTAATTGCCGCTGCATGCATATGCGACACTCCCTTCGCATGGGGATTGATATTGCATGCAGAGCGTACGTTAAAGCGAACCGACTAGCCCGTAACGTGCCGCTGAGGCAACGGCGGCACGGGTGCCCGCGCCACATAAACAGCTTGCCGTTTTGTTTCTTCAGACCTACTGCCACGCCTTCGGGAGGATAACGCCGGGGGCGCAGTGATTGAAGTCACTATGATTGGCATAGGTTGGGACATTCCAATCGGAACAGTCGAGGTTTAGATTTTTGCAATAGCTAAACATGCCGAGCATATCCATAAAATCTGAGGTCTTCCACCCTGGTCCAAATTTCACGCTTTTCAGCGAGCTGTCGATGGAAAAAAGGAGACGTAAATCGCCGGCTTTCCGCGACGACCATCCGGAGATGTCAATCTCCTCGACCTTGTAAAGGTTTTTGAGCGCCGAGTCGAATTCGACGACCGAGGACGTATCCCAGCTTGAAATACTGAAGGAAGTCGCACTGCCGCAATACGCGAATGCGTGCTGCAGATTTGTGCAGTTCGACATGTCGAACTTTGCCAGATCAAAGCTCTTGCAGTTCTCCATGTACTGAAAGCAAAATGCCAACGAGTGGATTTCTATGCCATCGTCAATGGCCTTTACGGCCACGATATTATTTCTGTTAGGCCACCAGGGGGCAGTCGTCTTGCCGTCGTTTCCCACGGTCGCGGTGGCGTATCCATTTTCGAACCCCGTATACACCGCCGTCACGCGGCGGCTGTTGAGCATGTCACCGACTCTGGGGACCCCGCGGCGCTTGTAGAACATGAGGCTGTGGTCGTCCTCCGAGTACACGGCGAACGCTATCCCGTGAACGGGGTCCACGATGTCGGCGTCGGTCAACGACCCGTTGCCGCCGCCCGTGCCGCCCGACTCCCAGCTCCCCTTTGAGATTCCGTTGCCGAGCGTCCCCGCCACCGTGTTGAACTGGTTTCTGATCGCCGACGAGACCCACGGTCCCGCGATCAGCACCACCAGGACGATGATCGCGATAATCAGTACGTACTCGACTGTCGACTGCCCCTTCGCGCGGCGGGTAAATCTGGGAGATACCCCCCCCCGAAAGGAATTTCCGCTGCATGCATGTGCGGCTCCTCTCGGATTGCTTTGGCTGATGCTGCAGAGGATAGACGCGATTACTAAGGATGAGTCAACAATGCCGCAGCGGCATTCACACTAAGAGGGTAAGGCGTTCGGAGTGACATCCCGTTCCAAAACGTATACTTGATTTAAGGCGGAGTGGAATGTGGGCGCGCAAGGAGATGCGGAATCGATGAGAGCCTCAAAAAAAATTACTGCAGTGTTATCATCTTTCATCCTCTCTATTCTTCCATTTCTGATTCTATGGGCGGCTTGGTCAGTCCTCCCTGATACAATTCCCGCTCATTGGAGTGGGGGTGTGGTTGATCGATGGGGTAATAAGCTTGAATTGCTGGTTGTTCCGCTGTTTTCTCTGATTGGTTCTATTGCAATTTCTGTGTACCTTATTGTTTCCACGCGGCGAAGAGAGTTCGCGGATTTCTCTGTTCGAATGCGACGGGACTTTGTTGCGTGCTATATTTCTAGCCTTCTTTTATCGACAACCTGCTCAGTGATAATTGCCGTTTGGGTTCAGTTGATTCTTACGCAAAACACTGCGGTTGATGGTGGGCTTGGGCTATCGATCCTGTATTCCCTTCCCGGGCTATATGTGATCTTGTGCGCTTTGCCGCCTTTTTATGCGAGCGGCGAGAGCAAAAAGGCAGAGCGCCTGATAACAGTTCTTATTGGCGGCGCGGAGATTGTTCTTTGTGGAATAGTGCTTGAAGGTTCGGCTGCCTCTTATACGATGATTGGACTG
>CALHDP010000097.1 GCA_938023085.1 uncultured Collinsella sp.
CGTGGGCCATCGGGATTCATGTAATGATTCGCGTGGGGTTCGTTGGGGCATTTTGGGCGCTGGGCACATTTCTCATCGATTTGCATCGTCGCTCAAGAAGGTCGACGGGGCACGGCTGGTGGCTGCGGCCGGTCGCACTCCTGCACATGTCGAGGAATTTTGCCGAGCGTTTTCGATCGATGCTGCGCATGGCCATGCCTCGGCCGACGATAGCGGCGATGCGGCTTATGACGCGCTGATTGCCGACCCCGATGTCGACGCAATCTACTTGGCTCTTCCGCATGGCATGCATACGCGTTGGGCCTGTCGCGCGCTGTGCGCCGGAAAGGCCGTGCTGTGCGAAAAGCCGGCCGTTTTGAGTGAGGAAGAGGCTCTCTCGATCGCCTCCACCTCTCGCGAGCGCGGCGTGCTGTTTATGGAGGCGATGAAGAATCGGTTTTGCCCGATGCGCACTCGCGTGAAAGACTTGCTTGCGTCGGGTGAGCTTGGCCGTATTGTCTCGATTGAAAGCGTGCAAAAGCTCGATTACGGCGAGTCTCCTTCGGGCTATCTGCTTGATCCGCTGCAGGGCGGCTGTCTATATGACATGGGCTGTTATGCGGTCGGTTGGTTTGAGGATTTGCTCGCGGGCGCGTGCGAGGTTTCGTCCCGTGAAGTTCGCTGGCGTGACGTATCGGGCGGTCGCGTCGATTGGGCCGACGAGATCCATATGAGCGTCGGCGGTATACCCATTCATATGGTGTGCGACGGCAAAGCAACATATGAAAGCCGCTTAACGATTGCCTGTGAGCGGGGTTCGTTGGAAATCGAGCGTCTCCATCGCCCCGAGCTCGCCCATGTGAAGTACTCCGACGGGCGAACGCTCGAAATAAATGCCCCGTTTGAGGTCGATGATTTCTACGGCGAAATCCAGCATGCGACGCAGCTCATTCAGGCGGGGAAACTCGAAAGCCCCATCATGTCCCTAGCCGCCACGCAGCGCTGCGCGCACATCATCGATGCAATCCGTCTAGCCCTCTAGGACTTGGCGCTGACGCGTAGGGGATCATGACGCCGGCGCCCGTGGTGCCTGGCGGCCCACATCTCTGATGCCCCTTTTATAACTTGCGGTGGAAT
>CALHDP010000098.1 GCA_938023085.1 uncultured Collinsella sp.
TATCCTGGGCGAGATGGGCGAGATGGGCGATGAGGCTCCTCGCATGCATGAGCTCGTGGGCGCCTATGCCGCCGCCAAGAAGCTCGACATGCTGGCGTGCGTGGGTGGTGAGCTGGCCCAGCTTATGGCCGATGCCGCGCGCATGATGGGTATGGACGAGGACCGCATCCAGGTGTTCTCCGATTATCAGCAGGTGCTCGACCGCATGGGCGGCGCGCTTGAAAAACATGATGTTGTACTGGTCAAGGGTTCCCGCTTTGTTGAGCTCGACCGCTTTGTGGAAGGTGTGTGCTAGCCCATGTTCGGCAATCCCTCGTATCCAACGTATCAGGCTTTTTTGGGGCTTGGCATCGCCGCCGCCATTGCGCTGCTGCTCATGCCGTGGTGGATCAAGCTGCTCAAGGTCGAGGGTATCGGCCAGCAGGTTCGTGCCGACGGCCCCAAGCGTCATTTGGTTAAGCAGGGAACGCCCACCATGGGTGGCGTTGTCATCCTCGTCGCGATCTCGCTGACCTGCCTGCTGATGGGCAAGCTCACCACCGAGCTCGTGCTCGTGCTGCTCGCCACGCTGGCGACCGGCGTGCTGGGCCTGATCGACGACCTGACCTCCGTTACGCATGGGCGCTCGCTCGGTCTGACGCCTCATGCCAAGATGATCGGCCTAACCATTATCTGTGTCACCTTTACGGTACTTGCCGTTAACTGGTGCGGCGTCGCCCCCGAGATTCGTTTTCCCGGCGGCCTGACGATTGACCTTGGCGTGCTTTCGACCACCATCTGCGGCCTTTCGTTCCCGTGGCTCTACATTGTCTTTTGCTGGCTGATGATCGCCGGTCTTTCTAATGCCGTGAACCTGACCGATGGCCTTGACGGTCTTGCTGGCGGCACCTCCATGATTGCCATGCTCGCCATGGCTGCCATGGCGTTTTTGCACGGAGACGTGAACCTGTCCATCTTCTGCACCGCGTGTGCCGGTGCCTGCTTGGGCTTTCTGTGGTTCAACTGCTATCCGGCGAGCATCTTTATGGGCGATACCGGCTCGCTTGCCCTAGGCGCCGCGTTTGCCTGCACGTCCATCATGACCAACACCGAGGTCGTCTCCCTCATCATCGGCGGCCTGTTTATCGTTGAGACCCTGTCGGTCATGATTCAGGTTGTCTACTTCCACTTTACGCACAAGCGCGTCTTCCTTATGGCGCCCATCCATCATCATTTCGAAAAGAAGGGCTGGGCCGAGACCAAGGTCGTCATCCGTTTTTGGATTATCGCTGCTGCCTTTGGTGCCGTTGGCCTTGCCCTGTTCTTCCAGTTGGGATAGTGGTCTTTCATGCCTCTTGCTGATGTCTTTAGCCTGCTCGTTTTGGGTCAGGGCAAATCCGGTCTCGATGTCGCCCGCTGGGCGCTGGCACATCCCGAGCGCGTAAGTGCCGTTACCGTGTATGGCGGTGGCACCTCTGAGCCCAATGACGCCACGCGTGCGCTCGAGGCTGCTGGTGCGTCGTTTGTCTATGGGACCGAACAGGTCGAGGGCGCCTATGACGTATGCGTGACGTGCCCGGGCATCTCGGAGTTCTCGGGCTTCTTTAAGGCCGGGCGCGAGCATGCCGCCCAGATTATGGGTGAGCCCGAGTTTGCCTATCGCCTGTCGCCCGATAACTGGATTGCCATCACGGGCACCAACGGCAAGACGACCACCACGTCGCTGGCTGATTATCTGCTTAAGGCTGCCGGCGAGGCCAGCGTTGCTGTCGGCAACATCGGCGAGCCGCCGGTCAACGAGATTGACGGCCGAGCCCACAACGAGTGGTTTGTGGCTGAGCTCTCGAGCTATCAGATTGCTACGACAACCGAGCTCCACCCCCGCGTGGCGGTGCTGCTCAACATCACTCCCGACCACTTGGGCTGGCATAAGAGCCATAAGAACTACGCGCTTGCCAAGATCAAACTGTTTGACAATATGGTCGATGACGATCTGGCGGTTGTCGACGTCGAAGACGCCGGCATTCACGAGTTCGATGAGTACATCTACACGCCGGGTCGTCGCATCTGCAAGGTTGCCTTTGACGAGCCTGAGGGCGAGGATGCCGCCTTTGTGCGCGACGGCAAGATGGTCGTGCGCCTGAAGGGCGTCGAGACCCCGCTCATCGCTACATCCGAGCTCAAGATCTCGGGCCATCACAATGTTATCAATGCCCTGTGCGCCGCCACGGCTGCCTTGGCGGTCGGTGCCGATGTCGATGGTGTCTGCCGCGGTCTTGCCTCGTTCCAGCCGCTCGAGCACCGCGTGGAGCCGTGTGGCGAGATTGACGGCGTGCGCTACGTCAACGATTCCAAGGCGACCAACACCGATGCGGTCGAGAAGGCACTGACGGCATTTCCCGATGACGACGTGATCTTGCTGCTCGGCGGCCACGATAAGGGCACGCCGCTCACGGACTTCGCGCGCGTCGTTATGGACAACGTGCGCTCGGTCGTCTGCTTTGGCGATGCGCGCGAGCGCTTCACCGCCGCTATGGACGAGGCCGATGTCGATGGCGATGTGGATATCGCTCAGGCGGATGACCTGCGCGACGCCGTGGACGTTGCCCGTTCGCTGTCGAGCCGTGGCGATGTGATCTTACTTTCTCCTGCCTGCTCTTCGTTCGATGAGTTCTCGGGCTATGAGGAGCGCGGCCGCGTGTTTAAGGACTACGTGGCCCAGCTTGCCGCTGCAGCGAAATCACAAATGGAATAGGGGTTGCGGTGAGAGAGGAGAGCCCCCGACAAGGTATGAGGAGGCCCGACTCGGACCGTGCTTCCTCACGTCGTATCACACCGCGTTCCAGCCGCGGCGGGCAGTCGTTTAGCGAACGCTATATTGCCGGCGTTCCCGCCCGTATCATGCGCCCCCGTTTGATATTCATGGCCTGCTTGTTTACCTTGGTATGCTTTGGCCTGCTGATGGTGTACTCGGCGTCTTCGGTCGAGGCGCTGCACGAGAATGGCTCGGCGACGTTTTTTCTGGGTCGACAGGCCGCGTTTGCCGT
>CALHDP010000099.1 GCA_938023085.1 uncultured Collinsella sp.
TGGAGCTTTTGGGTCGAGATACCGATCTCGGCGCCCAGGCCAAACTCGCCGCCGTCGGTGAAGCGCGTGCTGGCGTTGGCGTACACGGCCGAGGCATCGACCGCATCCAGGAAGCGCTCGCAAGCATCCGTGTCCTCGGCAACGATGGCCTCGGAGTGCATCGTGCCGTAGCGGTTGATGTGTGCGATGGCCTCGTCCTCGCTTGCCACGACCTTCACGCTCATCTCGAGCGCCAGGTACTCGCGACCCCAGTCCTCCTCAGTCGCGGCGACGTAGTCATCACCCTCGGCAAGCCCGGCATCGGCGCATGCGGCGCAGGTTGCCTCGTCGCCGTGAATGAGCACGCCGTGGTCGTGCAGCACGGCCACGACCGCGGGCAAAAACGCATCGGCCACAGCACGGTCGACCAGCAGCGACTCGGCGGCATTGCACACGCCTACGCGCTGGGTCTTGGCATTAACGATAATGTTGAGCGCCTTATCAAAGTCGGCGGATTCATGCACGTAGATGTGGCAGTTGCCCGTACCCGTCTCGATCACCGGCACGAGCGACTCGCGCACGCAGCGCTGGATCAGGCCTGCACCGCCACGTGGAATGAGTACGTCGACGATGCCGCGGAGCTTCATGAGCTCGCCGGTTGCCTCGCGATCGGTAGACTCGATCATCGACACGGCCTCGCGCGGGAAGCCCTTGGCCTCGAGCGCATCGGCCAGCAGCTCGGCGATCATGGCACACGAGTGATAGGCCAGCGAGCCGCCGCGCAGAATGCAGGCGTTGCCGGTGCGGATGCAGATGCCCGCGGCGTCGGCCGTCACGTTGGGGCGCGCCTCGTAGACCATAGCGACCAGGCCCAGCGGAACACTCACACGGGTCAGGTCCACGCCGCTTGCAAGCACGCGGTGGTCGAGCACGCGGCCCACGGGATCGGGCAGCTCGGCGAGCTTTTCCAGGCCGGCGGCCATGCCCTCGACGCGCTCAGGCGTCAGCAGCAGGCGATCGAGCAGTCCGGCCGTGGTACCCGCATCGCGCGCGGCGGACATGTCGAGCTCGTTGGCGGCGACGATGGAGTCGACACCGTTGCGCAGTGCTGCGGCCATGGCGCGCACGGCCTCCTGGCGCTGCTCATCGCTCGCCGTGGCAAGCGAGGCCGACGCTGCCTTGGCGGCAACGGCAAGATCGTGGACATACGTGGCTATATCGACCGACATGGGCGGCCCTTTCTCCTAGAAGTTTGCAACCATGGTAGCCGATTTGCGCATGACCCCGCCCGCGGCGGTAGAATTGGTCAACCCGAAACACCGCAACGAACGGAAGACTCACATGGCCCTCATCGCTTCGTACCACGTCCCCGGCCTTTACGTCGAGGACCACAGTATCGACGTCCCCCTTGACTGGCGCGGCCTGGAGCCGATGCTCCTGGCCGTCGGCAGCACCATGCGCCGCGGCGCTATGCCGGCACCCATCGCCGGCGCGCCCGAGAGCATCAAGCTCTTCTACCGCGTGGTTTGCGCGCCCGACCGCATCAACGACGATCTGCCACTGCTCCTGTTTTTGCAGGGCGGCCCCGGCGGCGAGAGCCCGCGTCCGCTGTCGCCCACAAGCGACGGCTGGATCGAGGAGGCCGTCAAGCACTTCCGCGTGGTCCTTCCCGACCAGCGCGGCACCGGACGCAGTAGCTGCGTGGACGGACGCACGATCAAGGCACTGGGTGATCGCGCAACGGCCGCCGGCGCCGATACAGCACACTCGCAGGCGGACTACCTCAAGCGCCACCTCGCCAGCTCCATCGTGCGCGATTTTGAGTACCTGCGCCTAGTGGGCTTTGGAGGCAAGCCGTGGGTCACGCTCGGCCAAAGCTACGGCGGTTTTTTGACGCTGAGCTACCTGTCGCTCTTCCCCGAGGGCGTGGCGGCGAGCTTTACCTGCGGCGGAATCCCCCACGTGCCGGCGAGCGCAAGCGAGGTCTACGCGCACACCTTCCCGCGCATGGCCGCCAAGACGCAGCAGTATTATGACCGCTACCCCGCCGACGTCGAGCGCGTGGCAGCCCTGGCCGATGCGCTTGAGAAGCAGAAGCCCGCGCTGCCCGACGGCTCGCCAATGACGGTGGAGCGTCTGCAGCTTATGGGCAGCGACTTTGGCATGAAGCCGAGCTTTGAGCGCATGCATTGGATTATCGATCACGCTTTTGTTGACGGCAACGGCACGCTGACCTGCGGCGCCTCGGTATCTGACAGCTTTTTGATGCGCGCCTTCGAGCGCACCAACACGCGTACAAACCCGCTGTACTGGACACTGCAGGAGTTCATCTACGCCGACGGCGACACAATGCCCATTCGCTGGGCCGCGGCAGAGGAGAAGGCCCATCGCGCCGAGTTCGACACCCTCGCGCGCCCGCTCATGTTTACCGGCGAGGCCATGTTCCCGTGGATGTTCGAGCAGATGCCCGAGCTTAAGCCGTTTAAGCCCGCCATGGACCTGCTGATGGAAGACACCAGCTGGGACAAGATCTACGACCCGCAGCGACTGGCGTGCAACGAGGTGCCCCTGCAGGCCGCGGTGTATTTCGACGACATGTACGTGGATTCGGGCCTGCAGCTTGATACGCTCAGCCGCGTGGGCAAATCGCATGCCTGGGTGACCAACGAGTTCGAGCACGACGGCCTGCACGGCAGCGTGGTATTCAAGCACCTCTTCGACGAGGCCCTCAACCGCGGAGACCTGCGCCGAATCTTCTAGCAAAGGAGTGTCCCCCACCTGCCGGCACAAAAGAAACGTCCCCAAGTGCCGGCACGAGAAAGACAGCGCTGCGGGAAACGATCCGCAGCGCTGTCTTTCTTTATGCAAATACGATCAAGTTATCCCTGTGTATCGCCGGCTTCTCGGCCAGGTTAGCGAGCAGGCGGTTGCTGGCGATCTGGTCCTGGCGGCGGCCGGCGGCAAGTTCCAGCACGTCCGAATCGGCCTCGGCGATACCGCGGGCGACGACCATACCGCTCGGATCGCACACATCGAGCACATCGCCCTCGGCAAACTGGCCATCGACCTCGCGAATACCCACCGCAAGCAAGGAAGAGCCACGGCTGACCAGCGCCTTCGCAGCACCATCATCGACCGTCACCGAGCCATGCGCCTTGTCGCCCAGTGCGATCCACAGCTTGCGGGGTGCGATGTCCAGACGCTCCGCCGGCGGATCGAACAGCGTGCCCACGCTCTCGCCGCGGGCGAGGCGCACGAGCGCATCGGGCTCCTCGCCCGAGCAAATCACGCTCTGAATGCCCGCGGTCATGAGAATGCGGCTCGCGCGAATCTTGGTGATCATGCCGCCCGTGCCCACCGAAGTCGAAGAATCGCCTGCCGAGGCGATAATCTTGGCATCGATCTTATGCACGACCGGGACGAACTCGGCCGTGGGGTCCTCGTGCGGATTGGCGGTATAGAGGCCATCGATGTCCGAGAGCGTCACGCACAGATCGGCAGAAACCAGGCAGCTCACAAGCGCCGCCAGCGTGTCGTTGTCGCCAAACTTGATCTCGTCGACGGTGACGGTATCGTTCTCGTTGACGACCGGCACCACGCCCAGCTCCACCAGGCGCAGCAGGGCGTCGCGTGCATGCAGGTAGGACGTGCGGCGGGCCGTGTCGTGGCGCGTGAGCAGTACGAGCGAGGTGAGCAGGTCGCGCGCATGGAACTCCTCGTCGTAGGCCGACGAGATGATGCACTGACCAGCCGAGGCGCAGGCCTGCAGGCTCGGAAGGTCGCCGACCGGCTTGCGGTCGAAGCCCAACACGGGATAGCCGCAGGCGATAGCGCCCGAGCTCACCACGACCAGACGCCAGCCGAGCTTGCGCAGCGCTGCGGCCTGATCGGCAAGCCCGCCGATAAAGGAGCGGTTGACCTTGCCGTCGGCGCCCACCACCGTGGACGAACCGATCTTTACCACCATCGTTTTATAAGAAGTCGTCATACGTCAAACCAATCAACTGTTCAGCGAACGGCCGAGCTGGCGGCCAAGGGAGCGTGACTCGCCCCTACCGCCCAAGGAATTAGTGAGCCCAGGGGAAAGCCGAGGCCGCGGCCATGTTCTTGCGCACGAGCTCGTCGCGCACCTGAGCCAGGCCCTGCTCCATGCCCACAACATAGGTCTGCGGGTACAGGAAGCGCTTGAAAGCTGTGTCCAGATGATCGAGCGCCCAAGCACAGCGCTCGCGCGCGTCCTGGATGCTCTCACGCGGAGCCACCGCACTGCCATCGCGCACGATCGGCACCAGCAGCTCGCGATACTCAAGTTCGGACACGTCGGTCACCAGGGCGGCATCATTCACGGCCACGAGGGTATTGCCGCGCGCGGCGCCCTCCCCCGCCAGATGGTCCTCGTCGTAGATCATGTCGCAGACCGGGCCGCCAAAGCCGTCGTAATAACGGCGCACGCGCTGTACGCCCGGGATCGTGCGCTTATAGGGCTGCTCGGAGAGCTTGACCACCGGCGTCCACGGGTCGGCCTCGCTCGCACGGCGGGCGGAAAGCTTGTACACGCCGCCCAGCGCCGGCTGGTCGTAGCAGGTCGCGAGCTTGGTACCCACGCCAAAGCTATCGATGGGCGCGCCCTGGTCGAGCAGCGACTGAATCGTGTACTCGTCCAGGTCGTTGGACACCGAGATACCCACATAGGGCAGGCCCTCGGCATCAAAACGGCCGCGAACATACTTGGAGAGCTTGGCAAGGTCGCCGGAGTCGATGCGAATAGCCGACAGGCGCTCGCCCACCGCCTCCATCTCCTTGGCAACCGTAATGGCATGCTCGCAGCCCTCGCGCACGTCATAGGTGTCGATGAGCAGCGTACAGTTCTTGGGACTCGACTTGGCAAAGGCGCGGAAGGCCTCGAGCTCGGAATCGAAGCTCATCACCCAGCTGTGCGCATGCGTGCCAAAGACGGGAATACCGTAGCGGCGGCCGGCGAGCACATTGGACGTAGAGGAGCAGCCGGCAACGTAGCTCGCGCGCGCAACAGCCAGGCCGCCATCGGGACCCTGGGCGCGACGCAGGCCAAACTCGGCAACGGGACGGCCGTCCGCCGCCAGCACCACGCGCGCTGTCTTGGTGGCGACAAGCGTCTGGAACCCGACGATGTTGAGCAACGCCGTCTCGAGCAGCTGGCACTCCAGCGCGGGGCCGGTGACGCGTACCATGGGCTCGCGCGGAAAGACGAGCTCGCCCTCGGGCACGGCGTCGATGTTTACATGCGCACGAAAATCGCGCAGGTAGTCGAGGAACGCAGGCTTAAACATCGCGCCGCCGGCCGGGGCCTGGAGCGAGGCGAGGTAGTCGATGTCCTCGGGCGTAAAGCGCAGATTCTCGACCAGCTCGGGCAGTTCGGCGGTGCCGCACATGACGGCATAGGCACTGCCAAAGGGATGGTCGCGGTAAAACGCGGTAAAACAACCCTGCTCATTGGCCTTGCCGCTCTCCCACAGGCCCTGGGCCATAGTGAGCTCGTACAGATCGGTGAGCATTGCGATGTCGGTGGGATGAGAGATGTCGGTCAAAGCCATGGGGCGACCTTTCGGATGTGTGGTGCAGAATTTGAGGGTTGAACGAGAGTAGAGCATGCGGACATGACGCCCGATGCAAATCGGTTAGAGCAGGCCCATGCTGGTCAGGATCGTGTAGCCCATAAAGACGACGAACGCGATGAGGGCAAGGATAATGATGATTTTTTGAGCCGGCGCCATGCCAGGGATCTCGTTCTCGCCCGTAGGCTCCTTGGAGGTAACCATGCGCTGGGCAAAGGTCATCTCGTCACGGCTCGGCTTGGGCTCGACGGACTTGGGACGAGCGGCCTTTTTAGGCTGAGGTTTGGGCGCGGCAGGTGCAGGCTTCGCAGCAGTGGGCTTGGGCGCGGGCGCCGGTGCGGATGCGGCGTTCGCGGCGACCTCCTCGGCCTTCGCACGCTCGGCACGCAGGGCAGCCAGCTCCTCACGCTCGCGACGGGCCTCTTCCCGAGCCTCGCGGCGGGCCTTCTCAGCGCGGAGCTCTTCCAACTCAGCGCGCTCCTCGTCGGACAATGGTTGGGACTCAAGCTCGGCCATGGTACAGCCCTTTCTTTTAAAAAAAGCCGCCGACACAATGTCAGCGGCTTATCAAATCCAAGGGTGGAGACGAAGGGAGTCGAACCCTCGGCCTCTGCCATGCGACGGCAGCGCTCTCCCAACTGAGCTACGTCCCCAGGACAAGTCGATATTTTACCTACGGCTCGCCAACTGTCAACGCCCAATAACCAGTCTTTTTGGGACGGAGCTTTTTTGACTACCATTCGCCCGATGATTTTTTAATCCCCGTCCCAGAAAAATCATCGACGAACGCACTACTTTGCGCTGGTGAGGACGCCGGTGGTGTCGAAGGCCGGGGTGAAGCTCTCGTCTACCGCGCCGCCCTCTTGCCAGAACATCGTCGTAAAGCCCAAGTCGTCGGCATGGTCGAGCACCTGCTCGTACTCCTCGCGCGTCACAGCGCGCGCCAGGTCGCCGCCCTGTTCGCGCATGAGGGCATTAGGCGTGTATTGGTTCATGACCGAGATCGGCACGTCGCCCACCGTCTGCCACACCAGGTCCAACACGCGGCACGAGTCGTCAGCATGCCCCGGCAGCACCAGGTGGCGCACGATGATGCCGCGCTTCATGAGCCCGTCGTCATCCACCAACTCTCCCCCGCGGCGATCGATCTCGCGCGCCATCTGGGCCAGACCCGACACGGCCACGCGCGGGTAGTCCTTAATATGAGAAAGCGACTGCGCAAGCCCGGCATCGGCATATTTAAAGTCGGTGAGCCACACATCGACCAGGTCGCCCAGCGCCGCCACGGCACTCGCGCGCTCGTAACCACTCGTGTTGTAGACGATCGGAATGACCAGTCCGCGCATCCGTGCCGCGGCAATCGCGGCCGGCAGCAGGTGCGCGTAGTGTGTCGCCGTCACTAGGTTAATATTGTTCGCACCCTGGTCCTGCAGTTCCAGCATAATCTCGACCAGGCGCTCAGGCGAAATCTCAAGGCCAAAATTGCCGGTCGAGATCTCGTGGTTCTGGCAGTAGATACATTTAAGCGAACAGCCGCTAAAGAAGATCGTGCCCGAACCGGCCTCGCCCGAGATAGGCGGCTCCTCCCACATATGAAGCGCGGCGCGGGCCACCTTGAGCGTGTCGTTAGCACCGCATACGCCGTGCGCGCCCTCATCGCGCGCCGCACCGCAACGGCGCGGACACAAATGGCAGGCGGGCGAAAAAAGTTCGGTCAACGACGTCGGCATAAAAACATGCTCCAAAACAACGATTCAGCAGCTCAAACGTAAAGGGCCAGGCCGCGTAGACGGCTCCGTCCCTAAGGCGCCGTAATCGTCCGACACGATTTTTGTAATGTCAAGACTGGAATCCACAAAGTGCCGCTTTATGATGTAGGTATTCCGCCCCCCGCGGAGCAACTGGGTGAACCGTCGCGTTTATTTAGGG
>CALHDP010000100.1 GCA_938023085.1 uncultured Collinsella sp.
ATTCAGCATCAGGGTAGCGCTGCGACGCGGAAATCGCGCGCCGTTGCCGCGCCCCCGCAGCGCCCGCTTCCCCCGAGAACAATTATCAGTGCAGGTCAGCGGAGCTCAAAACAGGGGTCTGGCCGGCAATGCTCTGATTTTCCCCGCACTTCCGGAATTGTCTGACGGAAGTATGCGGCAAATTCTGGAACCCTCGAGCACACCATCTTTTTCGGGTAAAGAAGCAGCAGGTAGAGGCGTTGCCGCTATCCAGTGCGTTCGGCATGTCAGAATTTGCCGCTTACTTCCGGATTCAGCACAAGCTTGACTGGGTTGTTTATCGATTTGGAGCTGTGGAATCTAGCATAAGCCTTGTTATTTGTATTTAAATAGATACACTTAACTTATAAGTTAAGTGTATCTAGGAATGGGAGGCGGCCCTTGGTTGAAGGATACGATCTTGTCGAATATGGGGATCCCAAGGGCCGACCGTTTTGGGAGCTGACGACTTCTCCCGCCAACTCTCAATTCCAGAAAATGTTGACAGACCCTAAAAAGAAGCTTGCCGCCCGTAAAATGATCGACCAGATTTCAAAAATCTATGATTATGGGTTAAAGGTTGCGAGTGGGACCTCAAAGCTACGATGTATTGATTCTAAGATTGGCCTCTATGAACTGAAAGGGTTTGACGGGGCAAATCGAGAGATGATTTATGCCATATGTTAAGGCGTAGACAAAATCGTTCTTCTATTTTGGTTAAAAGGGCATCAGGGATCGGGAAATATCAGCAGGGAAATCGAGCGGGCCAAGCGACTGGCCGTAATAGCGCGTCAGCTTCTGGAGCCTGGGCGCTGACTTTTATGCCTGGCTTCTGAAACGGAGAATACAATGAATAAAGTAGATCTATCTGATTTTTACGCCGAAACAGAAAGTAGCGAAACGCGCGCTTATGAACATGCACTAGATATTGAGTTTATTGTTCATCGCGAATTGAAACGTTTGGGATTGAGCAAAAGTGAGCTGGCAAATCGTATGGGCATAAGCCTTCAGTCGCTTTCTAAGCTCTTGAATTCTCAACCTAATATGACTCTAAAGACGATTGCTAGGTTCGAGCTCGCTTTGGGCATTAAGATCGTTCCGCAGGTTATCGTCAGCTATTCCAAAGAACTGCCGTTTCTTTCATCCAACGATTCCATGCGAGAGCAATGTACATCGCCTGCCATTCTCCCTGCAGAGCTGTCAGCAGATTGCGATGTGCCTTTTCAGAGCGAATAGCAGCCTCTCAATGAGCTTGGGTTGGACGAGTTGCCGTCCCCACATCCTCTAAAAAAGTTCTTAAACCAGTCTTAAAGGCGCCCCAGCTCGCGTTGACAGCGTACAATACGCATGTTTGACTATGACAAAAGTGGATTTTAGGGGAGGGGTGCGCCATGGAGGTGCTGGTTGTTGGCAACACCGCATATGTTGACGATGACTTCTGTGCCAAGGCGTTCCCCGGGGACCATGTGCAGGTCGTAGCCGCGCAGGACACGCGCCGCGACGAGTCATCGCCCCATGACTCGTGGAAAGAGCTTCTGCAACACCTGGATCAGGCCTACGAGTTCGACCGCGTGGTCTACCTATCCAATTATCTTACCCCGCATACCGATACCGTGGGCGATATCGAGACGCTGCGCTCGGTCTTTCGTGCGTGCGCGGGTCGCCGGGTTCAACTGCTGTATGTAGCGGGGCCCGCGGGTGCCGAGGGTGCCGCCGATGCCGCGGGGCGAACAGGCAAGGGCATTATCGCCCGCGCGGCAAACGACCTGTGCCGCTACTACGCTGCTCGCGAGGGCGTTCAGGCCAAGATCCTGCGCGTGCCGTTCCTGTATACCGCGTCTGCCGCGATGGAGGACCCGTTTTTGGTGCCGCTGTTCGATGCGTGCTCGACCGGCTCGGTTGCTCTGCAGGGCGCGCAGGATGCGGCGTTTCCCCTGCTGTGCACCGAGGAGCTCGCGGTGCTAGTACGCCGTATCTTCGACAGCTGGGACGCCTCCTTTGAGACGCTCGACGTAGCTGATACCTTCCATCACACGGCGGGTGAGGTGGGCGACGCCCTCAAGGCGCTGTTCCCCAGCCTTTCCGTTGCCTATGGCGATTCTGCCGGCTATGCCCTGCCCGCCAGCGACGTCGCTCGCGTGCGCTATGGCTGGTTTCAGCGCTACGACTTGCTGCGCGATCTTTCGACCATTCATGCGCGTTGGGATGCTGGCCGCGCAAAGAAGGTCAACCCCTTGCGCGCCGCCATCGACCGCATCCAAATGCGCACGCTGCCTATTAAATGCCTGGAGACGGGCGTTGCCTGGGTCCTGTTCGAGGTGCTGGAGCATCTGTTCTCCCAATCGGCCCAGCTCAACGTGCTTGATTATCGCCTGCTCTACGTGGTGCTGATCGGCACGCTGTATGGCTTGGACTTTGGCCTGGTTGCGGCGCTGCT
>CALHDP010000101.1 GCA_938023085.1 uncultured Collinsella sp.
TGCGTCGCCGACCGGCGTGTCGTCGGGGCGGCCCAGAAAGGCCTGCAGGATGGTAGGCATGCAGGCGCGGGCCGTCTCACCCAGGTCGTGCGGGTCGACCGGCACCTCGCGCCAAAAGAGCAGCGGCACGCCGGCCTCGGCGCAGCCCTCCTCAAACACGCGACGGGCATCCTCTACGCCCTTGTCGTCCTGCGGGAAGAACAGCATGGCCACGCCATAGTCGCCCTCTGCCGGCAGAATCTGGCCGCACTTTTGAGCCTCTTTACGGAAAAAGTGATGCGGAACCTGAAACAGGATGCCAGCGCCGTCGCCGGTGTTCTTCTCGAGTCCCGTGCCGCCGCGGTGCTCCAAGTTGACCAGAATGGACAGTGCATCGTCCAGAATCTGGTGATGGCGCTCACCGTTGATATCGGCAAGCGCGCCGATGCCACATGCATCGTGGTCGAATTCGGGGCGATAAAGGCCCTGCTGCTGAGCGGAATCTGCCTGCATCGCGATCCTCCCCTAGATATTTAGACAGTCAATTGAATAGGCATACTAGGAGCATCGCCGGCCCGTTGTGTTTCCCACCCGTTTCGAAACAATCGCGTAACGCACGCCCTACGAGTGGACACCGCCGACCTCAAGGGCGACAACAAGGGCCCCAAGTTCGGCCTGCAAACTCACCTCTTCAAACATCTCAATCTGTAACAGTAAGACCCAATTTCGACGACTAACTGTTACAGATTGAGATGTTTTCGAGAGACGGTTCCGAATGTCTCGATCTGTAACACGAAGGGTCAGTTTTGGCGGTCAGCTGTTACAGATCGAGATTTTCCATAGGACCATTTCTTCCTGTCTCGATCCGTAACACCTAGACCCAATTTCCATCCCTAGCTGTTACAGATCAAGACATTTCGGCAATCCCCTTTCACCATCCTATTCAAATACAACAATTTTGTTAGTCTTGGTTAACTTTTTAGCCTAAAACGGGTATCCTTTGCGGCGTCAAACAAACAGCACGCACACCGTGCCACATTAAGGAGGCCCCTATGGCAAACCAGGCAGACCGGCAGACGATGCAACTCGTCCTTATCCGTCACGGAGAATCCGAGTGGAACAAACTCAACCTGTTCACCGGCTGGACCGATGTTGAGCTCACCGACACGGGCCGCGAAGAAGCCGCCACAGGCGGTCGAGCCCTCAAAGAAGCGGGCTTCGACTTTGACATCTGCTACACCTCGCGCCTCAAGCGCGCGATCCACACCCTCAACATCGTGCTCGGCCAGATGGACCGCGAATGGCTGCCCGTCATCAAATCCTGGAAGCTCAACGAGCGCCACTACGGCGCGCTGCAGGGTCTCAACAAGGCCGATGCCGCGGCGGAGCACGGCGACGAGCAGGTGCTCATCTGGCGCCGTTCCTTCGATGTCTGCCCGCCGGCGCTCGAGCCGGGCGACGGTCGCGACCCTCACACACAGGAGCAATACCGTGATGTCGCACCCGACCAGCTGCCCTATACCGAATGCCTCAAGGACACGATAGCCCGCGCCTGGCCTTATTTCGAAGACGAGATTCGCCCCCAGATGCTCGCCGGCAAGCGCGTGCTCATCGCCGCACACGGCAACTCCCTGCGCTCACTCGTCATGAAGCTCGAGCACCTCACGCCCGAGGAGATCCTCAAGGTCAACATCCCCACCGGCGTGCCGCTCGTCTACACCTTCGACACCGATTTCAACGTCCTCGACAAGCGCTACATCGGCGACCCGGCGACCATCGCCGCCAAGATTGACGCCGTGGCCAATCAGGGCAAAGCGCACAAGTAGCCCCAACCCAAATCCGACGCGCGGCGCCGCACGACCCAAGCGCGGTGCCGCGCTGACCCTATGCAGGAACCGACCATGCTCAACCATCTCAAACAACACTTTGGCTCCCAACGCACCGGTGGTCACGGAGGTCTAGACATTGCGCGGCATATCGGCCCCGGGCTGCTCGTGACCGTCGGCTTTATCGACCCGGGCAACTGGGCCTCCAATATGGCCGCGGGCTCGCAGTTTGGCTACGCGCTGCTGTGGATCGTCACGCTGTCCACGATCATGCTCATCGCGTTGCAGCACAACGCGGCGCACCTGGGCATCGCCACGGGTACCTGTCTTGCCGAGGCCACGACACGTTACCTCCCCCGCTTCGTTGGACGCACGGTGCTCGCCAGTGCCTATCTCGCGACCATCGCCACCGCCATGGCCGAAGTCCTGGGTGGAGCGATTGCCCTTCAAATGCTCTTTGGGCTGCCCGTGCGTGCGGGCTGCATCATCGTGGCGGCAGCATCGATGGCGATGCTCATGACGAGCTCCTACAAGCGCGCCGAACGCTGGATCATCGCCTTCGTAGGCGTGGTAGGACTCTCGTTTTTGGCCGAGCTTGCGCTGGTCAAGGTCGACTGGCCGCAGGCCGCCGCAAGCTGGATCACACCCAGTATGCCCACCGGCTCGGCCGCGATTATCGTAAGTGTCCTAGGCGCGGTCGTTATGCCCCACAACCTCTTCCTGCACTCTGAGGTCATCCAATCCATGCACTTCGAAGGCCAAGGCGAGCAAGTTGTCGAAGAACGTCTGCGCTACGAGCTCTTCGACACGCTTTTTTCGATGGGCGTGGGCTGGGCAATCAACTCGGCCATGGTCATCCTGGCCGCAACGACCTTCTTTGCGCACGGCATTGTCGTAGACGACCTCGCCGTCGCAGCGGCCACACTCTCCCCCATCTTGGGCCCGGCGAGCTCGACCATCTTTGCGGTAGCGCTGCTGTTCGCGGGTCTCTCGAGTAGCGTGACAGCGGGCATGGCGGCGGGAACCATCACCGCGGGCATGTTCGACGAGGAATACGACATCCACGACCGACATTCCTCGATCGGGGTGGCGGTATGCTTCGTCGGCGCAGTGGCGGCGTGCCTGGTCGTCCCGAATCCTTTTGAGGGTCTCATTTGGAGTCAGGCGCTGCTGTCGCTTCAGCTGCCGATTACGGTCTTTGTGCT
>CALHDP010000102.1 GCA_938023085.1 uncultured Collinsella sp.
TCCGCCGGCCGCGTGCAGACGCCGACGCTTGCCCTGGTGGTCGAGCGCGAGCGCGAGCGCATGGCGTTTGTGCCCGAGGACTATTGGCAGATTCGCGGCATGGGTGCCGCGCAGGGCGCTGCCGAGGACGATCGCTTTAAGATCGCGCACAAGACGGCGCGCTTTACCGACAAGGATGCTGCTGAGACGGCGTACGGCCATGTTGACGGCGTCGCGACGGCAACCGTCGCCGCGGTGACCAAGCGCTCGCGCAAGCAGCAGCCGCCCACGCCGTTTGCGACCACCTCGCTGCAGGCTGCCGCCGCGGCCGAGGGCATCTCGCCTGCGCGTACCATGCGCATCGCTGAGTCCCTCTACATGGCCGGTCTCATCAGCTACCCGCGTGTCGACAATACCGTGTACCCCGCGACGCTCGATCTGGGCGCCGTGGTGAGCGACCTGGCAAAGATCAACCCGGCGCTGGCGCCCGTATGCAAAAAGGTGCTTGCCGGCCCCATGAAGCCTACGCGCGGCAAAGTCGAGACCACCGACCACCCGCCTATCTATCCCACGGGCGAGGGCGATCCGTCCACGCTCGACGGCGGCCAGCGCAAGCTCTACGACCTCATCGCCCGCCGCTTCCTGGCGACGCTTATGGGTCCCGCGACCATCGAGAACACCAAGCTCGAGCTCGATGTGAACGGTGAGCCGTTCGTGGCTTCGGGCGATGTGCTCGTGACCCCGGGTTTCCGCGAGGCCTACCCGTATGGCCTTAAACGCGACGAGCAGATGCCGCCGCTTGAGCAGGGCGATACGGTCGACGTATTCGACATTAAGCTCGAGGCCAAGCAGACCGAGCCGCCCGCGCGCTACAGCCAGGGTAAGCTCGTGCAGGAGATGGAGAAGCGCGGCCTGGGCACCAAGTCCACGCGCGCGAGCATCATCGAGCGCCTGTATGCCGTGCGCTATCTCAAAAATGATCCCGTTGAGCCGAGCCAGCTGGGCATCGCCATCATCGACGCGCTGACGCAGTTTGCCCCGCGCATCACGAGCCCTGATATGACCAGCGAGCTCGATGGCGATATGACCCGTGTGGAGCGCGGCGAGGATACCGAAGAGCATGTCGTGACGCACTCGCGCGCACTGCTGGCTGGCGTGCTCGACGAGCTGCTCAAGCACACGCAGGAGCTGGGCGACGCCATCAGCGACGCCGTTACGGCCGATGCGCGCGTGGGCGCCTGCCCCAAGTGCGGCAAGGACCTGGTTATGAAGACGAGCGCCAAGACCCGCGGCAGCTTTATCGGCTGCATGGGCTGGCCCGACTGCGATGTGACCTATCCGGTGCCGAGCGGCGTCAAGGTGAGTCCGCTCGAGGGCGAGGCGGCCGTGTGCCCCGAGTGCGGCGCGCCGCGCATTAAATGCCAGCCGTTCCGCCAGAAGGCCTTCGAGATTTGCGTGAACCCGACGTGCCCCACCAACTACGAGCCCGACCTTAAGGTGGGCGAGTGCAAGGTGTGTGCCGAGGCCGGACGCCATGGCGACCTGATCGCACACAAGAGCGAGAAGAGCGGCAAGCGCTTTATCCGCTGCACCAACTATGACGATTGCGGCGTGAGCTATCCGCTGCCGGCGCGTGGCAAGCTCGAGGCGACGGGCGAGACCTGCCCCGAGTGCGGTGCCCCCATCGTGGTGGTCAACACGGCGCGCGGTCCGTGGCGCATCTGCGTCAACATGGACTGCCCGACCAAGGAGAAGAAGCCGGCTCGCGGCCGCAAAACTGCGACCAAGGCGAGTACGGCAAAGAAGGCCACGGCGGCCAAGAAGACGACGGCTAAGAAAGCCACTGCCGCCAAGAAGACGACCGCGAAGAAGTCGACTGCCAAGAAAGCAGCCGCCGACAAGTAACGGCGCAGTCGAAACAATGCCCAAAAAACGAGCGAGGACCCTGCGATCCTCGCTCGTTTTTTTGACCGGCAGCTAGGGACGTTCCTTTTCTGCCGGCAGTTTAGGAACGTCCCTAACTGCCGGCTCGG
>CALHDP010000103.1 GCA_938023085.1 uncultured Collinsella sp.
GATTACCACGTACTTGACCGTGGTCACGAGCGTCATGGTCCAGATGACGAGCGAAAGCGCGCCCAGGATCATGTCCTCGCTGACGGTACCGATGCCGCCGTTGTTGGCGACGATTGATTTCATGGTGTACATGGGGCTCGTGCCGATGTCACCATAGACGACGCCGAGCGTTACGAGCAACATGCCAGCGGAGAGGGGGATGGCGCCATGCCCGCCCTGACTATGCTGGTCTTGGAGGCTTGCCTCCAGCTTGTTGTGTGCCACGTGGACTCCCTTAGACATCCGGTCTCTGCCAAGAGCAGTAGACCTTTATGCCATCTTTATACATATAAGAGCAGTTTGGCACATCGGGGTGTTTTAGACAATAATCCCCATCTGGGGATTATTCATATACGCAGGTAGCATTTCAGAGCAGGGCTATTAAGCACGCGCTGTCTGGGCGATGCGAGCCTTGGCGCTTGCACGTTTGCCGGCGAGTTCGCAAAAAATCGCGCCGCCGATGATAAGCGCGGCACCCATCAGGCGGACCGGTGTTATGGCTTCGCCCAAAAGGACGGCCGAGAACACGACCGCCGAAAGCGGCTCGAGGTAGCCGACGACGGCGACGGTCTGCACGGGCAGTTTGGCGACGGCGCTAAAGTAGAGCAGGCAACCGATGCCGGTGTTGACAATGCCGAGCATGGCAACGGCGCGCCAATCAATACTGGCGGCGACACCGGTGGACAGGAATGAGGGAGCGCCCTGCGTGATGAGCGTGAGGACCAGCGCGGTCACAAAGGCGGCGCTCACCTGGAGCGTGGAGTTCTCGAGGTCTTCGATGTGTGGCGCATCCTTGCTAGCGATGACCATCAGCGCATAGCAAAATGCCGAGGCGATACCGCAGGCGATACCCGCAATGGGCATATTGCCGCCTAGACCTTGTGCTGCAATGAGAAAAGCACCGCAAGCAACGGCGATAAAGCCGGCGATTTTGCCGCCGGTCAGCTTTTCGCCAAAGATGAGCGGGGAGAGCGCCATGACAATGATGGGGCCGCAGTAGTACAGCAGCGAGGATACGCCGACGCCGATCGTCTGATAGGCGCGGAACAGGAAAATCCAGCTGGCGCCCAGCGCGGCTCCCGAGAGAAGGAGTGCTGCGGCTTCGCGGGGACGAGATGGTGCCTGCAGGTTATGGCGCCTGGTTATGAAGAGGATGGCGGCAAGGGTAAGGGCGCCCAAAAACGTGCGTAGTAGCACGATATCGGAGCTCGGCAGCGCGATGGCAGCGGCGATGATGCCGTTGGAGCCAAACAATAGCAATGCTGCTAAGTACGTAAACAGTCCGTTGTTCATGCGCTGACATCCCTTCTATATCCGAGCATGTTCACTATGGGTGAACTGGCTTTAGAAGAAAAGCGAATATAATGCATGGATAACATGACAAAAGCTCATGCAAAGGTGGAGGGGTGCCGTGGAAACGAATATTCAAAAGATGCAGGTGCTGCTCGAGACCGTGCGCGCCGGCAGTTTTACGCGCGCCGCCGAGCGCCTGAGCTATTCGCAGTCGGGCGTGAGCCGTATGGTGGCCGATCTCGAGGCCGACTGGGGCTTTAAGGTGCTCGACCGCAGTCGCGAGGGCGTAGTACTTTCTGCCGACGGGCGGCAGGTCATGCCGGCGGTCGAGGCGCTCTGCGAGGAATTCACTCGCTTGCAGCGACGCGTGGATGAGATGCGTGGGCTCATGCGCGGCAAAATCTGCATCGGTACGTTTTCGAGTGTGGCGACCCACGTGCTGCCGCCAGTGATTGCGCGCTTTCGCGCCAATCACCCGGACGTCGATTATGAGTTGCTGATGGGCGATTACTCAGAGATTGAACAATGGGTGGCTGAGGGTCGTTGCGACCTGGGCTTTATCCCGCGTGAGCCACGAGAAAACGGCATGGCATCGCGACCGTTGGTGCAAGACGAGCTGATGGCCGTGGTGCCAGCGGACTCCTCGCTTGCCACCGCGGAGGTCGTTTCCCTTGCCGATTTGGCCAACGAGCAGTTTATCCTGCTGGAACGCGGTAGCGACGACGAGATTACGCCGCTGTTTCGCCGCGCGGGCCTGGCGGTGCGCTCTAAGCTGTCGACCTGGGATGACTATGCGATTATGGCCATGGTCGAGGACGGCCTGGGCGTGAGCATTCTTCCCGCGCTCATCTTGCGCCGCTGCCAGTTCGATGTTGCCGTGCGCCCACTCGAGGGGCATCCCCATCGGCAGATCAACGCCATATATCGAACGGCCGATGTTTCGCTTGCTGCCGCCCGTTTCCTCGAATACCTCTAAACGCGTGCGTGTCATTGTCCGCTTTGGGCAAATCTCAGAGTCCGGCGCATTTTCTTATGAAATTGAACTTCCCGATAATGCGCCGCGCTATACTGCTTGCTAAATTGAACCTTGGTTCAATTTGTGTTCTATAAATTGAACTTTGCCAGCAAGGAGGTTCCTGTGGCCCAAGAGACGTTTTGCGATCGCCTGCGACAGACTATGTCCAATCGCGACGTTCGCCAATCGGACGTAATCCGCGCATCGGAGATGCTCGGCAAAAAACTCGGCAAGAGTCAGATGAGCCAATATGTGAGCGGCAAGACGATTCCGCGGCGCGATGTGGCTGAGCTGCTCGCCCGTATTTTGGAGGTCGATGTTACCTGGCTGCTCGCCGGCGACGCCGATCAAGGCGAGGCATCATCACCCCGCAACGATTCCAAGCCCGAACCCCATCCCTCAGCTCAAATTGCAAGGAGCACCACCATGCGTACTTTTTCTAAATCCACCAAACTCGACAACGTCCTGTATGACGTGCGCGGTCCCGTCGTCGACGAGGCCGCCCGTATGGAGGACGAGGGCGAGCGCATCCTCAAGCTCAATATCGGCAACCCGGCGCCCTTCGGTTTCCGCACACCCGATGAGGTCATCAAGGACATGCGCCAGCAGCTGCCCGACTGCGAAGGCTATTCCAACTCGCGTGGCCTGTTCTCCGCGCGCAAGGCAATCATGCAGTATTCGCAGATCAAGGGCCTGCCCAACGTTCAGATGGAGCATATCTACACGGGCAACGGCGTGTCCGAGCTCATTCAGCTTTCGATGAACGCGCTGCTCGACAACGGCGACGAGATTCTGATCCCCAGCCCCGACTATCCGCTCTGGACGGCGTGCGCAACCCTTGCCGGCGGTCATCCCGTACATTATCTGTGTGATGAGCAGGCGGATTGGTATCCCGACTTGGAGGATATGGAGTCCAAGATTACGAGTGCGACCAAAGCCCTCGTCATCATCAACCCCAACAACCCCACGGGTTCTGTCTATCCGCGCGAGGTGCTCGAGGGCATCGTCGAGATTGCGCGCAGGCATCAGCTGATGATCTTTGCCGATGAGATCTACGACCGCCTGTGCATGGACGGCTACGAGCACGTCTCGATTGCCTCGCTCGCCCCCGACCTGCCCTGCGTTACCTTTAGCGGTCTGTCCAAGTCTCACATGATTGCGGGCTATCGTATTGGCTGGATGGTGCTTTCGGGCAACCAGCGCTGCATGAGCGACTTCATCATGGGCGTCAACATGCTCTCGAACATGCGCCTGTGCTCCAACGTGCCGGCTCAGTCGATCGTTCAGACGGCACTCGGTGGTCATCAGTCCGTTAACGACTACATCCGTCCCGGCGGCCGTGTCTACGAGCAGCGCAACTTTGTGTATGAGGCGCTCAACAAGATTGACGGCATCTCGGTGGTTAAGCCGCGTGCGGCGTTCTACATCTTCCCCAAGATGGATGTGAAGAAGTTCAACATCACCGATGACGAGCAGTTCGCCCTTGACCTGCTGCACGAGAAGAAGATCCTGATCACGCGCGGCGGCGGCTTCAACTGGGCTGAGCCCGACCACTTCCGCATCGTGTACCTGCCGCGCATGGAAGTACTCAAAGAGTCCCTCGAAGACCTCGCCGACTTCTTTGACCATTACCGCCAGTCGTAGGGGATAGAAACTCCGCACTATGAAAAGCTCCCTGCAGTTGTTTTGCTGCAGGGAGCTTTCTTGAATCGGCGGAACTAAATAACAATCCCGTTGCAGTGGTCGATTTCGTGCTGGATGATCTCGGCGGTGTAGCCCGAGAAGTTTTTGATGCGGTGGACGAAGTTCTCGTCCAAATACTCCACCTTAATGCGGCGATAGCGGGTACAGGGACGCTCGCCGATCAGCGAGAGACATCCTTCGCTCGTCTGATAGGCATTGACCTGCTCAAGAATTTGAGGGTTGTACATCAGGAGTGTCCTGTTGCCGTCCTTTACGCAGATGATGCGTTTGCGCACGCCAATCATGTTGGCGGCGAGGCCCACGCACTCGTGCTCATGCTCGTGGAGTGTATCCAGGAGGTCCTGCCCGGTTGCGGCATCGTCGGGTCCCGCGTCTTCGGAAGGCAGACGCAAAAAGAACTCGGATTTCATGATGGGCTTAATCATGGCGGGCTCCTCATGTCTTATGCTTTCGTGGACTTTTAATAATAGCGCGGAAGGAAAGCTGTGTGTCCGCGTTACAATCTTTCGATGTTGGACCATGTTGCCAGATTCGTCGTGTACGGCGTCTGGCGTAAGTCTAGGGCTCATTTTTCGCCCTGGACCGTTCCTCTGGGGCGATGCGACTGTCGTTCCAAGAGGAAGGAAATGCATGGGGAGCAAATCTCAGCAACAAGTTCAAGTAACGCCATCGGCCTCTGCGGCGATTCTCGTCGTAATGTATATTGCAGCCTTTGTTGCCGCGTTTAACGAGAACATCATTAACGTGGCGTTGCACGACATTATGGCAGCCTTTTCGGTGGGTGCCACCACGGCACAGTGGCTCGTCTCGGGCTACATGATCGTGACGTCGATTTTTACGGCCATCATGGCCTTCCTGTCCGGCCGTTTCTCGACGCGCAAGCTGCTGTTTTTCGCATGCGGATGCATGGTTGCCGGCGAAGTCCTGTGCCTGGTCGCTCCGTCGTTTAGCGTTTTGCTGCCAAGTCGTATTTTGCAGGCTGCGGGATCGGGCATCTTGTTCCCGCTCATGATGAACGTGGTGCTGTCTTGCGCCCCGCGCGAGAAGCTCGGTTTGTATCTGAGCCTGGGCGGCGCCTGCATTACGCTAGGACCGGCGTTTGGACCCGTGATTAGCGGTCTTATGTGCACGTTATTTGGCTGGAGGGCGGTGTTTGTAGTGCCGCTGGTGGGCGGCATTGTGGTCGCTGCGGCGGGCGTTAAGCTTGTTCAGAATGTCGGAGAGCGCTCGAACACCACGCTCGATATTCTGTCGGTTGTTTTGCTCGCCGCCGGCATTACGGCATTTGTGTATTCCGTAGGCGAGTTCTCGACCAATCTGATTGCCGGCATCGTGGCGCTTTTCGCCGCCATTGTGCTGCTCGGCCTGTTTGCGGCCCGTCAGCTCAAGCTCGAGCATCCGGTGCTTAACGTGCGTCCCATGGCGAGCTTTCGCTTTTGGCCTGCGTGTTTGCTTGTGGTGGTGTCGATGATGACGACGTTCTCGATGAGCGTTTTGTTGCCGCTCTATTTTGAGGGCGCATACGGCATGACCGCACTTATTGCGGGCTTGCTCATTTTGCCGGCGATTGCCTGCAACGCCGTGACCTCGATTGTGGGCGGACGCGTGATGGACGCCCGTGGCGCATGGCCGCTGCTGCCGGTCGGTTTTGCCCTGATTGCCGTGGGGCAGACTGCCATCTCGATGACGGCGGCAAGCATGAACATCGGCGTCGTCGTGGCGCTGACCGTTGTGGTGTATGCCGGAGTCGGTTTGGTGCTGAGCCCCTCGCAAACGGCCGGCTTGGAGACGCTACCCGCCGCTGAACATCCTCACGGAACGGCATTGCTTAACACGTGGAATATGATTGCCGCATCGTTTGGCCCGTCGCTGTTTATCGGTCTGCTCTCGAGTTCCGCTGCGACCGCCGGCGCCGCTGGCGCTGCGACAGACGTTGCCCAGGCGATTGGATTTGCAGCTGCCGTGCGTGTAGCGGCTGTAATTGCCGTGGTCGGGTTCGTGGCGTCGCTGGTGTACGCTCGTCGCGAGTCACACATGTCGCATTAATGTGTGCACATAGATTCTGCAGCTAGATTGGATGGCGACACCATAAACTAATGGACGTTTTGCCGAGAGGCATGAATGTTTAAAGCGCAAAGAGTGCGCGACGGGCCCCGCGAATGGGGCGATGATGCCCGAGAGGGCCAAGAAGGAGTCTCATGTCCGAGAACGAAGAGATCATGAACGAGACCGAGAACGAGACCATGGCTGCCGAGGTCGAGGCAGTCGAGACCGTGGAGACCGAAGCTGCCGAGGTTGAGGCTGCTGACGAGGTTTCCGCCGAGGAGGAGGCCGAGGTTGTCGAGGCCGCCGTTGATTACGATGACGAAGAGCTGATGGACAAGATGCAGAAGGCCGCCCGCCTGCTGCGTAGCCGTCGCTTTGCTATTTCCAAGGAGGAGGAGGCCAAGGCCGAGCGCATGGCGAACATCGAGCGCGCCATCAAGCTTCTTGACCTCAAGCCCAAGATGGAGCAGAAGGAAATGTCCGACTTGCTGGGCATGCGCCTTCGTGAGCTCGATGGCCTGATGGCCGAGGCCGAGGCTGCCGATCTGGTCGGCCGCATCGACGACGCCGAGGGCGATATGCGCAAGATCGTCGTCTTCGCTGCCGAGGATGCCGCTGAGGGCCTGGTCGAGCTTGCCAACAAGAAGGAGAAGCTCCTGCCCGAGCTTTCTTATGAGGAGGCCACCGAGCTGATGGCCGCTCTCGATAAGGTTATCGCCCCGCTCGTCGCCATGGGCCTGGACGAGGACCGCGGTCCTCGCGGCGGCCGTGACGATCGCGGTGGCCGTGGCGGCGACCGTGGCGGTCGCGGCGGCTTTGGCGATCGCGGTGGCCGTGGCGG
>CALHDP010000104.1 GCA_938023085.1 uncultured Collinsella sp.
GGTTTCAAACCGGGCTCGAACGAACATGCCTATTGACAATGGCTTTCTCATATTAGAAAAAAGCCCCGAGGCAACGCCCCAGGGCTCTTCACGGTTTTGATGGTGGACCTGACAAGATTCGAACTTGTGACCTCCCGGTTATCAGCCGGACGCTCTAACCAACTGAGCTACAGGTCCATCATGGTGGAGGTTAGGGGGATCGAACCCCTGACCTCAGGCTTGCAAAGCCCGCGCTCTCCCAGCTGAGCTAAACCCCCACGGAGACAGTAATAAACACCCCAGCGGCGACTCGGCTCTCGCTGGGGTGTTTATTGCGAAAGAAAGTGGTGGACCTGACAAGATTCGAACTTGTGACCTCCCGGTTATCAGCCGGACGCTCTAACCAACTGAGCTACAGGTCCATCGCGCAAGGGATATATTAGACGAGTCGTTACGCGCGCGTCAACAACTTTTTTGAAAATCTTTGGAGGGTGTGTCAGACGGCTGGGCGAGATGGGTTAGGTTTGCTGCTCGGGCAGTCCTGCGCAAGACGAAGGCCACATTAAGTGGCCTTCTTTGCGTGCGGAACTCGCGACAAACCTAACCCATCTCGCCCAGCCGTCTGACACGGGGTTCCAAGCTTGTCAAAAAAGCGGTCGGCGCGCAGTGCGCCGACCGCCGATATAAGGGGTCTGATGATTTTTACCAGTCAGGGCCTCTTACTCGTCGAGGAGATCCTCTGGCAGGTCGTTGCCGTCGCCTAGGTCGACTGGGGCTTCTTCGGTGTCGGCTGCGACCTCGGCACCTTCGCCCTCGGGCTTCTCTTTGGCGGTCGTCATGCGGGCTACGGCGCAGATGCGGTCGCTGTCGTCGACGGTCATCATCTTGACGCCCTGGGTGGCGCGGCCAGTCTGGCTGATCTCGTCGGTCTTAACGCGAATGACCGTCGCGCCCTCCGTCACGATGAATAGCTCGTGCTGCGGGCCCACCGTCTTCATGGCCGCGAGGTTACCCTTACGCTCGGTCATTTGGATGGTGTAGACGCCCTGGCCGCCGCGATTCTGCTCCGGGTAGTCCGCGACCGGTGTGCGCTTGCCGTAGCCGCGCTCGGTGATGACAAACAGATCGCCGTTGCCGTTAGTGACTTCCATGCCCAGAACGCTCACGCCGTCCTTCATGCCGATACCGCGAACGCCGCTGGTATCGCGGCCGGTAGCGCGCACCTGCTCCTCGGAGAACATGATTGCCTTGCCCGCGGTGGTGGCCAGGATAATCTTGTCGCCCTCGCGTACGCGGCGCACGTTCAGCAGCGCGTCGTCGTCACGCAGGTTGATAGCGATCAGGCCGTCGCGACGGCTGCGGTCATATGCGCTCATCACGGTCTTCTTGACCATGCCGCTCTTGGTGGCAAACATCAGGTACTCGTCGGCCGGGAACTCGCGGCAGCTGATGACGCTCGCGATCTTCTCGCCCTCCTCGAAGGGCAGCAGGTTGACGATCGCGGTACCGCGCGCCTGGCGCGTACCCACCGGCAGCTCGTGCACCTTCAGGCGATAGACCTTGCCCTTGCTCGAGAAGAACAGCACGTACTCGTGCGTGGACGCGATGAACATCTCATCAATAACGTCGTCCTCTTTGAGGTTGACGCCCGACACGCCCTTGCCGCCGCGCTTTTGGGCGCGGTAGGCGGCAACCGGGATACGCTTAACGTAGCCGGTGTGGGTGATGGTCACGACCATATCCTCGTCGGCGATGAGGTCCTCGACATCCAGGTCCTTCTCAACCTGGCTGATCTCGGTGCGGCGCTTGTCGCCAAACTTCTTGGAGATCTCGCGCATCTCTTCCTTAATGACGCCCAGGATTTTCTCCTCATGCGCCAGCAGGTCCTCGTAGTAGGCGATGGCGCGGCGCAGACCGTCCAGCTCTTCCTGAATTTTGTCGCGCTCCAGGCCGGTCAGGCGGCGCAACTTCATCTCGAGAATGGCCGTGGTCTGCTCGGGCGTAAAGCCAAAGCGCTCGATCAAGCGGCTGCTGGCCTCGGAGTCGGTCTGCGAGGAGCGAATAATGCTAATGACCTCGTCGATATGGTCGAGGGCCATCAAGTAGCCCTCAAGGATATGCGCGCGGGCCTGGGCCTTTTTAAGGTCGAAGCGGGTGCGGCGAGTGACGACGTCGACCTGGTGGTCGATGTAGTGCTGCAGCATCTCGCGCAGGCTCAGGCATTTGGGAACGCCGTTGACGAGCGCCAGGTTGTTGGCGCCAAAGGTCGTCTGCAGCGAGGTGTACTTATACAGGTTGTTGAGCACGACCTGCGGAATGACGCCCTTCTTGAGCTCGATGACCAGACGGATACCCTTCTGGTTGGACTCATCGCGCATATCCGAGATGCCCTCGATGCGCTTGTCGTTGACGAGCTGGGCGATCTTCTCCTGCAGGGTGCCCTTGTTGACCATGTAGGGAATCTCGGTAAAGACCAGGCGGCTGCGGCCGGTCTTGGTGGACTCCACATGTGCCTTGGCACGCACGGTAATGGAGCCGCGGCCGGTCTCGTAGCTCTGCTTAATGCCGGCGCTGCCCATGATGATGGCGCCGGTGGGGAAGTCCGGACCGGGCATGATCTGCATGAGCTCGTCGACAGTGGCGTCGGGGTTGTCGATCAGGTAGCAGGTGGCCTCGATCGCCTCGGTGAGGTTATGCGGGGCGATGTTGGTGGCCATGCCGACGGCGATGCCCTGGCTGCCGTTGACCAGCAGGTTGGGGAAGCGCGCAGGCAGTGCCACGGGCTCGGCGAGCGATTCGTCGTAGTTGGGCTGCCAGTCGACGGTATCCTTCTGCAAGTCACGCAGCAGTTCCATGGCGGGCTTGGCCAGGCGACTCTCGGTGTAACGCATGGCCGCCGCGCCGTCGCCGTCGATGTTGCCGAAGTTGCCGTGACCGTCGATGAGCGGCGTGCGCATGGAGAACCACTGCGCCAGGCGGACCATGGCCTCATAGACCGCGGAGTCGCCATGCGGGTGGTACTTACCGATAACTTCGCCGACCGTCCAAGCTGACTTCTTGTGCGGGCGGTTGGGGTAGATGCCGCTCTCGTTCATCGCGTACAGGATGCGGCGGTGCACCGGCTTTAAGCCGTCGCGTACGTCCGGCAGGGCGCGGGCGGTGATGACCGACATCGAGTACTCGATAAACGACTGCTTCATCTCGCGGCCGAACTCCGAAATCTGGAGCTGGCCGCCGTTGATATCCTCGCCTGCGGAGGCGCCGCGGTCGACTTCGCCAAAGCTCTCCTCGAGCTCGCCGTCGTCATCCTCTTCCTCTTCCTCGTCGGCATCGGGGTTGTAGGCATCGGGGTCGCCGTCCTCGCCCTGCTCGGCGCGGGCAAGCAGGCGCTTCAGATCATCGGGCATACCGGCGTCGCCGGTCTCGTCCATACCCTCGTTATTGTTGATATCGTCTGCCACGTTACCTCCTCATGGTTTGCGTGGTCCACTAGTTTCCCCACCACGGAGACGGCTTTTCCAGGTGCCGCAGATTCGCCCGAAAGAGGAGGGAAGCGTACTTGGGTACGCGACCGACGATTGAGGGTGAAGGTGCGGTGGCTGGGAAAGCCGCAGGGATTAGGCGTCTAAGAATCGTGCGTCATGCGCGTGCTTTTCAATGTACTCGCGGCGATAGCCGACCTCGGAACCCATCAGCTCGCGCACGGCACGGTCCGCCACCACGGCGTCCTCGATCGACACACGCTGTAGGATGCGGGTCTTGGGGTCCATCGTCGTCGAGGCAAGCTGCTTGGGGTCCATCTCGCCCAGGCCCTTGTAGCGCTGGACGGTATAGCCCTTGCGCTTTTTGGTGATCTTGCCGTCCTTGGCCTTGCCATCCTCGTCGTTATCGTCGGGGTTCAGGCCCAGGCTCTGGATGGTGTCGCGCAGGATCTCGTCTTCGGGCTGGCGGCCGTTGGGA
This sequence comes from uncultured Collinsella sp., assembly GCA_938023085.1. Lineage (GTDB taxonomy): Bacteria > Actinomycetota > Coriobacteriia > Coriobacteriales > Coriobacteriaceae > Collinsella. The sequence goes on from CALHDP010000104.1 coordinate 3,940, forward strand.
TACACGTAGTGGATCTTGTTGCGCACCTTAATGCCAAAGATGGGCGGGCAGGCAACATAGACGTAGCCGGCATCGATCAGCGGACGCATGTACTTGTAGAAGAACGTCAGCAGCAGAATGCGGATATGCGCGCCGTCGACGTCTGCATCGGTCATGATGATGATCTTGTGGTAGCGCGCCTTGGTGATATCGAAGTCGCCGCCGTCGCCGGCACTCGTCGTGACGCCGCAGCCGATCGCGGTAATCAATGACTGGATGGTGTCACTCGAGAACGCGCGATGGTCACCAACGCGTTCGACGTTCAAAATCTTGCCGCGCAGGGGCAGAATCGCCTGGATGTCTCGGCGACGGCCGTCCTTGGCTGAACCGCCTGCCGAGTCACCCTCTACGATGAAGAGCTCGGTCAGCTCGGCATCGCGCACCGAGCAGTCGGCGAGCTTACCGGGCAGGGACGCCGTCTCGAGCAGGCTCTTGCGACGGGTCGCTTCGCGCGCCTTGCGGGCGGCGTTGCGGGCCTTGCATGCCTGCTGGGCCTTCTTGACGATCTCGCGAGCGGGCTTAGGGTGCTCCTCCAAGTAATCGGCAAGTCCGTCGGTCACGATCTTGAGCGTGAGCGCGCGCATATAGGAGCTGCCGAGCTTGGCCTTGGTCTGGCCCTCAAACTGCGGATCGGGCAGCTTGACCGAGATAACGGCCGAAAGGCCCTCGCGCACATCGTCGCCGGTCAGGTTGGCGTCTTTTTCCTTGAGCAGGTTCTGCTTGCGCGCGTAGTCGTTGATCACGCGGGTGAGCGCGGTGCGGAAGCCCTCAAGGTGCATGCCGCCCTCGGGGGTGTAGATGTCGTTGGCAAACGACATGACGTTCTCGCCGTAACCGCTATTCCACTGCAGGGAAACCTCGACCTCGCCCATCTTGGCCACAGGTGCGTCCGGGTCCGATTTGCCCTCGATGTAGATGGGCTCCTTAAAGGCCTCGGGGACGTCCTTGCCCTCGTTGAGGAACTTGACGAAGTCGATGATGCCGCCCTCGTAGCAAAACTCCTCCACATGGGGAGTCGCCTCGCGCTCGTCGGTCAGCACGATTTTGAGGTTCTTATTGAGGAACGCCGTCTCCTGCAGACGGTTGTGCAGCGTATCGAAATCGTAGATGCATGTCTCGAAGATCTCGTCGTCGGGCCAGAAGGTGACGGTGGTGCCCGTCGAATCCGAGGTGCCCACGACCTCCATCTTCTTAACGGTCTTGCCGCGCGAGAACTCCATCTCGTAGGTGTTGCCGTCGCGACGAACCTGAACGACCACGCGCTTGGACAGTGCGTTGACGACGGAGATACCAACGCCGTGCAGGCCGCCCGAAACCTTATAGGCCGAGTTATCGAACTTACCGCCGGCGTGCAAGATCGTCATGACGACCTCGAGCGTCGGGATCTTTTTAACAGGGTGCTCGTCGACGGGGATGCCGCGCCCGTTGTCGACGACCGTGATGGAGTTGTCGGCGTGGACCGTCACCTGGATCTCGGTGCAGAAACCGGCCATGGCCTCGTCGACGGAGTTGTCAACGATCTCCCACACCAGGTGATGCAGACCGCTGGCGCTCGTCGAGCCGATATACATGCCCGGGCGCTTACGAACGGCCTCGAGACCTTCGAGAATCTTAATCTCGCCGCCATCGTAATCGTTTTCGTTTGCCACACGTCCTCCTTCAGTCAAGAAAATGTGTACAGCCTTACTAGTTTATCGTAAAAAAATACCCTCGGGAACGAGGGTATTTGGCTCTACAAGGCCACCAGATGCGATTTAAGGCTCTTTTTTGCTTTGCACGCCCTTGGCCCACTCGGCACTGGCTCTCATGGCGTTCTCGAGGGCCTCGCGCAGTTTTTGGTCCTCGATGGGTGCCACTTGGCGCTCGATCTCGGTGCGCTCGGCCTCGCTTAGGTAGGCGTGCGGGGCCGGCGGGCGCTCGGTCGTCGCCGGGCGCAGGCGCTGCTTGGCGGCGGGTGGCGTGTGACCGGGCGCGGTGGTTTTGAACACCAGGCCGTCCACATGCGCACCGGCGCGCTCCATGCGCGCGCGGATGATCTCGCGCAACAGCGTCATTTCCTGCGTCCACGAGGGCGAGTCGAGATATACCAGCAGCTCATTGGACTCGGGCAGGTAGCGCAGACCCGTCACATGCCGCCCCTCGCGCGTGCCCGAGCACACCGCATTCCACGCGCGATAGACCGCACGAGATTCCTCTGCAGCCTCCATCTGCGCGCGGCGCTCAGGTGTCGCGGCGGCCAGGATGCGCTGGCGCTCTGCGTTCAAAAACCCACTGAAGGCGACCGTTTCGCTCTCGCGCTCGTAATTAGCACGTCTCACCCATGCTCACCACCTTGGCTCGATCAAGCAGATCATCGGTAAAGTACCCCAGGTTGGTCGTGGTTATGACCGTCTGGATATCATCGCCGATCAGCCGCAGGAAAGCACCGCGGCGTTCGCCGTCGAGTTCGCTCATCACGTCGTCCAAAAGCAGCAATGGGGCGGTGCCCAGGACATCGCGAGCCACGGCCACCTCCGCCACCTTCCAGGCCAGAACCAACGTTCGCTGCTGACCTTGGCTGGCAAATGAACGGGCGGAGCGACCCGCCACGGTAAACTCAATCTCATCGCGATGCGGTCCCATCAACGTCACGCCGCGGCGAATTTCCTCGTCGGCGTGCTCATCAAGGGCAGCCAGCATGCGCTCGTACGCCCAGCCCTTCAGCTCTTCGCGATCATCGACCTGGGGCAAATCCCCCAGCGTGGACGTATAGGTCACGTTGGCAGCCTCACCGGATGCCACTTGCCCGTAGGCAGTGTGCACATGGCCCGCCAGCCGGTCGAGCAGAGCCAACCGGTGCACAAGCAGGGCCGAGCCCGCGCGGGCAATCGAATCGTTCCACGCGCCGAGCATCTCGCGGCAGCACCAGGTCTCCTTGAGCAAGGCGTTACGCTGGGTCACGCAGCGCCCATAGGTGCTCGCAAGATCGGCATAGCGTGCGCTCAGTTGCATGCCAAAGTCATCGAGGGCGGCGCGGCGCACACTGGCGCCTCGCTTAACCATGTCAAGATGGTCGGGGCAAAACAGCACGCTCGGCAGAACCCCGCGCACACCGGCGGCAGAACATCTCTTGCCGTTGCGGCTAAACGAGCGCTTACCGTCCTCCGCGTTCAATCCCATATCAAGCACGCGGCCGTCGCCCTCGAGCCTCAGCTCGGCCTTGCACGAGCCCACGCCGTCATGGACGAGCTCGGCTGCGGTCGGATGCCTAAACGAGGCGCCGCTCGTCAGCAGCTGCAGCGCCTCTATGAGATTGGTCTTTCCCGCCGCGTTGGGTCCCGCGAGCACCGTCACACCCTCGTCCAGGGCAAGGCGATAACTATCGAAGCTGCGGTAGTGCGCGACGGAAAGATCGCGGGCGAACATGGTCATGGCGCAGCGCTAGATGCGGACCGGCATGACTAGGTACAGGTAGTTGATCTTGTCGTAGGACTTGAAGATGCCCGCCTGCGAGTAGCTCTTGAGCTCCAGCGTGATCTCCTTCTCTTTGGACAGAGCATTGAGGCAGCCGAAGATGTAGTGGTAGTTGAAGGCGATGGTGCCCGACTCGCCCTCGGCCTCGACATCGATCGTCTCCTGCGCAAGGTCCTGGTCATTGGAAATGGAGGACAGGCCCATCTGCCCGTTCTCGACATCGATCTCGAACTTGACGGCGGGGTTGGCGCTCGCGATAACGGCCACGCGCTTGAGGGCGGCGTTAAAGGCGGCGACGTCGATCTTGACGCTCGTCACGCACGAATCGGGGATGAGCTGCTTGTAGTTGGGGTACACGCCCTCGATGCGGCGCGACACGTAGGTGGTGTTGCCGGCCTCAAAGACGACCTGGGTGTCGGTAGCCCCGATCATGATGGTCGCCTGGCTGGCCATGATGTTCAGCGCGTCGTTAAAGGCGTCGGCCGGAACGTTGAGCTCAAAGGAACCCTCGAGGGTCGAGGTCTCGACCTGCGTATCGCACACGGCCAAGCGGAAGGAATCGGTCGCCACCAAGCGAACGGTGTTGTTCTCGACCTTCATGTGCACGCCACCCAGGATGGGGCGGGCCTTGTCGGTCGAGGTGACGCGCCACACGCGGCCGACCATTTCGGACAAGATATCGGTCGGCAGCTCCACGGCACTCTCGATGGCATAGGCCGGAAACTCGGGGAAGTCATTGGCATCGAGCGTGTTCAGGCGGAACGAGCTCTTCTCGCAACCAATCAGCACCTGGCGCTCGGACAGCTCAAAGGTGACCGGGGCATCGGGAAGGGTCTTGGTGATATTGGAGAGCATCTTGCAGGGGATAACCATCTCGCCCTCTTCTTCGACATGCGCCGCGATGCGATGACGGATCGAGATAGTGTAGTTAGAGGTCTGGAATTCCAAGATGCCGTCTTGCGCCTTGACGAGCACGCCCGACAGGATGGGAAGGGTGGATGCCGAAGCGACACCCTTCATAACGACGCCGATGGCTTGTGTAAGCGAGCTCTGGCTGACGGTGAACTTCATCTTTTAATACCTTTCTATAGATATAAATATCTTAATAATAGTAATAGCACTGACGAAACTGTTGATTACTCCCAAAGACGCAGGTCAGACCCAGAAAGAGAATCGACAGCAACCTGTGTGCAACGGGGGTGGTTTTCCACGTTCAAAACCTGCGCAAAACTTTTCATCACCGCGGGTTGGGTTTTAGACACCTTATGCCCGTGGTTTCGACAAGTTTTCAACAGGTGTCTCTATTTCCCTACGAGCGCAGTGTAATTTTATCGCGCAGCGACTTGAGGTCTTCGGTGACGGTGCGGTCTTCCTGGATCATCTTCTGGACCTTTTTGTAACTCGTGCTGACGGTCGAGTGGTTGCGGTTGCCAAATTCGGCGCCCACCGCCGTGGTCGTCATCTCGCACATTTCGATGGCCAGATAGATGGCAATGTGGCGTGCTTTGGCGATATTGGCGTTGCGACGCGGGCCGATGAGCTCCTCGTGCGTCACGCCGTACTGCTCTTCGATGACGGACTGAACCGTTTGCACGTTGATCTTTTTGGCCGATGTGTCGAAGTACTGGCTGGCGATGGCGTCGATATCGTCAAAGGTGAGCTCCCCGCCCTCGCGCTCGCGGTCGCCCGCCTCGCCGGCGCAGCGCTCGCAGAAGCTCTCGAGTTCGCGGATGTTGGTGCCCGACACCTCTGCCATGTGCTTAAAGTGCTCATCGGTCAGGTGCCCGCCGTCGCCCCCGTAGGCCGCCAGCAGTGAGTCGTCGCCTGCCTCGGGAGCGGCGACGATGGTGTTCTCGTAATAGCGCTGCAAGATCTTGTATTTCATCTCGTAGCTGGGCTCTGCGACCAGGCAGAGCATGCCGGCGTTGAAACGGCTGGTCAGACGCTCGTCCATGCTCAGGTCCTTGGGGGCGCGGTCTGCCGCGATGACGACCTTCTTGTTGTTGCGGATGAACTCGTCCATGAGCTGGAAAAAGTAGTCCACGCTCGCGCGCTTGCCGATGATGTTTTGGATGTCATCGATGATGAGCACGTCCACGCCGTGGTACGCCTGCATGATGGGGGCGTTGCTCTTCTTTTGGCGGTCGAACTCGGTCATCAGGTCGTCCAGATATGCCTGGGAGTTGGCATACTTGACCTTGATCTCGGGCGACTTCTCGGCGAGCTCGTTTTTGATAGCGAGCAACAGGTGGGTCTTGCCCAGGCCCGATTTGCCGTAGATGAACAGTGATGTGCACGTGCCGCGCTCGTCCGCGAGGGCGGCAAACTTGAGTGCCGAGCGATAGGCATGGCTGTTCTCGGGGCCGTAGACAAAGTTCTCAAAGGTAAATTTTGAGTTCGCGGCGAGTGGGGCTCCATCCGTATTCTGCTCGGCCGGCACGGTCGGTGCTGGCATGGGTGAAGCGGGGGTCGCAGCTTGCGTGGATTTAGTCGGCGCTCCACCCTTCATCTGGTTCATCATGCGACGAAAATCATCGGCCGAGAGCGTGTTCTTGATTGCGATGCCCGAATCAGCGCCCGCCGCTGCGTCGTGAGCGATGGGCATGTGCGTGACGGGTGCGCTCGTTGACGTCGCTGCCGCTGTCGGCAACGGTGCCATGGTTTCACGGGAAACATCGCTGCGCTGGTGCTCGATTGTCGGCACGTCGCCTGCGGAGGCCGGCACCGCCGGGGAAACAGCGGGAGCCGTGGCGGGCGCCGTCGCGACAGCGGATTCCGTCGCGGCGCCTTGCGGTGCCACGATGTCGAGCGCAATCGGTGCAAAGGCGATTTCTTCCAGATAGGCCTCAATAGTCGGCTGATGCTTTTTGAGCTGCGCGATGGCAAAGCGCGAGGGGGCCTCGATCGTGAGCGTATCTTCGGTCAGGCTTATGGCGCGCGATTGCCCCAGCATGTTGATGAGGCGTGCATCTTGGCCGTCGCGCTGGCAAAAGGCGATGGCATCCCCCAGGATGATGCTTGCTTCCTCGTCCACTGTCTCTCCCGTTCTTTAGCTCTGAGCTCGCACGCGAGCGGCGCCGAGTTCGGTCAGATGGTATTTCTGGCCATGCTTGATGACCAAGCCGGCCTGCGCCAAGTCATTGAGCGTGCGTGACCAAGTGGGGGCCGAGTTTCCAAACGCCCTCGCCAGATCGGTTGCACCGCACGCTTGATTTTGCGCCAGATAGCCCAGCGCGGCGTTGCCGCGATCGCTTACGAACACGTCCGGTTGTGGCTGCGCATACTGATTTGCTGCATTAGGATACATCATTTGAGCTGCTGGTTGTTGAGAACTCTGCATCGGCGGCATTTGCTGTTGAAAACTTTGAGGCCACTGTTGGTAAGGCTGCGGAGGCATCTGCTGGGCCCAAGGGTTGTACTGCTGCTGCGGCATCTGCTGGTACGGCTGCTGATATCCCTGCTGGTACTGTTGCGGGAACTGCTGGCCATACCCCAGTGGCGGCATCTGCTGATATGGATATCCCTGTTGGTACGGCTGATAGCCCATTTGCTGGCCACCCGGTGCTCCCGTCGCCTGCTGCATTGCTGCTGCATCCTGATCCGCCAGCGGCATGGTCTCTGGCATGTTTGGCGGCATCGACATCGATGTCGCCTGGGGCTCTTGTGTAGGAAGCATTCCGGGCTGCTGCATCTGTCCCACGGGGGGCTGCATCTGCTGCGTTGCCATGGGCTGCTGCGCAAAAGCTCCCGGCAGGGAATATGTGGGGTGCTCCGTCTCGGGCCGCACGGCAGCACCGCGTCCGCCGGCACGCTCGATTTCCTGCACGCGTTTAGGGTTCAGGCTTACCGTAACCACGGTGCCGTTGCCCATGTTGTCCTCGATGGATACGGCACCGCCGGCGTTTTCCAAATACTCCTGCACCATGGGAAACCCTGCTCCGGTTCCACGGATATAGCGCTTCATCTTGCTGTTTGCACTGGTAACGCCAAAGTCGAAAGCGCGCTCCTTGTCGTCGATGCCGGGTCCTTGATCGGCAAAGCGGATGGTGTCTCCGCCGTCCAGAATCGAGATGATGGGCTCGGCAAAGTGCGCGTGGATAAAGTTTTCGACAATCTCGCGGATGACCATGAGCGAGATATGGCCACCTTGTTCTTTCATGCACTGGTAGACGGTGTTGGTGGTCTCTTCCAAATACGTGCGGACATCTTGCGGATCAATGACGATCACACGCGGTGTCGACAGCATGTCGTCATAGACGGCGATGCGTGCGGCGTACATGGCTTTTGGCGCCTGCGTGGTCGTCTGCTCGCCTTCCTCACGCTCTTCGCGTACGCCGGTGATGTGCTCGTTGTCGGGTGCCGGGTCTCCGGAATCGACCATGGTGTAAAAGTCGTCAGACATGCCGCTCGCAATCTTTCAAAAGGTTTCGAACAAATAGTAGCTCACCGTGCAATGTTTCTCATCTTTCGACAACTTTTCAAAACCTGTTGAAAACTTTGGAAAACGGACGAAAAGTTATCAACATTGCCAACATGACCTGTTGAAAACTCGATGAAATATCGTGAAAAGTTGCCATGCACCGCTAAATCGAGCTTGGCTTATGGGGGAACCGTGTGAACTGCGCAACCTTTTACCTTTGATTTCTTGACATTTGAACATTGATTTCCCTACAATCTTCAAGCTCACGTGTCTATATCTGCGTCCGCGCCCCCGCGGACACTCGAAATGCAGCAGGAGGAACTTAAGATGAAGCGTACGTATCAGCCTAATAAGCGTAAGCGTGCCAAGACCCATGGCTTCCGTGCCCGTATGGCCACTAAGGGTGGTCGTGCCGTGCTCGCCCGTCGTCGCGCCAAGGGCCGCAAGCGTCTCACTGTCTAGCAGCGATACACACATCTCGCATGAAGACTATTAAGTCTCGGCAAGATTTCGAGCATGTGTTCAGTCAGGGGCGTCGTTTCAATCACCCTCTGATTCGAATGACCATATGTGAATCGGTTGGCGAAGGCGACTCCGGAAGGGTCGCCTTCGTTGGTGCTAAACGGCTCGGTTGTGCTGTCGTGCGCAACCGTTCTAAGCGTGTGATGCGCGAGGCCGCCCGCAGCTGTGGATTTCCCGTTGCGGGTTATGACATCATCTTGTTCGCAACTCCCAAGACGAGGGTTTCCTCGCCGCAGGAGATGGACAAGGCGTTGCGTTCGCTTATGAAACGCGCCGGCGTTGCCGGGGAGGAGCGATGAGCAATCACGTTTTGCGACGTGTTGCCATCGCTCCTATTCGCATATATCAACAGGTTATTTCGCCCTTATTGCCTGACGCCTGCATTTATTACCCAACGTGCTCGCAATACGCCGTCCAGGCGATTGAGAAGTACGGTGTTTTGAGAGGCTGCTGGCTTGCCGTGAGGCGCATCGCTCGCTGCAATCCCCTGCACGTCGGCGGTTATGACCCTGTGCCCTAGCGGGCACTCGCTATCGGAGGAAAACTTACATGTGGGATTGGATCGTTAACATCCTTTTCGAGCTGCTCAAGCTCATCCAGACCTTTGCGGTCGACTGGGGCCTGTCCATCATCATCCTGGTGGTCATCATCCGTCTGCTGCTGACGCCGCTCATGCTCAAGTCGACCAAGTCGACGGCTCGCATGCAGGTGCTGCAGCCCAAGATGCTCGAGATCCAGGAGCGCTATGCCGACGATCCTCAGCGTCAGGCCGAGGAGATGCAGAAGTTCTACAGCGAGAACAAGTTCAATCCGCTGTCCGGCTGCCTACCGCTCCTGATTCAGATGCCTATCCTGTTTGCCCTGTTTACGCTGCTGCGTAACCTGCCGCAGTACTTTAACGAGGGCACGTTCTCGTTCTTCAACATCCTGCCCGACCTGACCACCACGCCGAGCGCTTCCTTTGCCGATGGCTTTATGGTTGCACTGCCTGCGCTGGTCTGCCTGATCCTGTTCGCCGTTCTGACCCTGATTCCGCAGCTCTATATGTCGCGCAACCAGACCGGCCAGCAGGCTCAGAGCATGCGTATGATGGCCGTTGTCATGACGGTCATGATGCTTTGGATGGGCTGGAGCCTTCCCGTTGGTGTTCTGCTGTACTACGACGTCTCGTCTGCTTGGCAGGTTATCCAGCAGATTTTTGTGACGCAGAAGGTCATCGACAAGGCGAAGGCCGATGAGGAGGAGCGTCTTAAGAACGCTCCGCTGCAGGTCGAGGTTACCCGTCGCGAGAAGAAGCCGCGCCCGCACAAGAAGAAGTAGTCGGGATATCAATCTTATTTAGGTACCTAACTTTTGGAGCACGTTATGTCTGAAGAGATCATCGAGGATATGCTTGAGGAGGTTGCCCAGCAGGTCGCGGGCGATTATCCCGAGATTGCACAGCGCTACAAGGCTGGTGAAGAGCTGACCGATGAGGAGCTCGACACCATTGCCGATGTTGCGATTTCCATCCTGCGTTCCATCCTTTCGCACTTCGATGCCGCCAACTCTCCTATCGATGAGTATGAGGGCGACGAGGGTGAGCTGATTTTGGATGTAACGGCTCCCGACCTTGCTGTTCTCATTGGCCGTCATGGTCGTACTCTTGATGCCCTTCAGGTTATGTTCTCTTTGCTGGTGAGCCGCAAACTTGGCTTTAGATATCCGGTTGTAGTTGACGTCGAGGGATACAAGAGCCGCCGTCAGGACAAGGTTGCCTCCATGGCTCAGTCTGCTGCCGAGCGTGCCATCCGCACTCATAAGAGTGTTTCGCTTCCGCCCATGAATGCCTATGAGCGCCGACTGGTTCACATTGCACTTCGTGGCAATGATGCTGTCGATACTCATTCTGAGGGTTCTGACCCTGATCGCCATGTGGTGATTGTTGCTCGATAATCTACTCGAGCTTATGCTTAGGGGACGTGGTTTCCACGTCCCCTTTTTTTGTCAAAAGTTCTCGATACACTGATTTTTGTCAGAAAGGAGCTTTCGTTGTTAGTACTTACTGATCAGCAGGCTGACGAGATGTTGAGCCGTCTAACTTCCTATTGCAAAGAGTATTCCTTGAGCGTAACTGATGTTGAACTGAGGAAATGTATTCAGCATTTGGATTTGGTTCTGGAAACAAATAAGACAACCAATCTCACCCGTATTCTCAACGTAGAAGATGCTGCAGTACTTCATATCCTCGACTCACTTGTTTTACTCCCCTATATCAATAAGGCTCCTGAGGGAGCTTTGCTCGATATGGGTACAGGTGCGGGCTTCCCTGGTATTCCGTTAACCATAGCCACGCATCGTAAAGCTACTTATATTGACTCTGTTGGCAAGAAGGTTGATGCTGTCAATTCCTTTGTCCATGCTCTTGGATTGAAACATGCTCATGCGGTTCATGATCGTCTTGAAGAATATGCTCGAAGTCATAAGAAGCAGTTCTCTGTCGTAACCGCCCGCGCACTGGCCCCTCTACCGATTCTTGTTGAGTATGCAGCTCCGTTCCTCAAGGACGGAGGGCTATTTGTTATCACCAAGGGCAATCCATCTGATGAGGAGCTTGCCTCTGGCATGTCAGCAGCTAAGATTTGCGGATTCTCTTCGCTTCTGAATGACGCAATCGATTTACCAGAGGGCCTGGGCCACAGGGAGTTCATTGTTCTTAAGAAGAGTCATCCAGCATCTGTTTCATTGCCTCGTGCAAATGGCATGGCAAAGAAGAATCCGCTTGCCTAGATGTTTCACGTGAAACATAATGGATACTAACAACATGCAGTGTTTCACGTGAAACATGGCGGTTGATATTGAATCGGAATGTTTCACGTGAAACATCCTCCGTTTGACAGCTTTAATACACACCAGGAGGGACCGTGGGATTTCGCGACGTTAAGCGTTCTAAGAGCGCAAAAGACACGCGTATCATTGCAATCATCAATCAAAAAGGCGGCGTCGGTAAGTCAACGACGGCTGTAAACCTAGCTGCAGCACTGGGCGAGCAGGGTCGTAAAACTCTGATTGTCGATTTTGATCCGCAGGGAAACAGCACCAGTGGATTTGGAATTGAAAAAGAAGACCTTGATCACTGCATCTATGATGCATTGCTGAATGATGTGTCGGCAGAATCGCTTGTTCTTGATACAAATTGCAAAAAGGTATTTGTAATTCCGGCTACAATTCAGCTTGCAGGCGCCGAAATTGAGCTCGTAAGCGCAATTGCTCGTGAAACCCGCCTCAAAGATTTGCTTGAGCCGATTCAGGACGAGTTCGATTTCATTTTCATTGACTGTCCTCCTTCGCTCGGCTTGCTTACCATCAACGCCTTGACAGCAGCAGACAGCGTTTTGATTCCAATCCAGTGCGAGTATTATGCACTCGAGGGCGTTACGAAGCTGCTTGAGTCAATGAAGATGGTCAAATCACGTCTGAATAAGGGCTTAGACACCTATGGCGTGCTTATGACTATGTATGACTCGCGTACTTCTCTGTCGAATCAGGTTGTTGAGGAGGTTCAATCGTACTTTGGTGCCAAGGCGTTTAAAACGCTGATCCCCCGTACGGTTAAAATCTCCGAAGCTCCGTCTTTTGGAGAACCGGTAATTACCTATGCACCTCAAAATAAGGGTGCAAAAGCGTATATGAACCTTGCAAAAGAGGTGATCAAGCGTGCCTAGTGCAAAGAAACGTGGCGGATTGGGACGTGGACTCAATGCTTTGGTCTCAGAGGCCGAGTATGAGACCGGTGGTTCGGCTGCATCCGCTTCAAAGGCTGCATCTGAAACGAAACTACCTATTGAGGATATTGTTCCCAACCCAAACCAGCCGCGAATTCACTTTAACGAAACTGAACTTCGCGAGTTGAGCGAGTCAATCCAAGAACATGGCGTTTTGCAGCCGCTATTGGTTCGCAAGCATGGAAACGGCTATGAGATCATCGCTGGTGAGCGTCGTTACCAGGCGTCAAAGCTTGCTGGTCTTGAGGAGCTGCCTGTCATCATTAAAGATGTTAGTGATGAAGAGATGCTTGCTCTTGCTCTTATCGAAAACCTTCAGCGTTCTGATTTGAATCCCGTCGAAGAGGCTAAAGGCTATCGCCAGCTTATCGATGCCAGCGGTATGACCCAGGAAGCATTGTCGAGGGCAGTCAGTAAGTCACGCTCTGCAATTACAAACTCGCTACGCCTTCTCGATCTCCCCGAAGTTGTTCAGCAGATGATTTTTGAGGGCAAACTTACTGCTGGTCATGCACGTGCGATTCTTGCAGTTCCCTATGAGGATGCACGAATTCGACTAGCAGAGAAAGTTGTTGCGGAGGGCCTTTCCGTAAGAGCGACAGAAAATCTTGCTCCGTTGTTTTCTGCCGGAGAGACACCTAAAACGCCTAGACCTGCAACGCCTCAGTCTTTTAAAAAGGCTGCCCGTGTGCTTCGTCAGGTATTTAATACCAACGTGCGTGTGAAGAGCTCGCGTGGAAAGAATAAGATTGAGATTGAGTTTAAAGACGAGGAAGAGCTCTCTCGTATTCTTGGCGAAATGATTCAGTTTGATCAAGGAGGCCAGGATGAGGAATAAGATTTTAACAGCGATTGCATTGGCGACGACTGTCGCGGCTGGTGCCTTTGCTGGCTATAAGATCGCGACAGACGCTGAACTTCGAGGTCGTTTGCTTCGTGGCGCGCAAGATATCGTCGATACTTCCAAAAAGAAAATGGATGTTATGACGGAAGATGTTGCCATGCGTACTGCTCAGGTAACGAAGAATCCCAAGATTAATCAAGGTTGGGTCAGCAACCAATGGGAAAATGTAGGCTATTAGGTACCTAACAATTACTCAGCATATATTGAGGGGTCCTTGTCTGGTTCACGAGACAAGGACCCCTTATTTTGGCCGTAGAAAATAGGGCAGGTAGCAGCTGATTCAAAATTAAGGTCAATAAATGAAATGACCCCGGTTGCATATTCTGCAACCGGGGTCATTCGATGTTTCACATGAAACGTTTTGGGGTGCGACTCCCCTATGCGTTCTTCTGAACTTTGAAGCGCTGCTTCAGCTGTCCGCAAGCGGCGTCAATATCGTTACCACGGGAGTTACGAATCGTGGTCTCGATGCCACGGGACTCAAGACGACGCTGAAGATCCTCAACCTTATGAATCGGCGACGGCTTGAGCGGACTACCCTCGATGTCGTTAAGCTGAATGAGGTTAACGTGGCACAGCGTTCCCTCGCAGAAGTCGCAGAGCGCCTGCATCTCGGGATTCGTATCGTTGACGCCTTCGATCATGGCATACTCATAGGTTGGGCGGCGGCCGGTCTTCTCGGTGTAGAGCTGAAGCGCCTCGTGAAGGCGAAGCAGCGTGTACTTCTTAACACCGGGCATGAGCTTATTGCGCGTCGACTGGATGGCGGAATGCAGTGAAACAGCAAGCGTGAACTGCTCGGGGATGTCGGCAAATTTGCGAATACCGGGAATAACTCCACTGGTAGAGACGGTGAGGTGACGAGCACCGATACCGATGCCATCGGGGTCGTTGAGGATTCGCAACGCCTTGAGAACCTCGTCGTAGTTGGCAAACGGCTCGCCCTGGCCCATGAAGACGACGCTCGTGGCGCGCTCGCCAAAGTCGTTGGATACATGAAGTACCTGGTCGACGATCTCTTGAGCGGTCAGAGAGCGCTTGAGGCCGTTGAGACCGGTAGCGCAAAAGGCGCAGCCCATGCCACAGCCTGCCTGGGTGGAAACGCAGACGGAAAGCTTGTTGCGACGGGGCATGCCGACAGTCTCGACGGAAACGCCGTCGTGGTATTCGAGCAGATACTTGCGCGAGCCATCTTTGGAAACTTGCTTGGTGAGTTCAGTCGGCGTGTCAAAGGCAAAAGCCTCTTTAAGCTGCTCGCGGAAAGCCTTGGGAAGGTTGGTCATATCGTCAAACGAACAAACGTTCTTCTCAAAGACCCATTCAATGAGCTGCTTCGCGCGGAAGGCGGGCTGGCCAAGTTCGGCCACGAGCTCGCGAATATCGTTTTGGCTCAAGTCGCGAATGTCCTGAGATTTAGTCCTGGGATTCATGGAAGCCTTTCGATTTTGGGGAAACGTAGAGGGTATCGCTACAATATGGTATCAGCTGCAGAAATTATAGAGGAGGAGTCTGCCCATGCCGGGTAAAAGCCTAGAGAACATGCACGTAGCGGTCTTGGCGGGCGGTCATTCCGCTGAGCGCGAGATCTCGCTCAATTCGGGAAAGAACGTCGTGGTGGCACTGAAGGAAGCCGGCTACACCTCGGTGGAGCTGCTCGACACGGCTGCCGATGACTTTATGGTAACCATGGCGACCGGCGGTTTCGACGTGGCATTTATCGCCATGCACGGCGCCGGCGGTGAGGATGGCGCCATGCAGGGCGCCATGGAGACCCTGGGTATCCCCTACACGGCCTCGGGCGTGCTTGCCAGCGCCTGCGGTGCCGACAAGGAGGTCTCTAAGCTCCTGTACGCCAAGGCGGGCATTCCCATTGCCCCCGGCCTTGCGCTCGAGGTGGGCGATGAAGTCGATATCGATCATATCGTCGAGGTTTGTGGCGAGCGCTGCTTTGTGAAGCCGGCCGTCAACGGTTCCAGCTATGGCATTTCCCTGGTCCATGAGCCCTCCGAGCTGCCCGCGGCAATCGCCAAGGCGTTTGAGTACGGCGACAAAGTGCTGGTCGAGAAGTGCATCGAGGGTACCGAGATCACCGTCGGCGTATACGGTGAAGATGACGTGCGCGCTCTGCCGATTGTCGAGATACGCAAGCCCGAGGACTGTGAGTTCTACGATCTGGACGTGAAATATGTCGACCCTACGGACATCCATCGTATTCCGGCGCAGATTTCACCCGAGAATTACGCTCGCGCTCAGGAGCTTGCCTGTGCTGCTCACAAGGCCCTCGGTTGCCTGGGTATCTCGCGCAGCGACTTTATTGTGAGTGAGGACGGCCCCGTTATCCTCGAGACCAATACCATTCCCGGCATGACCGATACGTCGCTGTATCCGGATGAGATCCGCCACACCGACGACATGACGTTCCCGCAGATCTGTGACAGCCTGATCCGTATGGGCCTTCGTCGAGCGGGCATTGCATGCTAATCGAGGACGCGGTTTCGTCAGGAACGCCGCAGTTTGTCATCGACTCCTATGCCACGCTTGCCGAACGCGCCAAAACGCAGTCCTTCGGCCTTATCGAGGAAGATGTGATTGTCCTCGATACCGAGACCACAGGTCTTTCGGTGCAGGACAACGAGCTGATCGAGATCTCGGCGGCCCGTCTTTCGGGCCGCGAGATCGTCGACCGCTTCGATACCTTCGTGCATCCCAAGCAGCTGATTCCCGCCGAGATTACCGAGCTCACGAGCATTACAAATGCCGATGTGGCAGATGCCCCGTCGGCCGTTGAGGCCGTCGCCGCTCTCGCCGATTTTGTCGGTGGTTGCCCGGTGATCGCACATAACGCCACGTTCGACCGCTCGTTTATCGAGTCGGTCAAAGGCGGCGTCAACGTGAGCGATATATGGATCGATTCGCTGGCGCTGTCGCGCATCGCGCTTCCGCGCCTGGCCTCGCACAAGCTGTCTTTTATGGCCGATCTGTTTGGCTGTGACTCGGTATCACACCGTGCCAATGCCGACGTCGACGCCCTGTGTGGCGTATGGCGCGTGTTACTCGTGGCGCTCACCGACTTGCCCCAGGGCCTCATGGCGCGCCTAGCCGACATGCATCCGGACGTGCCTTGGTCCTATCGTCCTATCTTCTCATTCTTGGCGGGGCAGAACCCTGGTTCTATCTTCTCTCTCAGCGCCGCTCGTGCTGACGTTCTCAAGGCCGATCGCGCCGACGATCGGGCGGACGCCGACGAACTGCCGGTCCTCAAGATGCCGAGTCGTGAGGAGATTGAGGCAGACTATGCGCCAGGTGGCCTGGTCAATCGCATGTATCCCACCTACGAGCCGCGTGATGAGCAGATCGCGATGGCGCTCGAGGTCCGCGATGCGCTGGTCACGGGCACTCATCGTGTAATTGAGGCGGGCACAGGTGTCGGCAAATCGATGGCCTATCTGGTGCCTTTTGCCGAGGCAGCGCGCCGTAACAACATCACGGTTGGTGTTGCGACCAAATCAAACAATCTTGCCGACCAGCTCATGTACCATGAGCTGCCAAAACTTGCCGAGCAGCTGGACGGTGGTCTGTCATTTTGCGCTCTCAAGGGCTATGACCACTATCCGTGCCTGCGCAAGCTTGAGCGCATGAGCCGAGGCCAGGTCGAGATTACCACCAAGCGCGATCCGGCGGACACGCTCACGGCGGTCGCGGTCATTATGGCGTACGTCTGCCAATCAGCCGATGGCGACCTCGACTCGCTCGGCATTCGGTGGCGCAGCGTCAACCGCCCCGACTTTACGACGGCCTCGCGCGAGTGTGCTCGTCGCCTCTGCCCGTTTTTCCCTGATAAATGTTTGGTCCACGGCGCTCGCCGTCGTGCGGCGCATGCCGATGTGGTGGTCACCAACCATTCCCTGCTGTTCCGCAATGTCGCGGCCGAGGGCAGGATTTTGCCTCCGATTCGTCATTGGGTAATCGACGAGGCCCATTCCATCGAGCGCGAGGCGCGCCGTCAGTGGGCGCGCGTGGTGTCGGCGGACGAATCACGCGTTCTGTTTGAGCGCCTGGGTGGCTCGAGCACCGGTGCGCTAAGCCAGGTTTCCCGTGATTTGGCAACCTCCGAGGGCTCTACGCTCTATCTGGGCCTTACTGCCAAGGCAACGTCGACGGTTGCGCGCGCGAGCATGGCAATCGCCGACGTGTTCGATGGCGTTCGCGAGCTCGGCCGCCGTGCGCGTGGGGGTTATGACAATGCCAATCTATGGATTGGCCCCGAGCTGCGCGAATCTGACGACTGGCATGATTTCTTACAGTCGGCCTACACTGGCATCGACGCATTGGAACAAGCTGACAAGAGCGTCGACGCGCTGGTGCAAGCCGTCGCCGCCGACAAGCCCGAGGTTGTTGTCGACCTGGGTGATATCTCGCGCCGCCTGCACGAGCTGGTCGAGAACCTCAAACTCATCATTGATGGCACCGATGAACACTACGTGTATTCGCTGCAGGTCAATCGCAGGCTGCGTGCCGGCGGAGAGTCAATGACCGCAGAGCGCATCGACATTGGCGAGGCCTTGGCAACCGAATGGCTGCCCGAGGTTCACACGGCTATCTTTGCCTCGGCGACCATGACGGTGTCCAAAAGCTTTGAACACTTTAACCACGCGGTCGGCCTCGATCGCATCGGTGCTTCAACATCCTCATCGCTGCACTTGGACTCGAGCTACGACTTCGATTCGAACATGGCTGTAGTCGTTGCGGGCGATATCCCCGATCCGCGCGATCGTGAGAGCTATCTTACGGCGCTCGAGCGCGTGCTGGTCGACGCCCATCTTGCCATGGGCGGATCGGTACTCACGCTGTTCACCAATCGGCGCGACATGGAAGACCTGTACGCCCGCGTTGAGCCCAAGATGGCCCGTGCGGGTCTGGAGCTCAACTGCCAGCAGCGCAACTCATCTCCTCGTCGCCTGCGCGACCGGTTTATCAATGAGCCGACCTCGTCGCTTTTTGCGCTTAAGGCCTTCTGGGAGGGGTTTGACGCCAGCGGCGAGACGCTGCGTTGCGTCATCATTCCCAAGCTGCCGTTCTCGAGCCCCACGGACCCGCTCTCGTGCGAGCGCAACCTGCGCGAAGACCGCGCTTGGGCGCGCTATTCGCTGCCCGAGGCGGTGCTCGAGGTCAAGCAGGCGGCCGGCCGCCTTATCCGCTCGTCGACCGATTGCGGCGTGCTGATTCTGGCCGACCCGCGCCTGGTGACGAAGGGCTACGGAAAGAAGTTCTTAACGTCGCTGCCTACGAGCTCCTACCAGCGCATCGAATCGGCGCAGATCGGTCACTATCTGCGACTGTGGCGCGCACGTCACGAGCGGCGGCGCTAAAGCGGACAGACGAGGGTTTTTGCCATATCGCACAGACTCTTTGACAGGGCGGGGTCATCCAAGATGCGGATGGCTCCGCCCGCTGCGATTATCTGGCTCAGTAGCCAACGCTCGGAGCCGTAATGCACGGTTACCGTTGCCATGTCTGCCCCGCTGCGCTCGATTAGGGTGATGCCGGCCCAGTCCAGATGCTCCGTCATATCGAATGGCATCAAGAGCTTTGCGCTACGCTGCGTTCGGGCAAGGGAATCGTGGAGGGATGCGACGCCCGGTGCGTGAGGCACGACGGAGTCTTCCGTCAAGGTGAGTCCCTCGATTTTATCCATGCGATAGGTGCGCTGCTCATCGACCGCGATGTCCCAGGCAATCAGGTATGTTTGGTCGCCGTTTACCGTAATGCGCAAGGGGTCGACCAGACGCTCGCGTGGCCGCGCATCGTCCATCGAGCGATACGAGATGCGGCAGCGAACACCGTCCTGAATGGCGCAGCTCAGCTGCTGCCAGTGCGACCCGTGGTTGACGGTGTCAAAGACGCGCTGGTTATAGCCGAGCTCTTCGGGCAGAAGGGCATGTCGAATCCGAGCTGCCGTCTGCGGCTCGATCCCCAACGATTCAAGTTCATGGTTGAGCACAGCGCCTTCGGCGGCACTCAGGCGCAGCGGTAGCACACGTCCGGCGTCACCGGTGAGGACCACACGCTCGCCGTGGCATTCGCAGATGATGCGCGCACCCGATTCTCGGTCCGCGAGCGTCGAGACGATCTCGAGAATCTCGTCGAGCGATACTCCCGTGATGTCAAAGCGGCCGCAAATTTCGGTTCGTGTCATGCCGCTCTCGCCGGCGGCGTAGAGGGCCTCCATGATGTCGATGGCGCGCGAGAGTCTCTGCTCGCTGGTGAGTTTACGCACGGGCATGCTCGTGCACCGTCCTTTCAATGAGGTGGTTCCACGCCTGCTTGAGCGATTTGGGGGCCATGGGCCTCATGCCGTCCATGGCGTGGGCCATGCAAAATGAGGCGGCGGCTTCAAGGTTGCGCACGTCAACGGTCCAGATCCATCCCGCATCGGTGTGTGCGAGCTCACCTCGCCCGCGCGTGAGGCCGTTGATCATATCGATCTGCGTCTGAGGGGCGAACGAGAACGTGGCTGCAACGGGCGGTCGGTCGGCGAAATCGAATTCAAAGAACAGATAGTCGTTGAGATTGAAGTCCGCAGGGATGGCGTAGGCCTTCGAAGGACGCCAAGCGCGAACGATACGGTCGCAGCGGAATGTCCTGATGTCGTCGGTGACATTGTCGAGGCCGCAGAAGTACGCCACGCCCTCGCGTTCGAACATGCCGTAGACACAGACGGTACGTTCTTTCTGCTCGCCGCGTCCGTTCTGATATAAAAATCGCAGCGCGCATCGCTCGGCAAAGGCGCTCCATACCGCATCGACGGTGGGAGAGCGGCGAATCGGTGTTTCGTCCACCGTCGTCCCACCGGTGAGGTAGGCAATCTTGGAGCGAATATCGGCAAGCGGTGCGGCAAAAGTGGATGAGCCGGCCGCTAGCGTCTGGTCGATGGCGTTGAGCAGGATATCGGCGTCGTCTGCGGTGATGAGGCCGCCTGCAGCAAACGTGTGCTCGCGGTCGATTGTCCACGAGCTTTCCTCGGTCTCCTGCGCACCGGCGGGGCGAACCTCCTTGATTAAGATGCCACGCTCGAGCAGTTTGTCACGATCGCGCCGAAACTTGCGCTTATCCGAGTCGATATTGCCCGAGCCATATCCCAGGTCGGAATCCAAGACGATCTGCTCGGTCGTCAGCGGTTCGGGGGAGCTGTTGAGCACAAAGAAAAGATTGAGGATGCGCTGAGCCGTTTTATCGAAACCGGGCTCCGAATTCCCCTTTTTAATTGTTGCGGTCGCGTCGCTTGCCGTCATAGAGTCCTCGCATGAGAAGGTGGTTTGCTGCCATGATTTTAGTCCGATATGGAGATTAGGCTATATCCTTGTCCGCTCGAGGCGTTAAGATGGCCCGAATTCGGTCGTTTGCGCTCGCTCGGGGTATACTTTCGACTATATACGGTTCTAATGTGCATGCATTGGGCCTATTTGTCGGATTATGGATGTGGAGCGCACATGGCGAACACCCAGAACTATATTAACCACCTGCTGCAGAACACCGGCATTACGCCGGCATGCAGCGAAGAAGAGCGCTTGGCTGCCGAGGATATCGCTCAGATCTTCCGCAACCACGGCTTTGACCCCGAGGTTCAGGAGTTCAATGCCCCGGCGCCCAGTAGATTGGCATTTGCCGTTACCGGTATTCTTGCGTTTGCCGGCGCCCTGCTGATGGGCATCGGCGGCGGTATCGGCTTGGTCGGCACCTTGCTGGCCATTGTCGGCGCCGTTCTTTACGTGCTCGAGCGCACGGGCCACCCCGTGGTTTCGCGCCTGGGCAAGACGGGCGTGAGCCAAAATGTCATCGCCTACCACAAGGCCTCGGGCCCGCTCGCGTCTCCGCGCAACCGCCCGGTGGTCGTTGTCGCACACTACGACTCTCCCCGTGCTGAGCTGCTCGCCCGCGAGCCCTATGCTTCGTATCGTGCGCTCATCGCCAAGCTGTTGCCCGTTGCCACGGTTGCCCCTGCTGCCGTTGCCATCCTGCGTATCCTGCCGCTCCCCGGCGCGCTCAAGGTTCTGCTGTGGATTGTCGCGATCCTCGCTTCCCTCGTTGCACTTGCCAACGCGGCAAACATCATCTCTAACCGCCACGTTCTTCCCTATACGTCCGGCGCGGTGTGCAACAAGTCTTCTGTCGCCGCTATGCTCGGCGTTATGGACAACGTTGCTCCCTTCCAGGGCGAGAACGAGTTTCCCGACGATGTTCCGTTCGATACCTATTTTGGGGAGCAGAAACGTCGTGCCGAGGAAATGGCGCGCGCGGCGGCGGAGTATGCCGCGGCCCAGCAGCAAAACGACTACGGCAACACCATCGAGTACGAAGAGCCTACCTACGCCGAGGACGAGTTCGGTCAGCCGATTGCTCCCGACGCTCAAACCGAGCCCGAACAGGGCGAGGCTTTTGACGAGCAGATCGAGGGCTTTGAGGGTGCGTCTGCCGACGAGACGCTGATTGGCGCCATCGTGCCCGAGGATCAGAATCAGGCTGTCCAGGCCGAAGAGTTCAATGACGAGGTTCCCGCTGCTGAGCCGGCGGAGGAGCCTGCCGCGGCCGAGCCCGAGCCCAAGCTCTATCGCAACGCCGCCGGCAACATCCGCTTTGGTTCGGATGCCATCCGTGCGCTCGGAATGCTTCCCGAGTCCTGCACGCTCGATTACGAGGAGGGCGAGGAGCCGACGTTTGAGCCCGAGCCTGCGCCCGTTGTCACTGCGGATGATGAGTCTGCCGCGGTTACCGCTGCCGTTGCCGAGCCCGAGGCGGTGCCTGCGATCGATCCCGCGGCAGGACTGGACATTTTGGCTCCCGCCGCGCCGGCGCAAGACGTTGCGGACGAGTCTGACGACGATTACGTTGAACAGCCGAGGCGCGTGTCTTACGAGAGCGATACTGATTTCTCTGCCGAGATTCCCGCGGCAACGCCCCATGCCGATATTGCATCCGCGCTCTCTTCGATTGGCGCCAGCGCTTCCAGCTTCTTTAAGGGTGCGCTTGCAAAGGGCAGGAAATTTGTCGACGATTTCGAGGAGAAGCGCGCTGCCGCACGCGAGGCTGCCGAGCAGGAGGCTATCGCTCAGCAGCAGGCAGCCGAGGCGGCACGTGAGCGCGCGGCGCAAGAGTTCGAGCAGAACGAGGCTATGCAGTCCGGGCCCGTCGACGCTGCCGAAGCTACGACGTCCTTTGAGTCCCAGCAACCGACGTCAGCGGATGTTGTTGAGGCAACAACGTCTTTCGAGGCTCAGCAGCACGTCGATAGCACCATGTCGTTTGATGCCGCGCAGTTCGATTCCACGATAACGTTTGAAAAGCAAGGCACCGCAATTGCCGAGCCCCTTCCTGTTTCCGATGAGCAGGGCGACGCGGCAGACGATGACGAGCCCATTGATGCTGCCGAAATCCAAGATGCCGCCGAGGACGAGTCCGTCGAGGCCAACTCTGACGAAGAGCAATACGCGGCAGCCGATCAAGGTGATTCGACCGAGGTCGAGCAGGAGGAAGTGCCTGCGGTTTCCGAGACTCCCGAGACGGATGAGTCGAGGCCTTACTCCACGCAGATTTTCACCATGCCGACCCCGAGTGGTTCCGGTGCCACGGTTGCCAATGTCGCTCCCACCCAGGACGAAACGGTCGATTCCCTTATGGCCCAGATTTCCTCCCAGGCATCGCCGCGTCCGCAGATGAATGTTCCCGATCCGGCGTCGGCACCGTCGCCTGCACCTTCCTCGTCTCCGCTGGCTTCGGTCCCCGATCCGTCGCTGCCGTCTATGAAGCAGGCAAACGTTGCGTCTCGCACGTCGCTGTTCGACCTTCCCGATCCCTCTGCCCAGGTCAACGACCCCTTTGCTACTGCCCAGGGTCCCGAACCCACATCGGCACCCGTTGCGCCTCCCATGCCCGTTGCGTCGGGCGCTCAGCCGATCGAGACCATTTCGGCTCCCGCCCCGGCGGCACCCAAGTCTCGTAAGCGCGGCCTGGGTGGCCTGTTCGGTCGTAAAAAGAAAAACGAGCAGGATAGCATGAGCGACTGGCTGGGCGTCGAAGACGATTACGATGCCAAGAAGTCCGGTCGCGGTATCGGTTCGTGGGATAACTTCGAGGACGATAACGATGGCTGGAAGGGCGGCGCTACGTCTTCCGACGGCGCTTCTCCCGAAGATATGCTCTCGGCTGTCGCCTCTATGGGCGATGATGAGCTGCTCGGTCACGATATCTGGTTTGTGGCAACGGGCGCCTCGGATTGTGATGGCGCCGGTATGAAGGCCTTCTTGGCATCGCATCGCGACAAGCTCCGTGGCGTATTCTTCATCAATCTTGAATCCGTCGGCGCCGGTAGGCTTTCGGTGGTGACGGTCGAGGGCGAACAGCAGCTGCTCAAGGGCGATCGCCGCATCATGAACCTGGTCAGCAAGGTGTGCAAGTCGTTCCATGTCGATTGCGGCGCGCTCGAGATGCCCTATGCCAAGACCGATGCCTATGCCGCGCTCGAGGCGAGCCGCCGAGCCCTCACCATCGCCGGCGTGGACGGCACGCGTCTGGCTTGCGCTCGTACCGAGGACGACCTGCCCCACAATGTCAACCCGACGAACATTGCCACGGTATCCGAGGTCGTGACCGAGGTTATCCGCCGTTCGTAGACGGAGCTCTAAGGAGTCAACGTGTTTTCGTATATTAAGCGCCATTGGCCTGTCTACGTGATTTTGACCTTGATTGCCATTGCGTTAGGATTTGGGGCTGCCTACATCGTGGGTGCAAAGGGCTCGACCCCCGCCTCCGCAATCAGCGAAGAGGTGGAGCAAGAACAGAGTACGGGTGCCGATGGGATTCCTGAGTCCGAGCAGGCAATCGTTGATGGTGGATCTTCGTCTGCAGAGTAGATACGGCGATTTACATGATTGAAAGCGGGCGAGCCAGGGGACTGGCTCGCCCGCTTTTTCATCGCGCTAGCGCTTCTTTGGGATCGACCTAAGGCGAGCGAACCATAGGGCTGCGGCACCCGAGGTCAGGAGCGCGGTGATGCAAGCGGCGATGGGAACTGATCCTGTTGCCGGTAGGTCCTGCGGTAGGGTACAGCGTTGAATGACGCTGTCCTCGTCATGTGACTCAAGTTTATCGCCGCCGCCGTTGCGGCAAAGATCGACGCGTGCGCTGTTGGTGAGTGCGGTTTGGGGCGTATAAGCCGACGTCGCCTGCATGTGCACGATTGCGCCCCGGGCGTCTGTGCCAAGGATTGCTTTGGCATCGTCAAGATCGTCGTGCTCATCTTTGAGATCATCGCGGTTCCAAGAATCCGCATCGCTTCGAGTCGTAAAGTCGGCGGCTACCGCACCGTATTCAATTCGAATGCCCGTTACGACGGTATTGGATGCAAGGTCGAGTTCTTTCGCCTCGAGTGTGGTGGATTCCGTGGTCGAGACATCCGCCTTCCAGAGGTGCCAGCCGTCGTAATCGACGAGGCGGCAATCCTCACCCAGGCTCTCTTTTACTTCGTCGGACTCAAGCCAAGGATTTTCGTGCCCATCGTCAAGTGTCGCGTTTGCCGGCTCATCGACGTCTGTCGAGTCCAACGGCGTCGTGCGATACCACACGTTGCACAGACCATTGAGGTCGCCGATGGCGACGGGGGTTTCGATTGAGACGAATCTCGCCGTATCGTCCTCGGCACACTCAAGATCATCGGTGACCGTGAACTCATCAACCCAGGTAGTTGAATCGTTTCGAGCGTCGATGGTATAGGAGAAAAGCCCATCCTTATTGGTTTGCATTGCGGCACGGTTTTTACCATCGCCGTTAGCCAACAGGCCCTTCCCGATAGGTTGGACAAGTTCCTGACGCTTGTCGACCTGTCCTTTGATCTCGATGGGCGCATCCTTCATCGCGACGGATTGGACTTCTCCCGTATCCTTTATTTCAAACGTTATCTCCTCGGCAAGGTCATAGGTCCGCGGAGACATCATTTCGCGCAATGTGTAGGTGCCGGGCGCAAGATGTTCGATACGGTGCGGTTTAGCGGATGAGGTCCAGGAGTCTATTTCGGTTTCGTCTTGTCCATATAGGGTGAGCTGAGCGCCCTCCACCTCTTGTTTTCCGGTTAGGTCGACTTTTGAGATATCGATCTTGGTGAAATCGTCGGATACTCCGAGATGGGCTTCGATGACGGACGTTGTCTGGTCGGCATATGACAGCTCGACCGTATGGGGACTTTGGTCTAGGAGATATCCTTCGGGCGCTTGGGTCTCAACGACTTCGTAGCATGCGGCTCCACATCCCAGCGAAAGATGGCTCGCACGGGCGGACCCTTGCTCGTCAGTCGTTACCGTGGCGACAGTTTCGCCGGCCAGGGCAACGATGCTGCCGTCGGGGCGAACAATATCGCCTGCAGCCCGGATGTCAAACACGGCCCCCATGAGGTTGTGCCCATCGGTAGCGTCGGACTTTACGATTTCGATGCTTCCGGTTGCCGCGTCGTCGAAGTATGAGGCAATCGCAACGGGCGTTAGATGTCTGTCGGCGGGGATTGTTATCGCGAGGTCCTCTCCGACAAGATATGGCTTCTTTGCCGAGACCTCTCGCACGTAGTAGGTGCCCGGGTTAAGAGACTCGGGCAGCGTGACGGTACCAGTTGTGTCGGTCGTAAAGGCGTTCAGGACATTGTGGGTCGGATACCAGCACGTTTGTGAGATGGGCTCGTGGTTGCTGTCGAGCAACTGGAAGCTAAAACCTGCAAGGGGAACTGCGGCACCGGTCTGAGCGTCGCGCTTAACAATCTGGAGATGCGTCGACAGGGCATGGTTGTCCACGATGTACTGAAGCTCGGCACCGTCGGCAATCTGTTCAGCCGAGACGGCCCATTCTCCTGCCTGTTTAAAGCCTTCGGGGACGGATTCTGGGACCTCCCGAACTGTGTAGCCGGCACGGTCATAGGGGATGGCTCCGTGGACGCCGTCGGGCCGCTTGCCCGCGCCGAACCATGCTTCGGGCTGGTCTTTGGTGGAGGCAAAACCATAGATATTTGTGGTTAACGTTCCAACAACCTGTTGTGAGCTATTGCTGATGACTTCGAAGACAACGCCTTCAGCGGGCTGTTCCAAGCCAGACTGATCGCTGTTGCCATGATCTTTAAATTTGGAAATCTCAAGGTCAAATGCAATCGGAATATCTGAAATGCGCGATTCGAGCTCGACGACGCCCGAATCGCCCAACTGGTCGGCTCCAACGGTGTAGGTCCAGCTGTCGCTGGGTGGCAGGTAGCCCTCGGGGGCCTTCGACTCATAGATGGTGAAGGTTCCAAGGGGAACGTTATCAAGGGTTGCTCGACCGGTTTCGTCGGTCGTGAGGGTTTGCGTCCATCCGGGGGTGGATTGAGAGACGCAGGTAAACTCGGCGCCGGCGAGCGAGGCCCCCGCTTGGGCTCCGGCACCCGTTGCGGCGTCAAGCTTTATTATGCGTAGCGTGATGGTGCCTGGCTGCTCATCGATTGTGACATGGCCACCACCGCCCTCCGTGGTAAAGGGGATCCGGTCACGTCGAGGGATATAGCCTGCCGGTGCCTTTGTCTCTACCAGGTAGTATGCCGTGTTGGGCAAAAGTGTTGCCTGTGCTCGGCCGTTGCCGTCCATTTTGAGCGTGCCGACGCGTGCGTCACTCATGCTCTCGAAGATATCGAATGTTGCCCCGTCAAACTGATAGATGTCGTTTCCGCTGGTGATGACGGTGTTCGCGGACTGCTTTTGGAAAGAAACGGAGACCGCTGGCAGTACGTAGAGCATGTCTTGACGTTTGCTGCCGCCCGATATGGGTCCCAAATAGCGCCGTGCGCGGTGCGGAGCGGCTTTGATGCCTCCCGATTTTGCATTGTCGTGAAGCCACCGTGCGGCAGCCACGACCTCATTGTCGGCGGTAAAATGCCCACTTTTTGTCTTGCCTTGAGCTGTTGTGTAGGAGTAAGTGCCGTCGACATGGGTGGTGCCGTTGAGCATCCATACGGCAAGTTGGGTGGCGGCGCGGGCGCGATCGGGCGACAGGCTGTAACCGCCAAACGACGTGGCAGAAGGATATCCGTGACAAACGATCGCCGCGAACTCGTCGTCGAGCCATACCCAGCCCTGATCAAAGTTGAGCCATGGGCCACCCGGCTTGGTGGGACCGGGACGTTCCTGGTTCATGCAGTACGCGATTGAGGCGTCTTGAGCCTCGTACTTACCGATGAGGAAGGGCCCGCAATCGTCGCTAATGGTGCGAAAGCTGAGCTGATCGTAGCCGTCGATGGCAAGTGCGGATCCCGGCGCCAAGCAGCTGATGAGTAGGAAGAGGAGCAGGAGCAGCGGGCCTGTTGCGATTGCGCTGTGGACAGAGTGCGTGGGTGCGTTGGACATGGCTGCTCCTTATCCCTCGTGCGCCGCACGGGGAGGCTGCGGCGCTTGGGACGAGGCTACCCCCGAGGTTCATGCGGGTAAGTACCGGAAGCTGACCAAAAGCTTGCCCGATTTCCGACAAATTGGGTTCATATGGAACAATCAAATAAAACCGCAGGTAAAAGATGGTAAAATAAGGACACTAGAGGTCCCTGTCTCCACAATTGGACTGTTTTCCAGACGATTCTCCACAGCTAAAACAAGCATCGATACCCTTGTATCGAACAAGACAACCGCGTTATACTAGCCAACACACAAGCGGGCATCGCCAAGTGGTAAGGCATCAGCTTCCCAAGCTGACACTCGCGGGTTCGAGTCCCGTTGCCCGCTCCAGTAAAAAGCACAAGCACGACACTGTTCCGGTGCCGTGCTTTTTTCAATAAAGTGCCGGGACTCGAACCCGACAGGGTGCGAGCGTTAAATAAACGCGAAGCGTTTATAGCGAGCAGGCAAGGTCGCCGATAGGCGACCGCAGCCGGTGCGGATTTGCGAAGCAAATACGCGGACGTCCCGTTGCCCGCTCCACCGAGCATGGCAGATTTCGGGAGTGCGGATTCAGCCCGCCTTGCCCTCGCATGTTCCCGAGCCCGGATTCGCCGACCGCAGCCGGTGCGGATTTGCGAAGCAAATACGCGGACGTCCCGTTGCCCGC
>CALHDP010000105.1 GCA_938023085.1 uncultured Collinsella sp.
ACCAGGAACATATTCCAGAACGTCTCGCTCACGTTCATCTTGACGAACTCGTCCACCAAGATCATGTGACCGGTCGACGAAACAGGCAGCCATTCGGTGATGCCCTCGACCAGGCCCATGAAGGCAGATTTTAGAAGCTCGATAATATCCAAAGGGACCCCCTCGTTAGACACCCGCCGATATTGTTCTGCGGACGGTGCGGGCGATGTCCCATTATCAACCGTTGGCGGCGCGCCTGCGCCTACCCTTACCAAAAAACTCGCCCGTTCACAGAATTGCGAGCGGTCAAACCCAAATCCTTGGGTATAACTGCAACAAGATAAAGTGTCCGGCGGCCAACGCGCCCGCGCCCGCCCGATGCACGAGCCCCGCGCCCGTGCGATAGACCAAGGAGGAAACCATGAACGAGGGCTACACCAAGGTATTTGTTTCACTCGACGGTACTGAGCAGCAGGATTTT
Organism: uncultured Collinsella sp.; assembly: GCA_938023085.1. Taxonomy (GTDB): domain Bacteria; phylum Actinomycetota; class Coriobacteriia; order Coriobacteriales; family Coriobacteriaceae; genus Collinsella. The sequence goes on from CALHDP010000105.1 coordinate 461, forward strand.
GTGCTCGCACGCGCCATCAAGGTCGCCGCGAACAACGGCGCCAAGCTAATCATCGGCCACGTTATCGATTCCACGGCGCTCGAGAGCGCCGGTTCCTATCCGGTCGATCTGGTCAACGGCCTAGAGGAGGCATTTAAGAACTCCATCGCCAAGCAGCTCGAAGAGGCCAAGGCCAATCCCGATATTCCCGAGGTCGAGGTCATGATTCGCGCCGGCCGCATTCGCGAGACGCTCAAGGACGAGATGCTCGACGTGGTCAAGCCAGACCTGGTGCTCTGCGGCGCCCGCGGCCTGTCCTCGATCAAGTATGCGCTCCTGGGTTCGATTTCGACGTTCCTGCTGCGCAACACGGACTGCGACATCCTGGTCGTGAAGTAGGTTCCTTCCCGCCGGCGCAAGGCCTGCGGGGTTATCACGCCGACGTCCTCGCCGCTTCGCAGCTGCGGGATGTCAGCTTAGATAACCCCTCCCGGCCTTGCGCCTTCGTCACCGTACTTCAGCGAGTTGTCTGATAGAAGAATGGCGTGCCGCCCCGTTTGGGGCGGCACGTTTTTGTTTGGGCGGGCGTCTGCCGCGTGCGTTACTCGAAGTATTGGAACTTGTTGGTTGAGAAGGCAAACGTGACGACAAAGCCTTCGCCGGGCTCGGATGCTGCGGTGACGTAGATGCCCATCTTGGAGCACAGACGCGCCACCAGGTAGAGGCCGATGCCCGTTGCGCGCTTGGTGGTGCGGCCGTTGTCGCCGGTAAAGCCTTTCTCGAACACGCGCGGCAGGTCGGCCGCGCTCACGCCGCAGCCGTTGTCCGCGACGGTAAGCTCGATGCGCTCGCTTGCCAGGCCCTCGTCCAGCAACGCGCCCGAAAACACGATCTTTGCGCCGTCCTCACGCGCATATTTAATGCTGTTCTGGATGAGCTGGCCCAGAATAAACTCGAGCCACTTCTCGTCGGTAAAGACCTCAAAGTCGAGGTTCTCGCACACCGGCGCCACGTGCGCCGCAATGAGCTCGCGCGCGTTGGCCTTAATGGCACCCGTCACCAAGGTCTTGAGGCTCCAACGACGAATCAGGTAGTCGCGCTCCACGACTTCCGAGCGCGCGTAGTACAGCGCCTGGTCGATATAGCGCTCCACGCGGGCAAGCTCGCGTGCCAGGTCATCCACACGCGACAGATCGTCTTCGCTGCCGTCCAGGTTTTCCAAGATCAGATGGGCCGCCGCCAGGGGTAGCTTGGCCTCGTGGACCCAGCTCTCGATATAGTCGCGATAGTCATCGGTCTGACGCCGGCCTTCGGCAACCTCGTCGCAGGCGGCTTTGCCCACCCGGCGCAAAACCTCGTACTCGAGTTCGCCCTCGGCATACGTCGGACACTGGACCATCTCCTGCACCCATGCGGGGCTTTCCAGCTCCTCGGCCGCGCGCTCCAGCTGATGCAGAAAACGACGACGGCGCGCATACTCGATCACAATGCCGAGCATGCCAAAGACAAAGGACACGCAGACCGCCACGACCACGATGGAAACGGAAGCGCCAGCGACCGTCAGCACAAAGCAGCTCAGCAGCACGCCGCATACCCAAACGGCGACGGGAAGCAACGCGTCTTTAAAGAACTTGGCAAACGACATAACCGGCACCTAGACCGAATAGCCCTGGCCGCGATGCGTGGTCAGATACCCCTTGATGCCGATTTTTTCGAGCGTGGTGCGCAGACGGTTGATGTTGACGGTGAGCGTATTGTCGTCCACGAAGGCGTCGGAGTCCCACAGGTCCTGCATGATGGCCGAGCGCGAAACGATCTTGCCCGCGCGGCTCAGAAGCAGCGAGAGGATACGCAGCTCGTTTTTGGTGAGCTCGGTACTGTCACCGGTTGCCGTATTGGTGACCATGGAGCGGGCGAGATCGAGCTCCAGCCCCTTGTGGACGAGTGTGCTGCGCTCGCCGGCAGCCGTGGTGCGACGCAGCAGGGCATTGATGCGTGCCACGAGCACACGGGCGCTGTAGGGCTTGGGAACAAAGTCGTCCGCGCCGAGCGTCATGGACATGACCTCGTCGATCTCGGTCGAGCGCGAGGTAAGCACGATGATGGGGACCTCGGATTCGCGACGGACCTCGTGGCAGATATGTTGGCCGTCCTTGACGGGAAGCGTGAGGTCGAGCAGCACCAGGTCGGGCGCGGCAGCAAGGATATCGCGCGAGACATGTTCGAACGATTCGCAGGCCTCGACCTCAAAACCGGCACGGGCAAGGATGTCGGCAAGTTCGCGACGGATAGGCTCGTCGTCCTCAACGACATAGATTAGCGCCATGGATTCCGCTCCCCTCTTGGTTGTCTTGTCCCATTATGACCGCGAAGCCGCAGGTACGCACCTCACGCGGCACCAAGGTGACAGAACTGTTCGCAAACGAAAGCGCTTGGCCCGTCCCTCGCTCGCAACGGGCGCGAGAATCAAATGATTATATAATCCCCGTCCCAGAAAAATCATTTAGCGGCGGGCACGGAGCTTTTCGTAGCCGTCGGCGAAGAAGGCGACCGTGGCGGCGTCGGCCTCGGCGGCGTCTGTCTCGGTCGCGGGGACCACGCCGTGCTCGTCGCTCACTAGGAACAGCGCGCCCTTAAGCTGCGCGGGAATGTCTACGCGCGTGACCGGGATGCCCTTGGTCTGGGCCAGCTGCTCAACGAGCGTCGCCGTGCCACACAGGCACTCGTCCGTCGGCGCCACAAAGGCAAGCTCGCCATTGTTGACGGCGGCGAGCAGCTCGGGCGCCACGCCGGTCTCGTCGGCCTCGGAGCGAGCCTCGGCGGAGCGGGCACGCAGCGCCTTGGCCGACGTATCGGCCAGCGGCTCGTACTCCCCCACCGTCATGGCAGCATTGCCGTTGATGTCGATCACCAGCATGAGCACACCGTCGTGCGCGGTGTAATCGCCCTCGGCGAGCGACCACTCAACGTGCTGCTTCGCCCAGCTGAGCATGTTATGGGTAAGCGGCTCGCCCTGCACCAGGCGCTCGGATAGCGCACGGATGTGGCGGTTGAGCATGGGCACCTTTTTGTTGGACATGCGCCAACGGCAGACAAGCGCGGGCTTGTCGAGCGTGAACTTCTCGACCGCCTCCTGATTGGCGCAAAAGTCCTCGTACGCACGCTGATCCTCGGCATTGCCAAACAGCTCGGCATCATCAATCTGGGGCATGGTCATACCTTTCGTGTTAGTCATTCCGTCCTCTTATACCAAAAAGACGGCCCTCCAAACGGAGC
>CALHDP010000106.1 GCA_938023085.1 uncultured Collinsella sp.
TCGCTGGTCGACCGCACGATAGAGCGTGCCTATTCGTTGACGCCTCGAGCGATGCGCGGTGCGGCGGACAAGAAGACAAAGATGGAGCGTCTGAATTTCCTCGACTTCCAGGGCAATGTTACCAAGGCCGGCCTCCTTGCCGCGGGCGTTTACCCTCAGCAGTTCTATCCCAAGCTCTTCATTGATGTGGCTGTCCACGTGGGAGCTCAAAAGGGAGCTGCGGGGTCGCTGAGGTTCATGGACCGCACAATCTGTGAGGGAACGTTGGGCGAGATGATCTCGGATGCCGTCGCAGCCGTCGCCAAGAATTTGCGGCGAACCTCGACCGTCCAAGGCGTCTCGCGTGTCGACTCGCTTGAGATTCCCGAGGAGGTTCTGCGCGAGGCAATCGCTAACGCCGTAATCCATCGAGAATACGGGGATCGGTTCTGTGGGCAATCGATTGCCGTCGACGTCTTTGACGACCGTATCGAGGTGGTGAATCCCGGTGGCCTTTGTGGCGGAAAAACGCGTGAGAATTTGTTTGACGGCAGCTCCCGATGCCGTAACGCGACGCTTGTGAAGCTCATGTCGATTGTCCCGCTGCCGGATGGCGCAGGTTCACCGGCTGAGGGCAATGGCTCGGGCATCCCGATGATGATCGATGCCATGCGCGCGCATGGTCTGGCCGAGCCCCTGTTCTGCCCGGGATTCGATCGGTTCAAGGTCGTACTTTACCGTTCAAAGATCGAGCCGGTCGATCATGGCGGGGGCTTAATTGTGACGGCACTCAAACACTACGGCGAGCTGGGGACGCGCGAGCTGGCAGAGCGCACAGGGCTCACAATTTCCCAGGTTAGGTCGCGCGTCAACGCGCTCATTGCTCAAGGCGAGCTTGAGCCCACGGCGCCGGCGACGAGCCGCAACCGCAAGTATCGACTGTCGGAGCGCGTGGGATAGATGCGTTAGTGGACGAGGCGACCCAATAATCGACCCTCGATTGGCGTCCATTAAGGTAAAGCGGTTGTTGCCCAGTCGACGGTGATGCTAAAGACTCGGCTTACGCCGGCATGGCCCCGAACCCGTCCATCAAGAACAGCCTAAGAACCAGCTTGATGACATATCCCGGTTTGACTTCAGCCGCGTCAAAGACGTGGCGCTCGGCGAGCTCGCTGCAGTATGCATAGATGTCGCGGATAAGGTCCGCGCCCGAAAGCGTAAACATGTAGCCTGCGTCCGAAAGCGCATTGGGCGCGGCAGGCAATTTGGTCATGCGACAGAACGTTTGCAGGTCGGGCGCCATAACGTTCTGGTAGTCGAGGGGGCCGTTGGCATCCTGCGCGGCAAGCTCCAATTGGCGCACAAAATCCAGCGCCGCCGCTAACACAAAGCTCGGCGTAGGCGCATTGACGTCCTGAGTGGTCGCCACAAGCCTGCCCGCCGCCTGCGTGACAAGCCAAGCGACCTCGCGCTGGCAACGCACGGCCTTGCGCGTAACCGGCTTGATGGACGAAGAAGAAACGCTCCCCTTAGGCGGATTCGAAACAGCCACAAGAACCTCCCATGAACGACCCGGCCCAACAAGCCCGGATGAAACACGTGCTACATCAGTATACAGGGGAGTGGGGCAGCGGGGTACAAGCGCGCCAGCGGCAAACCGAGAGCATCAACGATGTGCCTCCGCTCTATTTGGACGATGGTACGTGGGTCATTAAGTACTCGGTTCAAGCGCCGGGTACCGTTGGTTTTCGAGACCAGAATTACAACCGTAAAATGCTCAACTGCATGGAATGTGGCGTTCCAGTCGGAGTCATATTTGCAACCGAGGTGGGCTACAAGGTGCTCGGCCTTGCGTTTGTTGAACGGTTCGAGTCCGAAAACGGATGGTTTGTTCTGCACGGTCCTGTTCATAAAGGCGGACCGGACCCTCGTTTTGCGCCCGACATGAGTTATCTGAAGCACATGCCCGTCGATATTGAGTTTGTCGGACAGGGTACGACCGACGACGAAAAGGCCCGCTATGCGTTAAGGCGCGAGCGATTGGGGCAGCAATGGTTCCGCAAGCAGCTCGTTGCCGCCTATGATGGCCGTTGCGCGGTGTCGGACTGCGGCGTCAGCGAAGCTCTGGAGGCTGCACATATCGAGAATTACTCGGGACCCAAATCGCAGGTTGCCAGCAACGGCATTCTGCTTCGGCGCGACTTACATGCTTTATTCGATGCTCATCTGATTTCGTTTGAGCCTGTTTGCGGCGAATATCGGCTGTGCGGATCGTACCTGCTGGATAAGACCGACTACGTTTCCTTTGCGGGTGCGACGCTAAGGCAGCCGAATGAGCGTCAGTGGCGACCCAATACGGTGTTTCTTGAGGCCCATCGCATTGAGTTCGATCGCTCGGAAAAGAAGCGTGAAAAGGCGGGGCTTCTGCCGTATTAGCGTATTTGGCTTTGGCATTCTTTGACGATCGTGTTGTTTGATCGGATCGCGTGGCGATGCAATCTCGCGCACGCCTGCCGGTGCATGCTCTTCCTGTTTTGTATAGCGAGAGGGGAGCGTGTATGAGCTGGCGAGGCGATATTGCGATGGGGAAGTACGGAAAACTGCCGTGTGCCCTTATAGACAACAATATGTTTCCGAGCGTAGAGGTTGATTGCGGGTCGTTTGTCGTCACCTGCCCTTGCTGCGGCTCGCAAATACCGTGTCTCGACATTCGGTTCATCGATGCGCGTGACAGACTCAGCGACGAAGTGAGAAAACAGACAGGCGTTCATATGCCGGTGTATCCGGAGAAATGCCCTGTTTGTGGCCTCGATATCGTGTATGACGCCGGCGACGAGGGATAGGTGATGCGGAGGAGCTGGCTGTGAAGGCATCTCCGTCCCTACAAATAAACTCCCTCACCGAGTTGCCTGTGGAACTCGGCGTGATGGTCGCGTGCCCAGGTAAAGAGCGCCTGGTCAAAGTCGGTGCGCGTGGCCGGGACGCCAAAGACGCCGGCAACTTCGACGCGCACAAACTCCAGTGCCGGCAGCTTGTTGATGGCAGTGAGGGCAAACGGGGACGAGGGCTCCTCGAACAGATAGCGGCTGCCTTGCAGCGCGTCGCAACTGGCGCACGTGTTGCCGAGCGACGGGGCTTTGGAGGCTCGCGCGCCTACGGGCTTGTAGCCGCAGCGCTTATGAAGGTAGTCGCGGATCTCGCCCGGCACGCAGCCAAGAGCGGGCACGATGGCGAGTGCGTTGGCGTTGGCCGAGTCGATGGCAATGTGCCCGGCTTCGTTGGGCGCGTGCGCGATGGCGATGCTCTCGTCGTTATCGGTTCGATAGGGAATGCCGAAGGCCGCGACCGAGGTCACTTTGTGACACTTCCAGCACTCGCGCTTGCCCAGTACTAGATATATATACGGCGCTGAGGGGTCGAATCGGTCAACACCGGACAGCCACTCGGCAAAGGGCTCAGGGTTGACGCCGCTGGGTACATACCAGATCCTTTTGGTCCGGTCCCATTTGGCGCCCAGCGCCTTGGCTTCTTCTTTGTGCGAAAAGGGGACATCGAGCTCGGTGCGCATGGCGGCTCCTTGGTGCTGCAGGTGCAAGTGGCTCAAGGATACCGCAGGGCGCAGACATCGCGGCGTTTTGCTGAGAAGTT
>CALHDP010000107.1 GCA_938023085.1 uncultured Collinsella sp.
GCTGCCATTTACGCAGCGCGCGCCAACTTAACGACGACCGTGATAGAGCAAGGCATGTCGGGAGGACAGATCGCCACAACCAATGAGGTCGAGAACTATCCGGGCATTCCGCTACTGAGCGGCGCTGAACTCGGTGAGCGATTCCAACAACATGCAGAAGGCCTAGGGGCTCAGGTTGAATGGAGCATGGTGACGGGTGTCGATTACGATGCCGGCTCCAAATTGTTTACCGTTCATCACGATGTTGGTGATACGACGGCTAGGAGTGTTATCGCTTGCATGGGTGCCACGCCGCGTCCGGCAGGTTTCGCTGGCGAGGATACGTATCGCGGTCGTGGCGTTTCGTATTGCGCGACGTGTGACGGCATGTTCTTCCGTGGCAAACAGGTCTTTGTAATCGGTGGTGGCAATTCGGCATGCGAGGAAGCTCTGTTCTTGTCAGAAATCGCCAGCAGCGTGACCATCGTTTTGCGCCGCGATCAGTTCCGTGCCCCCGATGGTGTGGTTCAAAAAGTTCTTGCAAAAGATAATATTTCAGTTAGGTACCAAACTAGTATTGTGGAGCTCTCGGGCGAAGCCATGCCAACGACGATTACCTTTAAGGACAATGCATCCGGTGAGACTCATACCGATTCATTTGAGCCCGGCTCGTTTGGTATCTTTGTCTTTACCGGGACGCAACCCCATACCGAGCTTGTTGAGCATCTAGTCGATCTGGCGCCTGATGGCGGCATTCTGACTGATGAATCCATGGCGACCCACACGCCAGGTCTATTTGCCGCTGGCGACATCCGTTCCAAGCTTTTACGTCAGGTTGTGACCGCCGTTTCTGATGGAGCCATAGCGGCAACCAGAGCATACGCATTTCTCCACGGATAAGTACGATAATATATCTTATGTAAGGTTGTTGTCTTTTAACAAAGTGGTTGGACGGTGTATCAATGTGCTGTCCAACCACTTTTACTTTCCGGTTATATAGTATGCAAAACTAGATAACCTAGAATACAATATAGCTAATGAACGGAGGATCCTTATGAACCACGCCAAACGCGTTATCCCGATGTCCGATTCGTCGGTCAGCATTAAGCCTGAGGATATTCAGCCCACTGTGCTGCCCGATGCATTTATTCAGTCCGATATCGTGCGCAAACTCAATACGTTGAGTCTGCCGCGCTATGACCAGTTGCCCAATGTGACACTCTACCGCGACCAGGTTATTGAGTATGTTGCGCTTTGGATGGAGCCGCTGTCCATTTGCGTTGAGCAGCCTATCATTACGCCATCGATGATCAATAACTACGTAAAGGTCGGCCTAGTGCCTGCTCCGGTCAAAAAGCAATATGGCCGCGAGCAGATTGCCCGCCTGATCGCTATCTGCATCTTTAAGCAGGTGCTACCTATTGCTGCGGTGCAGGCACTCTTTAACATTCAGCGTTTGAGCTACGATGCCCCGACGGCCTTTGATTATGTGGTCGATCAGCTCGAGGCATCGATTCGTGCGGCGTTTTCCGTCGAGCAGACTCCCGTGCCCGATACGGCGCATCAGGTAACGCGTGAGTCGCTGCTTGTGCGTAGCGCGGTATCGTCCTTCGTTTCGAAGGCTTACTTGATGAGCTATCTCAAGTTCAACGGGTTTAATAGCTAGCCGACGTATAAAACGGGCGGGACAAAGAGCCATCTGTCGCTTTGTCCCGCCCGTATTTTTGCTTGGTTGGACTTTATTTGCCCGAAGCTACGCCCATGCCGTAGCCGATGATGAGGCCGTGCATCTCGGCGTAATAGGAATCCAGGCCGTTGCAGGGCATGATGATGGTCTTGGAGCCGGGCCAATGCTCGACTATGCGGTCAGTGAGCGCCTGGGCTCCAGCTTCGTTCTCAACGTGATCTATGACGACCTCACCGCCCGTAAAGCCCTCGGCTTCCATAGTGTCGATGATCTTGTTGAGCATCTTCTTTTCGCCACGCGTGTGCCCGACGAGTTCGATTTTACCGGCCTCACTCGCTGTGCCCAAAATACGGATATTGAGCTTGTTGGCAATGACGCCGGCTGCCTTAGGGATACGTCCGGCTTTGGCGAGGTTTTCGTAATTGCACAAACTGAAGAGGATTTTGCTGTTCTGTTCAAGGCTATCGAAGTATGCGCAAGCATCCTCGAATGAGACATTCGGATTGCTTGCAAGATAGCGGTCGAACAGCAAGAAAATGAGGTCCATTTTGCCGCCAGCTGCGCGTGAATTGACTAGATGAATCTGTCGGTCGGGCTCCTCGGCAAGAACCATATCGCGAGCCGTGGCTGCCGCGTTGTAGCTGCCCGACACGCCCTCAGAGATCGGCATGCAGATGGTCTTGTCTGCCAATTTGAAGAGCTCGGCCCACTCCCCTACGCTGGGACAAGCGCTCGAAGAAGCGTTCGTCTCCGCCTGAACAGCGCAGTTGAGCTCATGAACATCGAGCGAAAGGTCATCGACGAATTCATGCTCCCCCACTCGAATTTTGAGGGGCGCAAATGCAAAGGTGGTATGGGGCGCGGTCGGTTGCCAATCGCGGAGGTTGCAGCTTGAATCGGAGATAAGTGCCCAGCTCATAGAGGGTCCTTTCTAATCGTTCCCATTCAATTATAGCCATCTTGCAGACCGATTGGGCCGCTATCTAGTATTCAAAACTAGATAGCGGACTGCACTAAAGGCAAAAGAATGGACCCCATGACTCAAAGCCACGAGGTCCATATCCGTTTGCTTTATCTGAATACTTAGTAGCGCACGAAAATGTAGTTGTTGTTCATGCCGGCGGCAACGGAGCTGATGATAACACCCGTGTTGTAGTCAGAAGCATGAATCATCTGACCACCACCGATGTAAATGCCGGTGTGGTACGAGTTGACTACAACGTCACCGGGCTGCGGATCGGACACACGCGTCCAGCCCATAAAGGTGCCCGTGCTGCCCAGGCGGCAATAGCGACCAGTAAGGCAATAGCTTACAAAACCAGAGCAGTCGAAGCTGTTCGGGCCAATTCCGCCCCAGGAATAGGCGCAACCAAGCTTGCTGTATGCACGCGAGACAACAGAACCGCCGTCGACGGACTGGCTCGGAGCAGAAGGCGTCGGAGCCGGAGCAGGCGTGGAGGGCTGCGGCGTCGGAGCAGGTGCCGGCGTAGGAGCCGGAGTGTTGCCGCCCTGGTTGTTGTTATTGCTGGTCTGGCCACCGTTGTTGGTGTTCTCGGTCGTACCGGCAGTCTCGTTGCTCACCGTGGCCTTCTCGGCGGTGCTGGCGTTGATGCCGGCCTGCAGCGCGGCGTTGGCCTCGGCCTCGGCGGCAAGCTCGGCCTGCAGCTGCGAATCCAGGGAGTTTACGACGTTCTGGGCTTCAGCCTGCTGGGCGTTAAGCTCGTCGACCTTCTTTTGCGTGGCGGCGACGTTCTTCTCCTGCTCGGCCTGCTTATCGGTGAGCTGCTGCTTAAGCTCCTTGACCTCTTGAATGGTCTGAGCTTGCTTATCGGAAACTTTGCCGTAGTAGAACAGACGGTTGAGCATATCGCTCAGGTCATCGACACCCGTCAGAACCTGAAGCAGGCTCAGACCGCCGGTTTTGTACTCGCCGGCGACATAGGTTGAGAGCTTAGCCTGACCATCGGCGATCTCCTGCTGCTTTTGCGTGATCTCGCCGGCAGTCTGTTCGAGCGCCTGCGTCTGCGTGGCGAGCTCATCGTAAATCTGCTGAGTTTGGGTACCGATCTGCTCGAGCTTCGTACGAGCAGCGGCAAGGTCGGATGCGGTATCGGCGTAGGCAGGAGCCGCGAGGCCCAAGCCCAAAACACAAGCGAGGGTTGCCGTAGCAGCGCAGCGTGCCATGTTTTTGTGCGTGTTTGCTGTGCGCATGTAGCTTCCTTTCCAGTAACTAAGGGTAACGGCTAGTCCACCGTCACCAGGCTAAAGAGCTCCACATCGTCATCAGACGGCGTGAGCTTCTCGCGCGGGTTGAGAAACGCAAGCTCAAGGATACAACCGTAACCGATAAGCTTTGCGCCCATATCTCGCACCAGTTTACCTGTTGCCTCGACGGTTCCGCCCGTCGCGACCAAGTCGTCCAGAATCAACACGGTATCTTTAGAGCTGATAGCGTCGGCATGGATCTCAATGGAATCCGTTCCGTACTCGAGCTCGTAGCTCTGGCTCACAGTCTTGCGCGGTAGCTTGCCCGGTTTACGTGCGGGAACAAAGCCGGCGCCAAGGGCTACAGCTACCGGTACGCCAACCATAAAGCCGCGAGCCTCGGGACCCACGACCTTGGTGATTCCCATGCCGGCAAAGTGCTCGGCGAGGGCATCGGTCATGGCTTTGAGCGCCTCGGGATTGCCAAAGAGCGGCGTGATGTCTTTAAAGATGACTCCGGGCTCGGGATAGTCGGGGATGTCGACGATTTGAGATTCGAAGTCGTACATTGCATGACCTTTCAATGGGTTCCCGAAATTTCAGCAGCGGTTATTTGCCCGCGGTGGCGGTGCCGGATTGCGAAGGGGGGACGACCTTGAGCGGCTTGACGAGAGAATCCTTGTGCGAAGCCGGCGCGGCTATCTCTTCGTTTTTGGCCTTGGTGGACTCGGAGCGAGTGATTTCCTCATCGAGTGCATCGATGTCGGCGTCCTCGACCACGGCGTTGAGCGACTCAAAAACGCGGTTCTTGAGCAGCGCGGTGTGCACGCCCTCCGTCAGGTCGTGAAGCTTCTTAAACGCACGCTCGAGCTTGGCGTCGCGCTCGTCATCGGAGGTATCCATGCCGAGCATGCTCACGAGCACCTGCTCAAACATCGAGGACTCGCGGTTGGCGGAAGACACGTACTGACGCAGGTTGCGGGGCTCGATATGGAAGCGCGACAGCTCGGAGCAGTAGCGGATGATCGGAAAATCGCGGCCATCGACGAGCTCACGATTCTGCGGACTCTTGATGATGCGAATGAGGTCGTTCTCGGCGAGCGAGCGGATAAACGAAATCTCGACGCCCAGCATATCGGGAATGGTCTCGATGGGATGTAGCTTTTGCTTAGTCTCCTTGGGTTCCGTCTTGAGTGGAACATCGGACAGCAAGCCCACCTCGTAGGCGAGCGTTGACAGGTCCGTGGCGTTTTCCAAGCGCTGCTTAATTACGTTGAGCGGCATGTATCGAGTCTTCTGCAAGTGCAGAATGACCTCCAGGCGATCAACGTCCTCCTTGGAGTACTGACGGTATCCCTTAGGCGTACGATGAGGGGTAATGAGCCCCTCATCCTCTAGAAATCTAATTTTTGAGTTCGAAAGATCGGGGTATGCGCCTCGAAGTAGGTTGACGACTTGGCCGATACTCAGATAGTTGCGTTCGGCCATGCCCTACTCACCGGTTTCGATGCGCTCCGGCGTGCTCTCGTGGTAGATGAGCGTAAACGTACCGATCTGGACGGAAGAACCGTCGTGCAGCGGGGCGGCGTTGACGATAGCGCCGTCGACCCACGTGCCGTTGAGCGAACCCAGGTCCTCGATGCGAGCGCCCATGCCCTCACGAATAATGCGCGCGTGGCTGCGTGACACGGTCATATCGTTGAGGAAGATGCCGTTCGCCGGATCGCGCCCGATCGTGGTCACGTCGTCCTCGAGCTCAAAGGCGGCACCGGTCTGCGGGCCCTTGACGATGGACAGGACGGGAGCGGTGATGCGCACGTTGGCCATAAGGTCGGGAACGGTGACATCGCTCGAAGGCACACGGAATACGCAGGTAGCGTCGGCGGCCTTGTCGTTCTGAGGCGTATTGTTAACCATGTTATCCATGACTACCCCTAACTATCGCGGACGTGCCGCAAAGAATGAACTGTACGTAATCATACCCCAACGAATCAGTCTTCGATTTCGGGGTTAAGAAAGTCAATGTCCTCGTCCTCGGGATGTGCGACGGCATTTTTAATGGCCATGCCGCCCTTTACCGTATAGATGATTCCGGTGAGCATGGAGAAGATCACGCCACCGTAGACAAAGAAGATGCCAAGTGGCACGGGGGTGCCATTAAGGCCAGGGAAGCTGTTAAGCGACGCAGGGAGCAGATTCCAGCCGTCCACGATGGGGATACCCAGCAGCATGAGCGAAAAGCCGGTCATGAGCAGCGCCGTGGCGATCTTTCCGGGAAACACGACATCGATGGGACGACGGTGGTAATGGCGCACGATGAGCGTGCCAAGGCCCAGGTAGATGTCGCGACCGATGATGAGCACGCAGACCCAGATGGGCAGCTCGCCACGGACCACCAGACCCAAGACACCCGTAAACAGCAGCGCGCGGTCGCAGATGGGATCCATGATCTTGCCGAGCCACGAGACGGTCTTGGTCATGCGTGCGATCTGACCGTCCATCCAGTCGGTGGAGGCAGCGATGGCGTAGATCACGATGGCGACGATACGGTTGTTATCCGTCACAAACAGGTACAGAAAGACGAGCGTGAGGATCAGGCGCGTAAAGGTGATGAAATTGGAGATCGTGAAGATCTTATTCGACGGGTAATCGGAAGTGCCGATAAGCTCCTTTTTGATCTTCTTTTTGATTCCCACAGGACTCCCCCGCTGGTTAACGACAAAACTTTCGATACTATACCCGTTCCGACGATGTCTATCCAGCGAAGCCATAGAGAGTCCAGACATGAGGAAGGCATTTTTGGGCGGCGAGGGTTTTCGCATTTGTGTACATCAGCCTCCAAACATGTCGAATAATGTCGTTTTTGGTGGCTGATGCACACGTTTTGATTCGGTAATCACATCGAGCGGGAACGTTGTTCCTTTAAGCAAAATAACCATGGTGATTAAAAGACGATATGAGAAAGCCATTGGGGCCGCCTCCCCCGCGGCGCAGCTTCTTTCC
>CALHDP010000108.1 GCA_938023085.1 uncultured Collinsella sp.
CGTGGGAGGCCAGGGCGCCGCTGACCGGTGGACGGCACCGAGCCGTCATCGAACTGAGAAGGGGGAGGCCACGCGGCCTCCCCCTTTTTTGCGTTGTATATACGTTGTACTTTGGGACCTAGCTCCCCCGTATGTGCTCTTACTGTTTGGCTGTATTTTGAGTCCATCTAGTGAATTTGAGCGATAATTACTCGCATTGGCGTTAGGGAGGGCTTGATGTTTACCGTATTTGTCTTGGGCAATATTGCTTCGGGTAAGTCAACTGCCTGCCGCTATTTCGAATCTCGTGGCGCTATGCTTATCGATCTGGATGAGCTTGCAAAATCGCTGTATGTGCCGGGCTCTGATATCGTCAATACACTCGCGGATGAATTCGGTTGGGACATTTTGGATGAGGAAGGCGGCATTCGCCGCGGCATCCTCGCTTCTCGAGCTTTCGCTTCTCCTGATTCGGTCGCACGGCTCAATGACATCGTGCATCCCATTCTGATTGAACAGCTTTCGCTTAGGATTCTCGATCCGGTTTGTTGTACGGTTTCATCTCCCCGTTATCCTTTTGCGGTGGTCGAGGTTTCTGCTCCGACTGGTTTTGAGGATGCATTTGGCTTGGCTGATGAAATTTTGGTCATCAGCGCCCCTTTGTCAGTTCGTCGCGAGCGCGCTATTCAACGTGGCATGGAGCCATCTGATTTTGATGCCCGTTCTGCTTGCCAGCCCGAAGAGTCTGCGCTGTGCAATCTCGCTACAACTGTGATTGACAATGCGGCAGACGATAACTCGCTCTTTGAACAACTGGACGCATGGCTTTCGCGCCATGGGTTCGGGGATGTAGCGGATAAGGAGGAGGCCGATGCCTAAGACACGTTTCCTTACGTGGTATCGCCTTATACCGCTGGCTGCCGTTTTTGCCTTCGGCCTTATCTCATTCGTTTACTCATATGCTCCTGCCGCTTTCTTTAAGCCGCTGTATCCGATTGACTACGAGGCGTATGTAAAGCAATCCAGTATTTCGCATAATCTGGATCCGTATCTGGTGTGCGCTGTCATTAAGTCTGAATCGAATTGGGATCCCGAGGCCGAGTCGAATCAGGGTGCTCAGGGATTGATGCAGCTGATGCCCGAGACTGCCCAGGATATGATCGCCAAGGGCCTTGTCGACGGTGGCGAGTATTCGGCCGACAACCTTAACGATCCGGCTACGAATATCGAGTTTGGCTGTGCGTATCTTTCGTATCTTCTAGCGTATTTTAACGGGTCGACTGACAGTGCCATTGCCGCCTATAACGCCGGCATGGGCAATGTCGACGGATGGGCGCAGCAGAGTACGTCGCTTCATAATGCAATAACCTTTCCCGAGACGCAGGCGTATCTGATTCGTGTCAATAATGCCTGGGTTCGCTACAAAACCCTCTATCCCGATCGGTTCGTATAGGACTATGCCTGCCGCCTGCGTATACTGCAGATATATGAGTTAGGAGTATCCATGGCGGAATTTGAAGTAGAACGCGTTGGTGGTGAACTTAAGCGCTTTGGCGTTGAAGGCTCTGACGTGCCGTTTAAGGTCGTGTCTCCCTATGACCCTGCAGGCTCTCAGCCTAAAGCCATTGAGTCGCTTGTGCAGGGTGTGAGGGACGGAGACCGCTATCAGGTTTTGCTGGGCGTGACTGGTTCGGGCAAGACCTTCACGATGGCAAAGACTATTGAGGCCCTGGGAAAGCCGACGCTGGTCATGGCTCCGAATAAAACGCTCGCCGCTCAGCTTGCGAGCGAGCTCAAAGAGTTCTTTCCCAACAACGCTGTGGTCTACTTCGTCTCGTACTACGACTACTATCAGCCCGAGGCGTATGTGCCGCAAAGCGATACATATATCGAGAAAGACTCCTCGATTAACGAAGAGGTTGAGATGCTGCGACATCAGGCGACCGCATCGCTGCTCTCTCGACGCGATGTGATCGTTGTCGCATCGGTCTCGTGTATCTATGGCATTGGCTCTCCTGAGGACTATGCAGGTCTGGCTCCAAACGTCGACAAGAAGGTGCCGCTCGAGCGCGATGACTTTATCCATGCACTTATCGACATTCAATATGATCGCAATGACTATGACCTGGCACGCGGCACGTTCCGCGTGCGCGGCGATGTTGTCGACGTGTATCCGCCTTATGCCGAGCATCCGTTGCGGTTTGAGTTCTTTGGCGACGAGGTCGAGCTGATTGCCGAGATCGATGAGGTCACCGGTGAGATGCTTCGTGAGTACGAGGCCATCCCCGTATGGCCGGCATCGCACTACGTGACCGAGAAGCCGAAGGTCAAGGCGGCTCTGAAATCGATCAGCGAAGAGTGCGAGAAGCGCGTGGCGGAGCTCAAGGCGACCGACAAGTTGCTCGAGGCGCAGCGTCTGCAGCAGCGCACCGATTATGATCTTGAGATGCTCGAGACGATGGGCTTTTGCAACGGCATCGAGAACTACTCGCGTCATCTGGACGGTCGCAAGCCGGGTGAGCCGCCGTTTACCCTAATCGATTACTTTCCCAAGGATATGCTCTGCATCATCGATGAGAGCCATGTGACGGTGCCGCAGATTCGCGGCATGCACGAAGGTGACCGCTCGCGTAAGGTGACGCTGGTGGAACACGGTTTTCGCCTGCCCTCGGCGCTCGATAACCGCCCGCTTCGTTTCGATGAGTTTGAGGCAAGGATACCCCAGTTTATCTATGTTTCGGCCACGCCGGGCGACTACGAGCTGCGGGTGAGCCAAAACGATGTGGAGCAGATTATTCGTCCGACTGGCCTGCTCGACCCCAAGATTGACGTGCGTCCAGTTCGCGGCCAGATTGACGATCTTGAGGACGAGATTCGCGAGCGCGTTGCCCGCAAGGAGCGCGTGCTGGTGACCACGTTGACCAAGCGCATGGCCGAGGACCTGACCGACCATCTGCTCGACGCAGGCATTAAGGTCAATTACATGCACTCTGATACGGCGACAATGGACCGTGTCGAGATCCTGCGAACGCTGCGCGAGGGCAAGATCGATGTTCTCGTTGGCATCAACCTGCTTCGCGAGGGCTTGGATCTCCCCGAGGTCTCACTGGTGGCAATTCTCGATGCCGATAAGGAAGGCTTTTTGCGCAACCGCCGTTCGCTGATTCAGACGATTGGCCGTGCGGCCCGTAACGCCGATGGTGAAGTCATCATGTATGCAGACGTTGTGACCGATTCGATGAAAGAGGCCATCGAGGAGACGCAGCGCCGTCGCGAGATTCAGATGGCATATAACGAAGAACATGGCGTTGTGCCCAAGACGGTGCGCAAGGCCATCAACGACATCTCAAGTTTTATTGCCGAGGCCGAAAAAACTGTGGGCTCCAAGGGACGCTCGAAGGGCGACTCTCTTGGCCATGGCGCATTCTATACGCCCGATGAGTCGGGCGAGGGCGGTGTGCCGGAAACGGTGGCGCCCGAGCAGACACTTGCGGAGCAGTTGGAAGAACTGCCGCATGACGAGCTTGTGCGGATCGTCGAAACCATGGAAGAGGATATGCGTAACGCTTCTGCCGCTATGGACTTTGAGGAGGCGGCGCGCCTGCGCGATGCCGTCGTTCAGATTCGGGCGATGCTCGAGGGTGCGTCTGAGGACGAGACGATCGAGCGCTTACGCTCGCAGGCCCGCAAGGGTTCCACGTTCGCATCGGGCAGAAAACGCCAGGGTGCACGGTTTAAGAAATAGCGAACAGGCCCCGAGTTCCCTGTGGAGCTCGGGGCCTGTGTCTTTTGCGCACTGGAATTCGTGCGTTAGAGGTCCGCGATCAGGGCTTCGGCACAACGGATGCCGTCGGTGGCCGCGCTCATGATGCCGCCGGCATATCCAGCTCCCTCACCACAAGGGTAGAGGCCCGGGGTCGACACGGCATGGCACGTTCGGTCTCGGGTGACAGTGACCGGTGAGCTCGAACGAGTCTCCACGCCGGTAAGAACGGCATCGGGACGGTCGTAGCCTCGTAGCTTTTTTCCGAGTAGGGGAAGTCCCAGGCGGAGCGACTCGACGATATGCTGCGGCAGGGCTTCGTCAATTGTCGTCCAGGTCACACCGAGCGGATAGGTGGGCTTTACCTTTCCGGGCGCCTTGCTGGCGCGTCCTGCGAGGAAATCTCCGACGAGTTGTGCCGGTGCGTTCCAGTTGGAACCGCCCAGGCGATAGGCGGCCGCCTCGCAGGCGCGCTGGAGCTCGATGCCGGCGAGCGGGTCATCGTTGGGAAGGTCCTCAGGCGTGACGTTAACGAGCAGGGCGGCGTTTGCGTTGCGTCCGTCGCGGGCATTGAGGCTGGCGCCGTTGACGCACAGGTGGCCCTGCTCGGAAGAGGCGGCGACAACCTGCCCGCCGGGGCACATGCAAAACGAGAACACGCTGCGGCCGTTGGGAAGATGGGCGACGAGCTTGTAGGGGGCTGCTCCGAGGGCAGGATGTCCCGCCAAGGCTCCATATTGGGCTCGGTCGATGTCGCGCTGCGGATGCTCGATGCGAACGCCCATGGCAAAGGTCTTTTGTGCGAGGGCCACGTTGTGGTCCTTAAGGAGCTCAAAAATATCGCGAGCAGAATGCCCACAGGCGAGGATGAGGTGCTTTGTTTCGATTGGCTCGTAAGCGGCGTCTTGGGACGATTGGACATCGATACCGGTGATGGCGCCAGACGCGTCGGTGCGAATGTCGACGAGCTTCGTTCGATAACGGACGACACCTCCGAGCTGCTCGGTGCGCTGGGATATAGCGGTGACAACCTTGGGAAGGATGTCGGAGCCAATGTGCGGCTTGGCATCCCACAGAATATCGCGGGGCGCGCCCGCCTCGACGAAGGTTTCGAGGATAAGGCGATGGGCGGGATTTTTGGTTCCCGTATTGAGCTTGCCGTCCGAGAAGGTCCCCGCGCCGCCCAGGCCAAACTGGATATTGCTCTCGGGGTCGAGAATGCGCTCCTTTAGAAAGAGATCGATCGCATGCGAGCGGCGAAATGCTGGGTCGCCGCGCTCGATGAGCAAGGGCTTAAGACCCGCTTCGGCAAGGGTGAGTGCAGCGAAAAGGCCAGCGCATCCGGCGCCGACAACGACAGGGCATTCTTGAGGTGCGTCGGAGACGGGGGAGGGGAATGAGGGCCCATCGTCCTCTATCGCGCGTACGCGCGAGCGGTCACGCTCGGCGACGCTGTCGACCGCTTCTCGCTCGAGGTGGGGACTAGTCAGCTCAACACGAAAGCTCAGGATAAAATGGACGTCTCGTTTTTTGCGAGCGTCGATTGACTTGCGGTGGAGCTCGATGGACTTGATCTCGGAGTCCTTGCAACGTAGGACGCGCTTGGCGACTCGCTTGCCAACAATGAGGCAGGCATTTTCATCGCCGGCTTCATCGAGCGACGCGTTGACTTGGGTGATTTCGATCATCGAGGTCTCCTTAGAGGCAAGAAAGAGGCCGTCCGGTATCCCAGACGGCCCGAATGCGTTTTTGATTATAGACTGCGCGGCTACAGGCTGCTTGCGGCGCGAATGCCCGAGAGCCAGGCCCACGCAAGGTTAAAGCCTCCGCAATCGGCGTCGATGTCGAGCGCTTCGCCGCAGATGTAAAGCGGGGCGTCGACAGCGCTGCGCGCGCGTAGACTGGGTATTGAGATGCTCTCGACAGATACGCCACCACGCGTGACCTGCGCCGAGCGCTCCTCGGCTGTTCCCTCGACGAGCAGCTTAAAGTGTTTGAGGATTGAGACCAGATGGATGACATCGTTGGAGCCTGGATGGCACTGCTCGAACGTCGTGCAGACGACGCGGGAGAGTTGCGGGGCGAGCATGCCGTCGAGCCAACGGGGATCGCGGGGCGAAAAGCCGCCGAGCAGCTCAACGCGCCGGTTGAGCATATCGAGCAGCTCGTCTTTGGAGAGGTCGGGGAAAACGTCGAGCAGGATCGTATCGCCGCGCTGGATACGACGGGAGAGGTTGAAGACAGCGACGCCCGAGATGCCGAAGGCTCGAAACAGTACTTCACCGTCTTCGTGCCAGAGCTCACTATGGTTACGGGTGAGCGTCAAGCGGGCGCGGACGCGCAGACCATCCAACGTCTTGAGTGCCGCCCGATCGCCAACGACCGTTGCCGATACGGGGCAGAGGATGGGGCGCAGCGAGGTGAGGGGGAGGCCAAACGTATCGGCGATACCGGTGGGGTTGCCGCCCGTGGCGATAATTACGGCATGTGCCTGCAGGGCTTCGTTCTTGCGAGGGACATCGGCGAGTGCCTTCCGAAGCGAGCGGAGCTCCGATTTTCGGTCGTCGTGCTTTTTTGCCTTTAGCGCCCGCGCTGGACGGTTTATTTGGAGTGCCCAGCCTTCGGGATCTTTGCGCGCCGTGGCAATATTGGCTCCGCAGATTAAGGTGATACCTAGGCGGTCGCAAACGTTGAGAAGCGCGTCGCGCACCGATTCGGCGCGAAGGGAGCGCGGGTACAGCCGGCCTTCCTCGGAGGTTGTCATGATGCCCAGCGAGGAGAAGAAACCCATAAGCTCTTGTTCGGGCTGGGTCCTCATGACAGATTCGACGAATGCGGGGTGGTTATACCGCTGAGGATCAATCGATTCGTTGGAGAGGTTGCAACGGCCGTTACCGGTCGCAAGGAGCTTAAGGCCGCAGGCGACATCGCACTCAACGATGCAGACGCTTTTGCCAGCACGTGCGGCCGTAATGGCGGCGGCGAGGCCTGAAGCCCCGCCGCCGATTACCAGGACGTCATAGAAGGCGCTCGTGTTCACTTAGGCCTCGTCGGTCTCGTGCGGGGTAATGGCCTCGACGGCAGAGACTGCCTTGGGCAACATGCCATCGGGCAGCGCGGTCTCGACCTCGCCCTTATCGCAGGCCTCGGCGAGTGACGGATTGATGGGAAGCGTGCCCAAGATGTCGAGGTTATAGCGTTCTGCGACCTCGGGGAGCTTGCTCTTGCCAAAGACCTCGATCTTCTTGCCGCAGTCGGGGCACTCAATATAGCTCATGTTTTCGACGATGCCCAGAATGGGGACGTTCATCTTCTCGGCCATGTTGACCGCCTTGGCGACGATCATCGAGACCAGATCCTGCGGGCTCGTGACGATGACGATGCCGTCGACGGGCAGTGACTGGAAGACGGTGAGAGCGACGTCGCCTGTTCCCGGAGGCATGTCGACCAGCAGGTAGTCGATGGGGCCCCATGAGGTCTCGCTCCAGAACTGCCTAATGGCGCCTGCGATGACCGGACCGCGCCAAAGGACGGGGTCGGTCTCGTTTTGGAGCAGAAGGTTGGAGCTCATGACCTTGACGCCGTGCTCGGAGATTTCAGGCAGCATGAGGTTGCCAAGGGCATGGACGTGGCGTCCGCTCATACCGAACATCTTGGGGATAGAGGGACCGGTGATGTCGGCATCGAGGACGCCGACCTTGTGGCCGTGACGGGCAAGCTCGGTGGCGATGGCACCGGTGACAAACGACTTGCCGACACCGCCCTTGCCGGAAAGCACGGCGATGACGCGTTTGACCTCGGACAGCGTATTCTCCTCAAATTGCGACGGCGACGTTTGTCCGCCGGCGGCCTGTGCGTGCTCGCAACCCATGTATGACTCCTTTGTATATGTTGGGGCCGGGGCCCCGTGATGTGACACGAGCGTCATTGTACCCTCGTTTGCGAGCGGGAGTCATTTACGATGCATTTGGGCCGAGCGTGCTTGCAATACGATGGGTCCAAGCGAATGGGCGGGCTTACTGAACTTTGCTGGCGAACTCGAGGTATTGCATGCGCTGCAGCTTGTCGATCGTCGAGGCGTATGGGCTGTCTTCAGATTCCAAGTCGTAGCGCAGCCCGTCGGCACCAAGGTAGCCGGCGACATTGATGGTGGGCACATCTGACCTTGTTGCAAGCAGGGCCTTTTGATAGTCGGTGAGCGGGGCGCCGATCTTATTAAGGGTAATGGCTGCAACCTCGTTTGCCCCGACGGTGTCGTAGACGTTGAGCTCGGTATTGCCGGCGATTTCATAGTTAGCCCAGACAAAATATGTCGACTGATAGATACGGAAAGCGTGGCTTGCCGTATCTTCCTGAGGGTACAGCTCGTCGTTGAGAGTCGTTGCGGCGCTCGGCTGATGGTCGCCAAAAAAGACAAGGACAACCGGTCTGCCGATATTGCGGAGCTCGTTGATAAAGTACTCGAGGTCCCGGTCGGATGCGTTGATGCAGGTGAGATAGGTGTTGAGCGCGCTATTGGCGCCCTCGCTGGCTCCCTCGACCCAATAGTTTGTCAGCTCCTCGGCGGGAACGGTGCCATAGTCGTAGCCGCCGTGATTTTGCATCGTGACGTCAAAGATGAACTGCGGGGCTTCGTCGGTTCTAAGCAGGTCGAGTATCTTGTCGTAGGTGGCGTAGTCGCATACGCCGGCATGGTAACAGGGCGCACCTTCGAAATTGCCGATTGAAAGAAAGTCTCCAAAGCCCAGCTGCTGATAGATTTTATCTCGATGGTAGTTGACGGGGTTTTGCGGGTGCATAGCGGTAGCGGTATACCCAAGCTCCTTAAGGTCCTTTGCCAGGCTGTTGACGCCATTCATCTGATATAGCTGATAGGGGATTTTGCCTAATCCGACAAAGGCCGTTGTCGCTCCGGTCAAAAATTCGAATTCGGAGTTCGCCGTTCCGCCACCGGCGACCGAAGCGAGCATGGTGCCGCGAACAAGTGTGTCGGGAAGCGAGTTGTAGAATGCGGGGCCGGTGTACCCGGCCGCCTGGAGCTGCTCAAAGCACGAAAGGTCGCTAAAACTCTCATTCATGACGGCAACAATCGTCGGCTTGATTTCATTGAACTGGGCAACGGCCGCCGCGCGCTGCTCGCTCGAGCCATACGTGCTGTCGTAGGTGGCGGCGAGCTTCTGCTCGATGCTCTGCGCCTCATCGGGCGTATAGTCTTCGGGCTTCTCAATGGGCAACTCGTTGACCATTTCGGTGAACGAAGTGATAAAACCCTGAGACGCATACGTGGTGATGGGCTGCCAACGGTCAAATCCAAAATTCAGCGCCTGCTCCAAGTCGATGCTGGAAAAGCCCGAGAGCCCCATAACGGTCACTAGCAGAAAAGCGCAGAGGTTAGCGGCGATTGCGGGGAAGACATGGGTGGGCGTACGGAGCTTTCTCGGTCGGATAAGCGAAAGAAGCCCTAGGGAAATCTCCAGCAGGGCTAGAGAGGTTACGATTCCGGCGGTAAAGGTAAACTCGTATCCCTCGCTCACTTCCATTGCGGTGCCAAGGGCCAAGATATCGCTTGGCAGGATGGCCTCGCCTTTAAACGTTATGACGAAGTGCTCGGCAATGCCAAGGATGCAACAGACGACGGGCACGAGGGCCATGACGCCTCCATGACGCTGTCCCAGCAAATAAAGGGAGAGCAGAACCGTCGCGAGCAGCCCGACGGAAAACCCGAATGAGTTGGCGGGAATGCGATAGAACGTTTCGTTACAGGCAATTTCGAGTGAAACGAACGAGAGCGCTGAAACAGCGGCGATGACAAGGATGTCACGGCAAATACAGGCAACCGTTCCCGTCGCAAGATCGGTTTGGTCGATAAGTCCCGAAACCAAGGGCTCGACAAGAAGTATGACGGCGGTAGCACCGAGCGCCGAATAAGAAAGGACCCATAGGGAATTGTCCTCATTTACGAGCAATTGATTCGTAATCCATGCAGCTACCATGCCGAGCGGGATGAGGAGCGTCGCGCACCAAAAGACGCGGGCAATGGGCGGCTTTTCATTGTGTTTGATTGAAAAATATACACGCACCACGACGATGGCCACGATAAGGACGGCGATGAATATGGGCAGATTGGCCATGTCGCTCGAAGTGATTTCAAGGGGGATATCTTCGGTCATGGACGTTCCTCTGTTACGGCAAATTAAGTTCAGTATTAGATTACTGTAACCTTTCCACGGCATTTCGAGAAACAAAGCGCCCGATACGCAAAGCTAAAGGTCTGCGAATCTTGTATTACGAACATCTGTGCGCGTCGAGTGCGCTAAACTCATCGACAGTATGATTCGATGCAATAGGAGGCAAGGAGCTTCCATGTCTGATTCTTCTATCGTTATTCGCGGCGCTCGTGAGCACAACCTCCGTGATATCGATGTTTCCATTCCGCGTGACCAACTCGTGGTCATTACCGGTCTTTCTGGCTCGGGCAAGAGTTCGCTGGCATTTGACACTATCTATGCCGAGGGCCAGCGTCGATACGTCGAGAGTCTTTCGAGCTATGCGCGCCAGTTCTTGGGCCAGATGGACAAACCCGACTTGGATTCAATCGACGGCCTTTCGCCGGCGGTGTCGATCGACCAAAAGACGACGTCTAAAAACCCTCGCTCGACGGTTGGCACCGTAACCGAGATTTATGACTATCTGCGCCTGCTGTTCGCCCGTGTGGGCACCCCGCACTGTCCCGAATGCGGCCGCGTCATTGAGCGCCAGACGACCGACCAGGTTGCCGACAAGGTCTTGGCGGCGGGGGAGGGCCGCCGCGCGTTTGTGCTGGCACCGGTGGTGCGCGGGCGAAAAGGCGAGTACACCAAACTGTTTGAGGACCTTCGCGCCGAGGGCTTTAGCCGCGTGCGTGTCGACGGTGAAGTGCGCTCGCTCGACGATCCGATCGATCTGGACAAGAAGTTCAAGCACGATATCGAGGTCGTGGTCGATCGCATCGTGATCCGTGAGAACTCTCTTGGCCGTATCGCCGAGTCTGTTGAGCAGGCGACCGCGCTGGCTCACGGCAATGTAAACGTGTACATGCTGCCCGATCGTGATGCTCCCGAGGGGACCGAGGGCGAGCTTCTGGAGTATTCGTTGGCCTTGGCGTGCCCGGAGCATGGACACTCCATCGATGACCTGCAGCCGCGTGATTTCTCGTTCAACGCGCCCTATGGCGCGTGCCCCGAGTGCGATGGCCTGGGCTTTAAGAAGACGGTCGATGCCGAGGCCCTAATCGAAGACCCCTCGAAGTCGATCGCCGACGGGGTCTTTGGCAGCCTGTTTGGCAACTCTAACTACTATCCGCAGATTTTCGCTGCGGTCTGTAAACACTTCAAGGTGAGCGTCGATACGCCGTGGGAGGACTTGCCCCCTCGGGTGCGTCGTGCATTCTTGGATGGCCTGGGCGATACGAAGATCTCGGTCGACTACCAAAAGCTCGACGGACGTCGCAGCCAGTGGGATACCAAGTTTTCGGGCGTTCGCAACATCCTGTACGAACGCTATACCGAGACGACGAACGAGAACACCAAGGCGCGCCTGGAGAAGTACATTCGCGAGGAGCCGTGCTCGACCTGCCACGGCGCTCGTTTGCGCCCTGAGATGCTCGCCGTCACCGTGGGCGGCAAGTCCATTTACGAAGTTTGTTGCCTGTCGTGCCGTGAATCGCTCGAGTTTTTTGAGGGCCTGGAACTCACCGAGCGCCAACAGTTTATCGGCGGCCGTATCGTCAAGGAAATTCTGGAGCGCCTGCGTTTTCTGGTCGATGTTGGACTCGACTATCTGACACTCGATCGCGCCTCGGCGACGCTTTCCGGTGGCGAGGCACAGCGTATTCGCTTGGCAACGCAGATCGGCGCGGGTCTCATGGGCGTGCTCTATATTCTGGACGAGCCCTCGATCGGTCTTCATCAGCGTGACAACGAGCGCCTGATCAAGACGCTCGAGCGCCTGCGCGATATCGGCAATACCGTTATCGTTGTCG
This sequence comes from uncultured Collinsella sp., assembly GCA_938023085.1. GTDB lineage: Bacteria > Actinomycetota > Coriobacteriia > Coriobacteriales > Coriobacteriaceae > Collinsella. Next base: position 11,763 of record CALHDP010000108.1, read on the forward strand.
AACACGACGAGGATACAATCCGTGCCGCCGACTACGTGATCGACATGGGGCCCGGCGCCGGTGTCAACGGCGGACACGTAGTCGCGGCGGGAACGCCTGCTGATATCATGGCGTGTCCTGAGTCGATGACGGGCGCTTATCTGACCGGCAAACGAATGATTCGGGTGCCTGATGAACGGCGCAAGCCCGGTCGCGGCTGCCTTAAAATTACGGGCGCTCGAGCCAACAACCTCAAAAACGTTACCGCCAAGATCGAGTTTGGTACGCTTACGGTTGTTACCGGCGTGTCGGGATCGGGCAAGAGCTCCCTGGTTACCGACACCATTGCGCCTGCCCTTACGAATGCTATTCACCGTTCGACGCGCCCTGTGGGTCCGTATAAAAAAATCGAGGGCATCGAGTGTATCGATAAGGTTATCGATATCGACCAGTCGCCGATTGGCCGCACGCCGCGTTCCAACCCTGCTACCTATATCGGCCTGTGGGATGATCTTCGCGCGCTGTTTGCGAGTACGCCGGAGTCGAAGGCGCGCGGCTACTCGCCGGGTCGTTTCTCCTTTAATGTGAGTGGCGGGCGCTGCGAGGCGTGCAAGGGCGACGGGCAGATCAAGATCGAGATGCACTTCCTTCCCGATATCTACGTTCCCTGCGAAGTTTGCGGCGGTAAACGCTACAACCGCGAGACACTCGAGGTCACCTACCGTGGCAAGACCATCTCGGACGTGCTCGACATGAGCGTCACCGAGGCGCTGGCCTTCTTTGGGAATATCCCGCAGATTAAGCGCAAGCTCCAGACGCTGTACGATGTAGGCTTAGGCTACGTGAGCCTGGGCCAGCCCGCCACGACGCTCTCGGGCGGCGAGGCGCAGCGTGTGAAGCTCGCCAAGGAGCTTCATCGACGCCAGACGGGCAAGACGTTCTATATTTTGGACGAGCCGACGACCGGTCTTCATTTTGAGGACGTCCGCCAGCTGCTCGATGTGCTGCAGCGCTTGGTCGATGCGGGCAACACGGTGCTGGTGATTGAGCACAACCTTGATGTCATCAAGGTTGCCGACCGCCTGATCGATATGGGTCCCGAGGGCGGTAACGGCGGCGGAACCGTCGTGGTTTCGGGCACACCGGAGCAGGTTGCGGACTGTCCGCAGAGTTATACGGGCAAGTTTTTGGCGCCGTTGCTCAGGCGTGACCGGGAGCGTCAGGCTCAACTTGATGCTCAATAAATAGGCGATTCAGTTTATGGGCGCCATCGACTCCTTGTGATTCGATGGCGCTTGCTGTGCCGAAGTGACGTATGCAGCCGAATTGGACATATACTTAATCCTTGCGTCCGAATGCGAGAGAAAGGATATGTCATGGCAAAGGCTGTAAAGACGCCAAAAACCAATGCGATGCGCGAGCTGGAAAGTGCCGGCATTTCCTATGTTCTACATACGTACGAAGACGATGGTGATGAGTCGGTGGGCCTGGGGGTCGCGATTTCGGAGCAGCTTGGCGAGGAGCCCGGTCAAGGATTTAAGACTTTGGTCTGCGTGACGCCGTCCAACGACTATGTCGTGTGCTGCATCCCTGTTGCCGACGAGCTCGATCTAAAGTCCGCCGCGCGTGCCGCGGGGGAGAAGTCCTTGGCCATGATGCATGTGAAGGATTTGCTTGCGGCGACTGGCTACGTTCGCGGCGGCTGCAGCCCGGTCGGTATGAAAAAACGCTACCGGACGCTCATTGACGAGACATGCGTCCTTTGGGATACCATTTTTATTTCGGGAGGCAAGCGTGGTTATCAGCTCGAGCTTGCACCCGATGATTTAATTGCATTTTGCGGGGCGACGGTTGCCGCGATTACGAGAGAGGACTGAGCGATGCCGCAGGAAGAATTGAAGTGCGGAGCTCATTTTGCAAAAGAATCTGCGCCTCAGACACCCTCATCCGAAGTTTCTTCGTCGCGAGATGACACTGACGACATGGGCTCGTCGGACTACTCCACGGTTGGTCGTTCCGCCGGGCTTATGACCATTCTGACTATCGTGTCTCGCGTCACCGGTTTTATCCGCACGTGGGCAATGGCGGCCGCTATCGGCATGTCGCTACTCTCGTCCTCCTATCAGGTCGCCAACAACCTGCCCAATATGCTCTACGAACTCGTGATGGGTGGCATGCTCGTGACGGCGTTTTTGCCCGTGTACATGGGCGTGAGGCGTGAGCAGGGTCGCGAGGCCTCGAACGAGTACGTGGGCAACCTGCTTGGCATTCTGCTTTTGGTGCTGGGTGGCATTTCGTTGCTGGGGACCGTGTTCGCCCCGGGCTTTATCTGGACGCAATCGTTCCTTTCGGGTGACGGCGGCAGCATGGATACCGCTGCGTTCATGTTCCGTTTCTTTGCCATCCAGATTCTCTTTTATGGTTTGGGCTCGGTGTTCTCGGGCGTTCTCAACGCACACCGCGACTACTTCTGGTCGACGTTTGCCCCGGTCCTCAACAATGTGATCGTCATTGCGAGCTTTATGGGTTTTGCGCCCGTGTCCGCACAGTTTGGCGAACGTGCCGGCATCATCTTGATTGCGGCCGGTACGACCCTCGGTGTCTTTGTTCAGATGGCATGTCAGATTCCCGCGCTTGGCAAGCACGGCGTGCATCCCCATATCCATATCGACTTTAAGGACCCCGCGCTGCGCCAGACGATTGCGCTCGGTATCCCGACGCTGCTCGCCACGGTGTGCATGTTTGTCTCGACTTCTATCACCAACGCTGCCGCGCTGGTGGTCCAGCCCGAGACGGGTCCTTCCGTCATCGCCTATGCGCGCCTGTGGTACACGCTGCCCTACGCGCTGATTGCCGCCTCGCTTTCGACGGCGCTCTATACCGAGCTCTCTCATGACGCACAGGAGAAGGATTACGACAGCGTTCGCACGGGCATTTCGCGTGGCGTCGCCCAGATGCTGTTCTTCCTGATTCCGTTCGCACTGTACCTGATTGTCTTCGCACGTCCGCTCAACATGATTTACTGTGCCGGCAAGTTCGATGAATCCGGCGTGGCGCTGGTGTCCGAGTACCTTGTCTACCTGGCGCTCTCGCTGCCGCTCTACGGCGTGGTCGTGTTGATGCAGAAGAGCTTCTCTGCCTTGCTCGACATGAAGCCCTATAGCCGCTATTGCCTGTATTCCGCCATCGGCCAGGCTGGCTCGGTTCTGCTGTTTGGCGTTGTGCTGGGCTTCGGTATGCCGGCAATCGCGCTTTCGTATGTTGTCGACTACGTGATCTTGGTCGGCTGTTCGCTGTGGTGGCTGCGTCGTCGCCTGCGTGGCCTTCAGGTCAAATCTATCCTGCATGGCGGTTTCTTTGGCCTTTTGCTCGGCGGCCTAGGGGCTGCCGCAGGCGCCGGCGTCATGTGGGCGCTTGAACACTTTGTCGGGGTACTTGGCGGCTCGATTCTGATTACTCTTGGCTATGTTTGCGTTGCGGGTGTCGTCTCGCTTGCTGTTACCTTTGGCCTTGCCGTCGTTCTTAAGATGCCCGAGGTCTCGGCGCTGCTTCGTCGCAAGTAGGTGCGTGTGGCCGGTCACGACAACATTCCAACACTCGCCGAGCAGGTTTCGCGCGTTCCCACGCAGCCCGGATGTTACCTTTGGAAAGATGCCAAGGGCGATGTCATCTACGTTGGCAAGGCGAAAAACCTGCGTTCCCGTATGCGCCAGTACGTGACGCTGCAGGATGAGCGCCAAAAAATACCGCTCATGATGCAATTGGTTGCGAGCTTTGACTACATCGTTGTCGAAACCGAGCATGAGGCGCTTGTACTCGAGCGCAACCTGATCGGCCAGTACCATCCGTACTTTAACGTCGACCTCAAGGATGACAAGAGCTACCCCTTTATCGCCATTACAAAGGGCGACCTGTATCCCGCTATCAAATACACGCGCGAGCGTCATAAGCCGGGAACGCGTTATTTTGGTCCCTATACCGATAGCCGCGCGGCGCGTGAGACCATTGACACGCTGCGCAAGGTGATCCCGATCTGCTCGGCTTCTTGTGCGGAGTGGCGTCGTTGTCGTCGTATCGTCGAGTCCCACAAGGGCGAGGAAGACATCGTCAATATGATTTGCGCGCAAAACGGGCGTCCCTGCTTCGACTACCATGTCGGGCGCGGCCCAGGTGCGTGTGTCGGCGCGATTTCTCCTACGGACTATGCCAAGAACGTCAAGCGTGTCGAGCGCTTTTTGTCGGGCCATCGCAAGGATGTCGTCGATGAGCTGACCTCCGAGATGACGGATGCCGCCGAGGCGCTCGACTTTGAGCGCGCGGCACGCGTCAAACGTCGTTTGGAGGTCATCAGGGGTCTGGACGACCGTCAGCAAGTCGTTTTTCCCTCCAGTGTCGATATCGATGTCATCGGTTTCTATCGCGAGGAGACCATCTCCGCCGCTTGCGTCTTTGTCGTGCGTGAGGGTCGAACGGTTCGAACCTGCGAGTTTATTCTCGATAAGGGTTTGGATGTCGACGAAGAGGAACTTCAATCGGGCTTTCTTAAGCGCTATTACGACGAGACGGCTGATATTCCAGCTGAGGTCAACCTTTCCGTCGAGCTTGAGGATGCGGAGGCGCTGGGGGAGTGGCTTGCGGGCAAGCGTGAGCGTTCCTGCCATCTCCATAGGCCGCAGCGTGGCGAAAAGCACCGTCTGCTCGATATGGCATCCAAAAATGCGCGCCATGCCCTCATGCGCTACATGATGCGAACGGGGTACGCTGACGACCGCACCAATCAAGCGCTCCTGGAGCTCGAAAGTGCGTTGGCGCTGCCATCGCCGCCGTTGCGTATCGAGTGCTTCGATATCTCTACACTGCATGGCACCTTTACGGTCGCCTCGATGGTGGTGTTTACCAACGGGCGCGCCGACAAGAGCCAGTACCGTCGTTTTAAAATTCAGGCCGAATTGAACGAGGCAAACGACTTCGTGTCGATGTCCGAGGTTTTGGGACGACGCTATGCTCCCGAGCGCATGGCCGACGAGCGCTTTGGCTCGCGCCCCGATTTGCTCGTTGTCGATGGCGGTAAGCCGCAATTGACCGCTGCGATCAAGCAACTTGAGGCTCTTGGGCTCGATATACCAGTTTGTGGCTTGGCGAAGGCCGACGAGGAAGTTTTTGTGCCTTGGGACGAGACTCCTGTCGTGCTGCCGACCGGGTCTGCTTCGCTCTATCTAATTAAACAGGTACGCGATGAGTCCCACCGATTTGCCATCACGTTCCACCGTGAGTTGCGCGATAAAGCCATGACGGTTTCGGTACTCGATGACGTTCCGGGCGTGGGACCCACCAGAAAACGTGCCCTTATGCGCCATTTTGGCTCGATGAAGCGTTTGCGCGCGGCGAGCGAGCAAGAGATCGCGGAAGTTCGCGGCATACCTGCCGATGTTGCCAAGGCGGTCCACGAGGCGCTCGTTGCATGGAATGCCGAGCGCGCCGAGGCGGCGGCTGGCCATTCCGATAGCTAAACACGAGCCAAACAACTGATATACATGATTGCGCGATTTTCAACCATTTATTTCGCCATGATTGCCTGCTGGTTTCGGGTTTTATTAACGCTAAAACGTTTGACTAACCCAAGCGAAAACCCTGCTATCCTGCGGGTTGACGAAGACTGATATCTCACCTCGCCGATACATACTGTCTGGCGAATCGTTTGTCAACGAATTCGGTGAACGGTAGTAAATACCGTTCAAGCGTATGTATGTATCGGTCGCCGAGCGCGGCACCTCAGTTGGGTTCGTCGGTAGGTAAGGTATATATCGTCCGCAAGTTGCGCGGGGGCAAGTCTAGGTGCTCCCGAGTAAGATTCTCTATTGATAGGAGAAGACATGGCCATCATCAACAAGGGTATGTCCAGGCGTTCGTTCCTCGGCCTCACCGGCAGCGTCGCTGCTGTCGCAGGGCTTGGTCTCACCGGCTGCGGTGGCAGCTCTAGCGACGAGGGTTCCGCTTCCGGTTCCACCGATTCCGCCAACCGTGGCGGCGGCGTGATCACCGCTGGTTCCGCTTACGCTCCGTCCAGCTTCGATCCCGCCAGCACCGGCTCCGCTGTGGGCCTGGGTGCTAACTGGCACGTCGTCGAGGGCCTCTACGGCATCGATTACCACGACTACAGCACCTTCAACGAGCTCGCCACCGACGATCCTAAGTCCGTGGACGACACCACTTTCGAGGTCACCATCCGCAAGGGCGCCAAGTTCTCCGATGGCACCGAGGTCACCGCTGACGATGTCGTTGCCTCCTACACCGCTTGCGCCGCTTCCGCTACCTATGCTCCGTTCTTCCAGCCCTTCGAGTCCATCGAGGCCAAGGACGCCAGCACCGTGACGGTCAAGACCAAGGTCCCCAACTTCTCCCTGCTCAAGGATCGTCTGGCCATCGTCCGCGTTACCCCGGCCACTCAGACCGAGGAGGATCGCGCCAAGCAGCCGATCGGCTCCGGCCCTTGGATGTACGACTCTATCTCCGATACCGAGATTACCCTGGTTCCCAATCCTGAGTACAACGGTGAGTATGCTGTCGAGGATAAGAAGATCCAGTACAGCATCCTGACCGACCCCACCGCTCGCGTTACCGCTCAGCAGGAGGGCTCCACGCTCGTTATGGAGCTCGTTACCGCTGACGCCGTCGACCAGCTTGAGAGCGCCGGCTGCAAGATCGATAACGTTCAGGGTTTCGGCACCCGCTTCATCATGTTCAACGTCGCCAAGGAGCCTTGGAACAACGTCAAGGTCCGTCAGGCTGTCATGTATGCGCTCGACACCGAGAAGATGGTCAGCAACACCTTCGCCGGCCTTGCCACCGCTGCCAGCTGCTACCTGCCCAAGAGCTTCACCAACTATCATGAGGCTTCCACGGTGTACAAGACCGACGCCAAGAAGGCTAAGAAGCTCATCGAGGAGTCTGGCATCACCCCGGGTGCCATCACCCTGCGCACCACCGACAACGAGCAGATTAAGGGCATGGCCGCCCAGGTCAAGAACGACCTCGACGCTCTCGGCTTCGATGTGACCATCCAGACCGATACCTCGCCGGCCACCTACGCTGCCATCGACGGCGGCGAGGCCTACGATATCCTCCTTGCCCCTGGCGATCCTTCCTGCTTCGGCGCCGACCCCGACCTGCTGCTCAACTGGTGGTACGGCGACAACGTCTGGATGCAGACCCGTTGCCCGTGGAAGGAGTCCGCTGAGTGGCAGAAGCTCCACAGTCTCATGGACGAGGCTCTTGCCGCCGAGGGCGACGAGCAGCAGAAGAAGTGGAACGAGTGCTTCGACATCATTGCCGACAACGCCGTTCTGTACCCCGTTGTCCACGTCAAGACCGTCTCCGCTTCCTGGGACGATCCGTCCACTGCGCCCAACGGCGAGGCCCTCGATGGCTTCAAGGGCATCGGCACGACGAGCATGTCCTTCAGGGGCGTTGCGACCGTCAAGGCGTAAGACTCGCTTGAGTCTGTATGCAGGATGTCGGTCATTGGGACCGTATCCTCATAGTTGAAACAAAGACCCGGGCGGCAACGATGTCGCTCGGGTCTTGTAATGAGTATCCGTACTCATATACCAGTTGGTCCTACCGACAAAAGAAAGGGGAGAGAACGTGAACAACTTGCTACGTTTGATTGGAAGGCGTCTTGTGGCGCTGCCGATCATGGCATTGGGCGTCACCGTCCTGGTGTTCTTCCTTATGTCGTTCTCCAAGACCGACCCCGCCTACACGGCGTTGGGTGACGGTGCCTCGCCCGAGGCGGTTGCCGAGTACCATGAGAAGTATGGTCTGGACGACCCCTGGCCCGTGCGCTACGTGCGCTATATGGGCGATTTGATCCATGGCGACATGGGCACCTATGGTGCTGCTCGCAACTCCGTTGCCAAGCGCATCTCCACGGCCCTGCCCGTCACGATGCAGCTGACCTTTATCGGTCTTGCCATCGGTGCGGTCGTTTCGTTTTTGCTCGGCGTCATCGCGGCACTGTATCGCGACAAATGGCCGGACCAAGTGATCCGCGTCTTTTCCATCGCCGGCTTGGCAACCCCGTCGTTCTGGCTTGCCGTTCTGTTGATCCTGCTGTTCTCTTCCTACCTTAAGGTGCTCCCGGCATCGGGTGCTCTGCCTCACTTCACCACGAATCCGGTTGGCTATCTGGGACGTATGATCATGCCCGCTATCGCCTTGGCATTTCCGCTGACGGGCCAGATGACTCGTATCGTGCGTACCGCCATGGTCGAGGAGCTCGACAAGGATTATGTCCGTATGGCTCGCGGCGCCGGCGTTCCCGAGAAGGTCGTCGTCGGCATCAACGTTCTTCGCAATGCGCTGATCACCCCGGTCACCACCCTCGGTCTTAAGATCGGTTACCTCATGGGCGGCGCCGTCGTCATCGAGGTTATCTTCAACCTCCCCGGCATGGGCACTGCGATTCTGCAGGGCGTTCAGGGCAACGAGGCGAACCTGGTTCAGGGCGTCGTTATCGTCGTTGCTCTTGCCTTCATCATCATCAACATCGTGGTTGACATGCTCTACCTGCTCATCAACCCGCGCATCAGGACGGTGTAGATTATGGTAAAGATTCGAGAGAAGCAAACCGAGCAGCTCGAGAAGGCTGCCTCCAAGGGGCTCAAGCTCGGTGGCTGGAAGAAGATGACGTTGTCTTCTAAGATTGCCGCCGTCGTGCTGGTGCTGGTCGCCCTGACTGCGATTCTGGCGCCCCTTCTTGCCCCCTATAGCCCGGTCGAGATCTTTACGGCTCGCCAGGCTCCCGGCAACGGATTTATCTTCGGTACCGACGATAAGGGTCGCGACATTCTGTCGCGTATGCTCTACGGTGGTCGTTACTCGCTGATTATCGGCTTTGGCGCCACCGCCATGGCTCTGGTCTGCGGCTCGGTCGTGGGCGCCCTTGCAGCGGTTTCGCGCAAGGCCGTCTCCGAGACGATCATGCGTATCCTGGACATCATCATGTCCATCCCGGGCATCGCCCTCGCGGCCGTCTTTGTCTCCATCCTGGGCAACTCCGTGCCGTCGATCATCTTCGCCATCGGCTTTATGTACACTCCGCAGATTGCCCGTATCGTGCGCGCCAACATCGTGTCCGAGTACGGCGAGGACTATGTCCGCGCGGTCATCGTTTCCGGCGCCAAGGCTCCGTGGATTTTGATCAAGCATGTTCTGCGTAACTGCATCGCCCCGATCATGGTCTTCACCGTTACCCTGGTCGCCGACGCCATCATCTTCGAGGCCTCGCTGACCTTCATCGGCGCTGGTATCCAGGAGCCCACCGCTACCTGGGGCAACATCCTCGCCGACGCCCGCGGCGGCGTGCTCGCCGGCCGTTGGTGGCAGGCACTGTTCCCAGGCCTGGCCATCATGATCACCTGCCTGGCGCTCAACATCCTCTCCGAGGGCATTACCGACGCCATGGCCGCTGCTCCCTCCGCCGCCCTGGATCCCACCGATTCCTCCAAGCGTCGCGAGGCCGACCTGCTGGTCTCCGACCCCGTTCGAGCCTACAAGGAGCAGGCCCAGTCCCTCTCCGCTCGCCTTGGCGCCCTGCGCGATGTCGAGCTCAAGCGTGACGATCGCCATGTGCCCGACGAGTCTGTTGAACCGATTCTCTCGGTCCGTGACTTCTGCATCCAGTTTGAGCATCACGGTGATATCAACGTCGTCGACCATGTCAACTTTGACGTCCGTCCTGGTCAGACCATGGGCCTGGTGGGCGAGTCCGGTTGCGGTAAGTCCATCACCACGCTGGCCATCATGGGCCTGACCGACGATGACGAGCACCTTTCCGGCGAGGTCCTCTGGGAGGGCCGTGACCTGCTCAAGATGAGCAAGAAGGAGTGGTTCGGCCTGCGCGGTACCGATATCGCTATGGTCTATCAGGACGCCCTGTCCTCGCTCAACCCCTCCATGCTCATCTCTGCCCAGATGAAGCAGCTCACCAAGCGCGGCGGAACCCGCAGCGCCGAGGAGCTCCTGGAGCTCGTCGGCCTCGATCCCAAGCGCACGCTCGAGAGCTATCCGCACGAGCTTTCCGGCGGCCAGCGTCAGCGTGTCCTGATCGCTATGGCCCTTACCCGCGACCCCAAGCTGGTCATCTGCGACGAACCCACGACCGCTCTGGACGTTACCGTCCAGAAGCAGGTCATCAAGCTGCTCAACGATCTTCAGGCCAAGCTCGGCTTTGCCATGATCTTCGTTTCGCACGACCTGGCGCTGGTCGCCGAGGTCGCCCACAACATCACGGTTATGTACGCTGGCCAGGTTATCGAGCAGGCACCCACCAAGGAGCTGCTCACTAACCCGATCCACGAGTACACCCGCGGTCTTCTGGGTTCCGTTCTGTCCATCGAGAGCGGTTCGGGCCGCCTGCACCAGGTGCCCGGCGCCGTTCCGAGTCCGCGCGATTTCCCCAAGGGCGATCGCTTCGCGCCCCGCTCGAGCCATCCGCGTATTGGCCTGGACACCCGTCCGGTCTTCAAGCGCGTGCCCGGCACCGAGCACTTCTATTCCGAGCTCCCCGACGAGGTGCTCAAGGCAAATGGTTTGACCCCTCACGCGGAGGTGATGTAGATGAGCGAGACCGCAGTCAACGGCGTCGAGCCGATCATCTTCCTTGATGACGTCCACGTCACCTTTAGGACCCGTACCGGCTCGATTCTGCACCCCAACCTGGTTCACGCCGTCCAGGGTGTAACGATTAAGCTCATGCCCGGTCAGACGATCGGCATCGTCGGCGAGTCCGGTTGCGGTAAGTCCACCACCGCCAACGTCATGTGCGGCCTGCAGGCCCCCACGAGCGGCAAGGTCTACTTTAAGGGCAAGGACGTTACCAAACGTACCGCCGAGGACCGTCGCCACATGGGTCGCGTCATCTCGGTCGTGTTTCAAAACCCGGCCACGGCGCTCAACCCCCGCATGGTCGTTCGCGAGCAACTGCTCGACCCCATGCGCGTCCACAACCTGGGTACCGAGGCCGAGCAGGAGAAGCGCGTCAAAGAGCTCCTGGAGCTCACCGGTCTGCCCAGCTCCGCCGCCGAGGTTCTTCCCGGTCAGCTTTCGGGCGGCCAGCGCCAGCGCGTCGCAATTGCCCGTGCCCTGTCGCTGAACCCCGATGCCATCATCGCCGACGAGCCCACCTCGGCTCTGGACGTTTCGGTCCGCGCGCAGATTCTGAACCTGCTGACCGACCTTAAGAAGGAGCTCGGCCTGGCCATGGTGTTCATCAGCCATGACATCCAGACGGTCCGCTATATCTCTGACGACATCATCGTTATGAATGGCGGCAAGATCGTCGAGCAGGGCGAGGCCAAGCAGGTCTTCCAGCATCCCCAGGACCCCTACACCAAGATGCTGCTCGGCGCTGCGCCGTCGCTGCTGCACCCCAAGCTCGGCGAATAGCCTCGCTTTCCCTCCCGTGCGCCCGGTTCCCTTGCCGGGCGCACCTCCGTTGCGATTTCGAAAGGTTGGGTTCACGAGCCATGCCAAGTGCTCAGGAGCTACAACATCAATTTGGTGAATATCGAGGCGCCATGCCCCGTCCATCAGATTTCGATCTCTTTTGGAAGGATCGCATGGCCGAGGCCGACGCCGTCGGGCTTGACTATGCGATCGACACGGCATCGGTCACCGATACCGCGACCTGCCAACTTTTCGACCTCTGGTATACCGGCATGTGTGGCGCTCGCCTGCATGCCAAGTACCTTAAACCCGTCTCGGACGAGCCCGTGCCATTGGTGCTTCAGTTCCATGGGTATCCGGGTGCAAGCCGCAGCTGGTTTGAGCAGGCGTCGTTTGCGGGCATGGGCATGGCACTCATCGCCCTCGACTGCCCCGGCCAAGGAGGTCCCTCCGAGGACATTGGTGGATTTGAGGGCACAACGGTTGCCGGGCATATCGTCGCCGGCATCGACGGCGACCCGGCCAACCTCTACTATGTCCGCTTGCACCAAGATATTCGCATCCTGTGCCGTATTGTTCGCGAGCTCGAGGGCATCGATCTTTCTCGTGTGTTTGTGAACGGCGCGTCGCAGGGTGGTGGTTTGGGCATTGCGACCTGTGCGCTTAACAGCGAGCTTATCAATCGTGCCGCCATCCTCTATCCCTTCCTGTCAGATTTCCGCCTAGTCTGGGATTTGGATGCAGACGACATTGCCTACGAGGGCCTGCGCTATTGGTCTCGCTGGTTTGACGAGGACTCGACTCGTATTGACGAAGCCTATGCCAAGCTGGCGTACTTCGATTCCAAGAACTTTGCCCCTATGGTCAAATGCCCCGTGCTGTTTGGCACCGGCACAGCCGATATCGTCTGCCCGCCAGCGACGCAGTTTGCGGTCTATAACAACCTGACCTGCGAAAAGCGTCATGAGTTCTTTGAAGGCTTTGGCCACGAGGAGATTCAGGATTTTGACGATCTGATCATTCCGTTTTTCTGCAAGGGAGGGGAGGCTCATGTCTAAGTGCGAGAGCAATGTTAATGAGCTGATTGTCCCCGGGCTCGTGGGAATTCCTGGAACGGTTTCGTCAAGGCTCGCAGAATATCGGGACTGGCGCGGTGATGTCCAAGCAGATGTTTCTGATTTAGAGACATGCGCTTCGAATCTTGAGATTCAAGGCCTGGCCATTACGGCGATTGACTTTGTTAACCCCTGCGCCCGTTACTCGGAGGTCTCCTTTGAGCTCGGTGACGATGCGATTCACGCTCGTTTGATCGAGCCTGTCGGTCGTGCCCGAGTGTCTGAGCGCGTGCCGCTGTGCCTGATGTTCCACGATATCGATCGGCCTGTGCGCGGCTGGCATCACATGACGAGATTTGCCGCCATGGGGTATGCCGTCCTCGCGCTGGATGACGATGTTGCTGGTGCGGACGACCTGCAGCGGGGGATTTCTTCGCCCGCTTTTGTCGAGCGCGTCCGTTGGGGTTGCGCGCTGGCGAAGGTGGCGCGCAATCTTGATGGCATGGACCCCGACCGCATCTTTGCATGGGGCGAGGGTCTAGGCGGCGGAGTCGCGCTGGCGGTTTCTGCTCTGGACGAGCGGGGTCTCGCCTGCACGGCGGTTGCCAATCCGCTTCCTGGCGGCCTCGAGGCGCTGTCGTCTCGGGTGCGCGGATCGGTGCTCATGGGCACATCGCTCATGGATACCGTGAGCGATCCCAAGGATCAGTTTGCCGTATTCAACGGTCTTGAGTGTGACCGGAGACATATCATCTATGCCAAATACGCTCACGAGCGCATCAATGCGTTCGAAAACGAAGTCGTCGACTTTTTTAACCAAACGTTCTACTCGTGTTCTTTGGCCTAGACGGCCTGGACACTGCCAACAAGAGTGGGCGGCATAGGGCTGCCCACCAGACAACTAAGGAGATTCTTGTGGCAACTCAGAAATTCACCGGCGTTATCCCTCCCGTCGTTGTTCCCGATACCGAAGACCACCAGCTCGATGTTGCCTCCTTTGAGCGCAGCATCAACCGCATGATCGATGCCGGCGTCGATGGCTTGTTCTTCCTGGGCTCCTCGGGCGAGGTCGTCTTCTCCACCGACGAGCGTCGCCGTCAGATCATCTCCGAGGCCGTCCGTATCGTCGACCACCGCGTTCCCGTTCTGGTCGGCATCATCGACACCGAGACCGAGCGCATGATCGAGCACGGTAAGGTCGCTCAGGAGCTGGGCGCCGATGCGCTTGTCGCCACCTGCCCGTTCTATGCCCTGCAGGGCATGACCGAGGTCGAGGAGCACTTCCGCATCCTGCATGAGGAACTCGACCTGCCCATCTTCGCCTATGACATCCCCGTGTGTGTCCACACCAAGCTCCCGTGGAAGCTCCTTGCCAAGCTCGGTGCCGAGGGCGTTCTGGCCGGCGTCAAGGATTCCTCGGGTGATGACATCTCGTTCCGCTACCTCGTTCAGGAGAACGAGAAGAACGGCCATCCGATGAGCATCCTCACCGGTCACGAGGTTGTTGTCGACGGCGCCTACCTCGGTGGCGCCGACGGTTCCGTTCCGGGTCTCGCCAACGTTGAGCCCGAGGGCTACGTGCGTCAGTGGAAGGCCGCTCAGGCTGGTGACTGGGCTACCGTCAAGGCCGAGCAGGATCGCCTCAATGAGATTTCGCACATCTGGGATGTCACCTCGGGCGTCCAGGGTTATGCCGGTGGCGTCGGCGCCTTCAAGACCGCTATGAACCTCATGGGTATCTTCGACAGCCCGACCATGCCGCGCCCGGTGAAGGCCATGACCGGCGAGAACGTCGAGGCGATTAAGAAGGTCCTCCAGGACAACGGTCTCCTGTAAAGCTTCCCCGGGCACCCGACCTCGCCGTTCAACCGTGCGGCCATGACCCATTAGATCAATGGTCACACGGTTTCTTGGCGATCTCGGGCACCTGGAAAACCTTTTCCGCGCTGTGACGGCTAGCCTGACGGCGCATTTCCTGTAGTTGTTTTTTATCTCCTAAGGAGAGCGACATGGAGAACAAGTACGTCTGCTCTGTCGATATCGGCGGAACTAAGATCGCGACTGCCATCATGGAGTACCCGGCTGACGGTAGTGTGCCCCATCCTGTTTTTGAGGCCGAGGTTCCCACCGAGGCCCAAGAGGGCGGCGAGGCCGTCTTCCAACGTATCGAGGCGTCCATCAAGGCTGCTCTCGAGGCGAATCCCGATGTCGAGGTCCTTGGCGTCGGTATCGGTGCCGCCGGCGTCGTCGATCCCAAGACGGGCGCCATCGCGTATGCCAACGAGATCATGCCCGGCTGGTCCGGTGTTCAGTTGGGGCCGCGCCTGCGCGAGGACCTCGGTCTTCCCGTTGCCGTTGTAGGCGACGTGCAGGCTCATGCTCTGGGCGAGGCCCACTGGGGCGTCGGCAAGGGCAAGTTCTCCGTCTTGTGTCTTGGCATCGGTACGGGCATCGGTGGCGCATATGTCGAGAACGGCCGCGTGATGCAGGGCTTCCATGGTGCTGCTGGCCATATGGGCCACATCGAGTGCTCGGCTGCCGCCGGTATTCCCTGCGCCTGCGGGCGTTCCGGCCATCTGGAGTCGGTTGCTTCGGGCACTTCCATTGGTCGTATGTACGATGAGCGCTTTGGTCGCGTCGACCCCAGCCGTCCTTCGGTCGGTCGCGATGTGAACGACCTGTGCCGTGCGGGCGACGCAAAGGCGACCGAGGTCATCCATGACGCCGGCTTTGCGCTGGGTGCCAGCTTGGGCTCGCTCGCTAACATCCTGGACCCTGAGGTCATCGTGCTTTCGGGTGGCGTGATTCACCAAGGTCCCGATTGGCGTTCGCAGACGTGGAAGGATTCGGTGCACGAGGGCTATGCCAGCCAGGCGCTCGATCCGCTTCAGGACACGCCGATCCTCATCGGTTCTCTGGAGGGCGATGCTCCGCTCATCGGTGCCGCTGAGCATCTTCTTGCCTCGTTGAAGTAAACGTATCTTCTGTAGGAGCCTCCCGAGACAACACGCCTCGGGAGGCTGTTCTGAGAAAGGTTACAGCCTTATGACCGTCGATCCTTTGATTCAATCCCTGAAGGGCAAGCTCGTCGTGAGCGTTCAGGCGTATATGGGCGAGCCGCTTCGTACGCCTGAGACCATGGCTCAAATGTCTCGCGCTTGCGAGCTCGGCGGCGCCGCCGCCATTCGCTGCCAGGGCCTTGCCGACATTGCCGCCATTAAGGGTCGCTGTGAGGTTCCTGTTATCGGCCTGTGGAAGGATGGGTACGAGGGCGTTTACATCACGCCGACGCTGCGCCACGCTCGCGCCTGCGTTGCTGCGGGTGCCGATATCGTGGCGATCGACGCCACCGATCGTCCGCGTCCCGATGGCAAGACCGTCGAAGATACTTTCCGTCCGCTGCACGAGGAGGGCGTGCTCCTGATGGCCGACTGTGCCACCATCGAGGATATTCGTCGTGCTGTCGACATGGGCTTCGACCTGGTGTCCACCACGCTGTCTCATGGTGTTGCCGCTATCGATTGCACCATGGCCGACGGTCCCGATCTGCCGCTCCTGCGTCAGGCGACCGAGGAATTCCCCGGCCTTCCCATCATTTGCGAGGGTCGCGTGCATACGCCCGAGGAGGCTCGCGCCGCGATCGATGCTGGCGCCTGGGCCGTTGTCGTCGGCACCGCCATCACGCACCCCACGAGTATTACGAGTTGGTTCAAGGCTGCGCTTGAGGCGTAAGACAGGCCTCGTATCCGCTCGGGGCGGTATACTCAATATAGGCAATTGACCGCGCGGGATCCGGGTTGCTGGGTCCCGCGCTTGTTTTCGGGAGGCAACACATGCAAAAGGGAGATGCCATGGATGCGGCGGAGCGCTCGGAGCGCATCCCCGATATCGTCATCATCACCGGAATGTCCGGATCAGGCCGCACACAGGCCATGCACGTGTTCGAGGACATGGGCTATTTTTGCATCGATAACCTGCCTCCGCGTCTCATCGCCCAGCTTGCCGAGCTCGTCGGCATCAATACGGGCGTGGGCAGGCATCTCGCCGTCACCTGCGATTTGCGTAGCCAGGGACTGTTTGACGAGCTGCTCGATGCGGTCGCCGCGCTCGAAGAGCGCGAGATGAGCTGCGACATCGTGTTCCTGGAGGCTTCTGACGAGGTGCTGATTCGTCGCTACAGCGAAAATCGCCGCCGTCATCCCATTGCCAAGCCGGGGGAGACTACGGCCGATGCCATTCAGCGCGAGCGCCTTCAGCTTCAGGGCGTGCGCGACCGAGCCGATATGATTATCGACACGAGCCGTCTGCGCACCTCTGCGCTGCGCAACAAGCTACGTATGGCATTTTCCGAGCTGTCCGACCAGCAGCTCATGGACGTCCACGTGTTCTCGTTTGGCTTTAAGCACGGCATGCCCGTCGAGGCGGACATTATGATCGACGTCCGCTTCCTGCCCAATCCTTTCTACGACCCCGAGATGCGCACGATGACCGGTCTCGATAAAAAGGTCTCCGATTTTGTTCTGGACCATCCCAAGACGCAGGAGTTTTGGAAGGCTTGGACACAGCTGCTCGATACGGTGATGCCGGGCTATATCGCGGAGGGTAAGCCGCAGCTTTCTATCGCCATCGGCTGCACGGGCGGCCAGCACCGCAGCGTTGCCATTGCCGAGGCCACGGCCCGTTACCTGGAAGGCGCTCAGTATCATGTGAGCATTTCCCACCGCGACCTGTCGCGCGCCAACACGAAGGCATAGGCCTGCATGTCGTTTACCGCTGAGGTGCGCGACGAGCTTGCGCGCTGCGAACCCGAATGTGAATACTGCGACTTGTCGACGCTTGCCGCCCTCACGCGCGTGAGCGGTACGCTCTCGCTTGCCGGCTCTGGGCGGTATCGTTTGACGGTTGCGACTGAGACGGGAGCCGTCGCGCGCACGATGATCACGCTGACGCATCGTATCCTTAAGCTCAAAACGGAGTTCACCGTCCGCAAATCTGTCTTGCATAAGGTTCGAAACTACCTCATCACCTTGCCTGATCAGCCAGACCTGGATAAGGCCTTGGTTCTGCTGGGTATCCTCGACCGTAGGGGAGGACTTGTCGCCGGCGTACCCCGACATATCGTTGCCCGTCCTTGCTGTAGACTTGCCTATATCCGCGGCGCGCTCATCGCGGGCGGCTTCGTGGCCGATCCACGCGGCGATTTTCATTTGGAGATCGCTGTGCAGGGCGAGCAATATGCCAAGGGACTTTGCGATCTGTTGGAGCAGATTGGGGTCCATGCTCGTGTTAATGCACGGCGGGGGTCATATGCCGTGTACATTAAGAGCGCCGAGGAAATCGAGCATCTATTAAAGCTGATTGGTGCCAAGCGCAGCGTTGCCGAGATTGAGGAGGCGCGCGCGGTCAAGTTGGTTAAGAACGATGTGAACCGTCGCGTGAATGCCGAGCTCGCCAACCAGACCAGAAGCGCCGGTGCCGCCCAACATCAGCTTGCGCTTATCGATGAGCTCGAGCAGCGTGGCCTTCGCGATGCGCTTCCGGATGCCTTGGCGGTCTTTTGCGACCTGCGCGAGCGCTATCCTGATCTGTCGCTGCGTGATTTGGGGGAGATGGCTGACCCTCCCTTGTCGAAGTCAGCCCTCTACCATCGTGTTTTACGGCTTGAAAAGCTCATTGAAGCAAACAGGTAGTTTGAAGTAACGACTTATATATGGATTTAGCTGCTATTTTAGTATTTAAAACGTTTTAACGTAAATTTGATTTTCAATTTCGAGCATTCTCGTGAAATTCAAGTCAAAAAAAAGGTATATTAGGCGAGTGGTTAGTTTGTGGGCCTCAACGGCGGGCGCTGTAGCTCGCGGGGGCCTTACGAAAGGAGACACAATGGCAGTAAAGGTTGCTATTAACGGCTTCGGTCGCATCGGTCGTCTGGCTTTCCGTCAGATGTTCGGTCATGAGGGCTCCGAGATCGTCGCTATCAACGACCTCACCTCTCCCGATATGCTCGCTTACCTGCTGAAGTACGACTCCACGCAGGGCAACTACGCTCGCGATCACGAGGTCGTTGCTGGCGAGGATTCCATCACCGTTGACGGCAAGGAGATCAAGATCTACAAGGAGGCCGACGCCAACAACCTGCCTTGGGGCGACCTCGACGTCGACGTCGTTCTCGAGTGCACCGGCTTCTACACCAGCAAGGCTAAGGCTCAGGCCCACATCAACGCTGGCGCCAAGAAGGTCGTCATCTCCGCTCCGGCCGGCAGTGATCTGCCCACCATCGTGTACAACGTCAACCATGAGACGCTGACCGCTGAGGACAACATCATCTCCGCTGCTTCCTGCACCACCAACTGCCTCGCCCCGATGGCCAAGGGTCTGAACGACTTCGCTCCCATCGTGTCCGGCATCATGACCACCATCCACGCCTTCACCGGCGACCAGATGCCGCTCGACGGCCCGCAGCGCAAGGGCAACTTCCGTCGCTCCCGCGCCTGCTCCGAGAACATCGTCCCGAACACCACGGGCGCTGCCAAGGCCATCGGCCTGGTTCTCCCCGAGCTCAACGGCAAGCTCATCGGTGCCGCCCAGCGCGTCCCGACGCCGACCGGCTCGCTGACCAACCTCTACGCCGTCGTTGACAAGAAGGTCACCGTCGACGAGGTCAACGCTGCCATGAAGGCTTACGCCGAGACCATCCCCGAGACCTTCGCCTACAACGAGGACCAGATCGTCTCCCGCGACATCGTCGGCGAGACCCACGGCTCCATCTTCGACGCCACTCAGACCATGTGCTCTGACCTCGGCAACGGTCAGACCCTCGTTCAGGTCACCTCTTGGTACGACAACGAGAACTCCTACACCTCTCAGATGGTCCGCACCATCAAGTACTTCGAGAAGTTCGTTGCTTAATTTAGCTTTTAGCGAATAGCTCGTTGAGCGTCTAAAGAAGGGCGCGGCCTTATAGGGCTTACACCCTAGGGTCGCGCCCTTTTTATAAGAAATCGTCTGCCGTAATGGGAGGCAGACACGTACGAAAGGTAGAAGCAAACATGGCCTTTACCAAGAAGACCGTCCGCGACATCGATGTCGACGGAAAGCGCGTTCTCGTCCGCGTTGACTTTAACGTGCCTATCAAGGATGGCGTCGTTGGCGACACCACCCGTATCAAGGCTGCCCTGCCCACCATCAACTACCTCGTTGAGCACAACGCTCGCGTCATCCTCATGAGCCACCTCGGCCGTCCCGAGGGCACCGGCTTCCAGCCCGAGCTGTCCCTCGAGCCCGTCGCCAAGAAGCTCGCTGAGCTCTCTGGTCTCGACGTTGCCTTTGTCGCCGACACCTACGGCGAGAAGGCTGCTGAGGCTGTCGCCGCCGTCGAGCCGGGCAAGGTCCTCGTTCTCGAGAACGTCCGTTTTGACAAGCGTGAGAAGAAGAACGATCCCGAGATCGCCAAGAAGCTCGCTTCCTATGGTGACGTCTTCGTTCTCGATGCCTTCGGCACCGCTCACCGCGCCCAGGGTTCCGTCGTGGGCCCCGCCGCTTACCTGCCTGCCGTCGCCGGCTTCCTGCTCGAGAAGGAGGTCGACACGCTGACCGGCATCTTCGCCGAGCCCGAGCGCCCCTTCGTCGCCATCGTCGGCGGTTCCAAGGTTTCCTCCAAGATCGGCGTTCTCGATCACCTCATCGACTCTGCTGACACCCTGATCATCGGTGGCGGTATGGCCTACACCTTCTTCCTGGCTCAGGGCCTGTCCGTCGGTCAGTCCCTCAAGGAAGAGGACTGGGTCGAGCGCGCTGGCGAGATGCTCAAGAAGGCCGAGGAGAAGGGCGTCAAGATCCTGCCCCCCATCGACAACCGCGTTGCCGATCATTTTGGCGAGGACGCTGTCCCCGAGGTTGTCGCTTCCGACGCTATCCCCGACGATCGTGAGGGCATGGACATCGGCCCCAAGACCGAGGAGCTCTACGCCGAGGCCGTCAAGGGCGCCAAGACCGTGTTCTGGAATGGCCCCATGGGCGTCTTCGAGTTCGACAACTTTGCTCACGGCACCCAGGCTATCGCCGAGGCTGTCGCCGAGGCCGACTGCACCTCGATCATCGGCGGTGGCGACTCTGTCGCAGCTGTCAACAAGTTCAACCTGGCCGACAAGATGAGCTGGATCTCCACCGGTGGTGGCGCTTCCATGGAGCTCGTCGAGGGTAAGGCCCTGCCCGGAGTGGAGGCGCTTCTCGATGCCTAATCGCACCCTTCTTATCGCTGGTAACTGGAAGATGAACAACGACGTCGCCGAGGCTGCCAAGCTCGCCGACGAGCTGGCTCAGGCTCTGCCCGAGGTTCCGGCTGGCGTCGAGGTGCTCGTCTGCCCTCCGACCATCGACATCACCACGGTTCATGACCGCATTCAGGCTGCCCCCATCGCCCTCGGTGCACAGAACGTGTACTGGGAGGCCAAGGGTGCCTTCACCGGTGAGTCCTCTTGCGACATGCTCAAGTCCGCTGGCTGCACCTACTGCATCATCGGTCACTCCGAGCGTCGCGACTACTTCCACGAGACCGACGAGGACCAGAACAAGAAGGCTAAGGCTCTCGTTGCCGCCGGCCTTGTTCCCGTCTTCTGCTGCGGCGAGTCCCTCGAGGTCCGCGAGGCTGGCACCTATGTCGAGCACGTCGTGAACCAGGTCAAGGCTGGCCTTGCTGGTCTTGAGATCACCTGCCCCAAGCAGGTCGTCGTCGCCTACGAGCCCATCTGGGCCATCGGCACCGGCAAGACCGCTACCGCCGAGGACGCTCAGGAGGTCTGCGGTGCTATCCGTGAGACCCTCAAGGAGATGTTCGGCGAGGAGCTCGCTAACGGCATCCGCGTGCTGTATGGCGGTTCCGCCAAGCCCGGCAACATCGCCGAGCTCGTCGCCAAGCCCGACGTTGACGGCGCCCTCGTGGGCGGCGCTTCGCTCAAGGCTGCCGACTTCGCCTCTATGGTCGTCAAGGCAGGCGAGTAGGACATATGGCACAACGTCATCTTCCTGCACTCCTGATTATCATGGACGGCTGCGGCCTTGCTCCGGCCGATGGCGAGAACGCCGTCGCCGCTGCCAAGACGCCCTTCCTTGATGGCCTGTACGAGAAGTATCCTCACACCACGCTCGGTGCTTCGGGCGAGGACGTGGGCCTTCCCGACGGCCAGATGGGCAACTCCGAGGTGGGTCACCTCAACATCGGTGCCGGTCGCATCGTGTTCCAGGAGCTTTCGCGCATCAACAATGCCATCAAGGACGGCTCCATCGCCAAGAACGAGGTTTTCGTCAAGGCCATGGACGATGTCAAGGCTGACGGCAAGACTCTCCACCTCATGGGCCTTATGAGCCCTGGCGGCGTTCACTCCCACATGAACCACGTCGAGGCTCTGGTCAAGATGGCTGCCGAGCATGGTGTCAAGACCGTTCGCGTCCACGCCTTCATGGATGGCCGCGACGTCGACCCGCAGTCCGGTGCCGGTTACATGAGTGAGTTCTGCGCCTTCCTGGCCAAGATTTCCGAGGAGACCGGTTGCGACGCTCGCGTTGCCACCGTCTCGGGTCGTTATTGGGCGATGGACCGCGACAACCGTTGGGAGCGCATCCAGCGCGCCTACGACGTCATGGTCAACGCGTCCGATGCTGATACCGACCCCGTTGCCGGTATCAAGGCCTACTACGAGAAGGACCCGCGCGGCGACGAGTTCGTCGAGCCCTTCGCTGCCCACAACGAGGGCATCCACGAGGGCGACGCGGCTATTTTCTTCAACTTCCGTCCCGACCGCGCACGTCAGATGACCCGCGTGTTCACGGACAAGGAGTTCGACGGCTTTGAGCGCGAGCAGATCAAGCTCTCGCACTTTGTGACGATGACCGAGTACGATCCGACGTTTGACGTCGAGGTCGCCTTCCCCAAGACGTTCCCCGAGAACGTCCTGGCCGACGTCATCGCCGCCAATGGCCTGAAGCAGCTGCACACCGCCGAGACCGAGAAGTACGCCCACGTGACGTTCTTCCTCAACGGCGGCATCGAGGAGCCCAAGGAGGGCGAGGAGCGCGTGCTCGTCGCTTCCCCCAAGGTCGCTACCTACGATCTGCAGCCCGAGATGAGCGCTCCCGAGGTGACCGAGAAGCTTGTCGCCGCCATCAACGAGGATCGCGCTGATTTCTACATCGTGAACTTCGCGAACTGCGACATGGTTGGTCACACCGGTGTCTTCGACGCCGCCGTTAAGGCCGTCGAGGCTGTTGACGATGCCCTGTCCAAGGTTGTCCCGGCGATTCTCGCCAAGGGCGGCTTTGCGCTGATTACCGCCGACCACGGTAACGCCGATCACATGTTTGACGTTGCTTCCGACGGTTCCAAGCATCCGTTTACGGCTCACACCACCAACCGCGTGCCGTTCATCATTGTTGATGAGAAGGCACAGCTCACCGGTATCGAGGACGGCCGTCTTTCCGATATCGCTCCGACCATGCTCACCATGGCTGGTATTGAGCCTTCCGCCGAGATGACGGGCCGCGTGCTCGCCACCGAGGCCTAATAGAAAACAAATACCGTTTTCTAGTAAGGGGGTTGTCCACAACCGGACAACCCCCTTTTTGGTATTTCTGCCATTTCCACCCCGTCCTTGAGTGGCAGGTAGGGGAGAGCGGGGGATTGTGGTACAGTACTGGAGTTTGAACTGTTCTATTAAGGAGCTTATCTATGGGTCCGTTCCAGATTCTTCTGTTTGTCGTTTGGGCTGTTTCTGCCGTGGCGCTGACGATTCTCGTCCTGATGCATTCCGGTAAGGGTACCGGCGTTTCGGATATGATTGCCAGCTCGCTGTATAACTCCAGCTCTGCCACGGGCGTCATGGAGCAGAACCTTGACCGCCTGACCGTCATCATGGCTGTCGTGTTTGCCGTGTGCGTCGTGCTGTGCATGTTCTTCTTCCCGCAGGGCATCGTGGGCTACTAATCACGAGCTGCATAAATACTTGAAAAGGGTCCCGCAAGTGCGGGACCCTTTTTGTTTACATATTTGTAACAGAGTCAAAATATCCTCATATACTTCGCCCAACTAAAGAAAATCTCGACCGTTAACCGGAATTAGCCCCAAATCGTGCATAAAATGCGCTACTGTATTGCAATACGTTGGTCCGTTGTGCATAACCAGCCAT